>JAEWLC010000036.1 GCA_023393475.1 Pseudomonadota bacterium
CACGAGAGGTTGTCCGCAAGTCCCGCAGCGCCGGCCGCGAGATTCTGCTGCGTCTCACAGGGGGGCTGGCCGCCTTGAGCATGACATACGCGGCGGCGATGCTGATTGCCGGCCCGGTGCTGCTGCCGATGCTGTTTCCCGCGCAGGCGGATCTCATCAGCTTGCTGCTGCTCGCGCTCTTTGCGGCGACGGCCGTGGCCGAGGCGACGCGGAGCGGGATCAGCGTCGTGCTGGTGTCGGTCGGGCTGCCGAGCGGCATTCTGCTGTCGCGGGTAGTTGGACTCGTGTGTTTCGGTGGCGCCCTCGTTCTTGCCCTCGCTTCGCCTTCGCTCGCGACTCCGATTGCGCTGCTGAGCGCGGCTCTCGGCGGGCTCCTTGCCGCAATCTACTTCAGCTGGCGGCGGCTGTTCCGGGGGGAGCAATCATGAAGGTGCTGATCCTTCACAACAGCTATCAACTCCACGGCGGCGAGGACGGAGTGGTCGCCGCCGAGGCGCAACTGCTCGCCGAAGCCGGACACCAGGTGACCGTCGACATTACCAGCAACGACAGCGTGTCGGGGGTGTTGCGGAAGGCGAGGGTCGCCCTCGAGGCGCATGGGTCCCGTGATAGTGCAAAACGCGTCCATGACCTCGTCCGGCAGGTGCAGCCCGACGTCGTCCATGTGCACAACTTCTTTCCGCTTTTGTCGCCCTCGATACACCAGGCGGCGAGCAGCGCCGGCGCCGCGGTTGTGCAGACACTGCACAACTATCGGTTGCTCTGCGCGAACGGCACGTTCCTGCGAAACGGGCAGGTCTGCGAGAAATGCACGGATGGAGGGCGTCTCTGGGGCATCTACCATGGCTGCTACCGAAACTCGGTGGTTGGCTCGGCGGCCGTTGCCAGCATGCAGGCCGCGACGCTCGGCTCCTCCCACTGGCTCGACAGCGTCCACCGGTTCATCGCCTTGAGTGAGTTCGGCCGCTCCAAGTTCATCGGGGCCGGCGTCCCTGAGGACAGGATCGTGGTGAAGCCGAACTTCGCGCCGATGCCGTCCCCGTCGGACGAGGGAAACCCAAGGAGCGGCGCCGTCTATGTGGGGCGCCTGTCGGTGGAGAAGGGTGTGGATACGCTAGTCACGGCGTGGAGGCACTTTCCGGAGCTGCTGCTGACGATTGTGGGCGATGGCCCCGAACGGGAGCGGCTGCAGTCGATGGCACCTTCGAACGTGCTGTTCACCGGGGCGAGGCCGCATCCGGAGGCGCTTGCCCTGATGAGCAGTGCGAGCATCCTGGTGGTACCGTCGCGCTGCTACGAGGGGTTTCCGGTCGTCGTGGCCGAGGCATTCTCGCTTGGGCTCCCGGTTCTCGCGGCTTCGATCGGGGCACTCGCGGAAATCGTTCAGCCGGGCCGGAGCGGGGCGCACTTCGCGCCCGGTGATCCGGACTCACTGGTTCGTGCCTTGCAGGACCTCGTGGGCACGCGAGCGAGCCTGGTGCAGCTCTCCGCTGGCGCGCGGGACAGCTACGAGACGCTCTACTCGCCGGCGACAAATCTGCGTCAGCTCGAACGGATCTACGACGATGCGGTGGACAGCTCGCGTGGCCGGGCGAGGTATCGGTCGCCCTCGTAGCCGAACAGGTCGAAGTCCTCGGCATAGAGCCTCAGCAACCGATCCACCTGACGCTGGGATGGATGACGGAAGCGGGCGACGCTGCGGGAAGCGTTCTCGCGCACGTCGAACAGGGACTCCTCTGACCATTGTGCAAGGCCGATGTCGCCCAGAATCTTCGCCATATCCGCGGCGAAAGTCTCCATCCGGCCGATCCTGCGGTAGCGCAGGTCGTCGATGAACAGGTTGCGAACCTGGGTGCGAATATGCAGATCGCAGATGTCCGGGTGCTCGGTCAGCAACTCCTCGCTGAGATCGAGAAAGCGGTCGAAGTTGCCGTGGCTGGCATCACCGAGGCGGATGCCCGCGCGCCGGGTCGCGAAACGGTATCGCCTTGTGTAGGCGTTCTGCTGCTCGACGAAGAAGTTGTTGAAGGTCGATACCGCCCGGGCGACCGGATGCCGGACGAAGGTGAAGCGGTAGGTCGCAGGGTCGTTGAGGACCGGAATGATCTCTCGCCAATGAGCGGGGCCCGAAAGCAGGCTGCCGGTCCCTTCCACTGCCCTTCGCCGCGACAACAGCTCGTGCAGCAACCTCGTCGTCGTGGTGCTCGCCGCCTTCGCGTTGTGATGGTAGATGAAGCCGAGCTCCGGGCAGTAATGCGTCAGCCGCACCGCGATCCTCGTGTCGGCGGGCAGGCGCCGCATTTGCCACTGGCCGCGATGATGAGCGGATACGTGCTTTGCCAGCCACCAGTAAAGCGGACGCGGCTGGTCGACCAAACCTCTAGTCACTTGTGGGCCTTTCCTCGGCTGAGATGGCTGGTGATTGCTCCCAGCGTGAATGCGGGGACGGTCTCGAGGTAGCGCGGCCCGAGCCGCCTCGGCTCGCATGCGACGCGCCACAACCACTCGAGCCCCGAGCGTTGCATCCACCTTGGAGCGCGCGCGACCTGGCCGCTGTGGAAGTCGAATGCCGCGCCGACGCCAATGGCCGTCACCCCGAGGCCGGCGAGGAGCTGCTCCATCATCTTTTCCTGCCGGGGGCTGGAGATGCCGACCCAGACGACATCGGCCCTGCACTGTATGACGTCGGCGGCCACCGCGGCGCGCTCGTCCTCGGTCAGCGGGCCGAATGGCGGGCAACGGGTGCCGACAATCGAGGCTCCAGGAAAGCGCTGCAGCAGGCGCTGCCTGAGCAGTTCGGCGACGCCGGGCTTGCCGCCGTAAAAGTAGTGCCGAACACCCGAATGCGACGACTTCGCGATCAGGTGCTCCATCAGGTCGGCGCCGCAGGTGCGCCCCACACTGTGCCCGGCAAGCTTGCCCAGCCAGACCAGCGGCATGCCGTCCGGCGTCACCATGGCAGCGCGACGATGAAGTTCGAGGAACTCATCATCTTGCCTGGCCCTGACGACCCCGTGGGCGTCCCGAACAATGACCATCCGGGGCGAGTCGTCCTTTGCCCAGGTCTCGATATTGTTCGCAGCGATTTCCAGATTTACGGCACTGACCGGCACACCTAGAACGTCGAACGAAGCAATTGCCTCGCTCCCCCAAGCGTCTCCCACCCCACGTTCCTCCACCTGCCGCCGGCTTGTTGATCGCCAGCGTGCTGATTGGAGCGGCCTCCGTATCGTTAAGAGGGACTTAATACTTAAAAAGAGTCAACAGCCATGTGCGACGAATGCTTAAGTTCGGATCGAACGACTGTCGTTCAGCCGTAAACTTTTGGCGACCCCAAAAAGGCGTGGGGATGATTTCTTCACATCGCTCCTGCGGCCATGCGAAATACATCAACCGTCAGGAGCGAAGCCAGCGTCCGAAGGCGAAGGAGGCATAGATGGACGCGAGGACGGCGGCCATGTGCGGCAGGAGCAGCGCCGTGGCGCTTTCGCCGGTGGCAAAGAGCATGATCGGGGCGTTCGAGCTGGTGTGCAGGATGGCCGGTCCGACCAGCGATCGTCCGCCGGCCTCGTAGATGAAGGCGAGCGGAAAGGCGAGCAGCAGCGCAAGGAGGATGGCGCCGGCCCCCCCGACTGCGCCGATGGTGAAGACAAGGTAGACGTGCTGCAGCGCGAAGATTGCGGCCGAGATCGAGGCCGCCTGAATGAATGAGCGCTGCTGCCGCAGGTGCCCGAAGATGAAAGCCCGGTGGATCACCTCCTCGGCTATGCCGTTGACGAGGATGACGCCAAGCAGGACCGTCGCCCAGTTAGGGGCGAGCCCGATGCTCGCTCCCGTGAACGCACCGTAGAGCCACGGGAAGAGCCACATCGGGATGCTGACCACGAGCGCGACGATGACGGCGCGCCAGTGCGGCGCCACCACTCCCAATGCTGTTGCGATGCGCCGCACCCCAGGGCCGAAGGCCAGGTACTCTGCGACGGCAATGCCGCCGACGCCGATGGCGAAGAGGATCAACTGGCGGGGGAGGAGCGGAAAGTCCGACGGCAGCACGAAGGCGGCGGCGACCAGCGCCGCGATGACCGGCACCGCCCCGATGAGGATCCTGCCAAGCATGATTGCGTCCCTCGAGCGAAGATACCGACGCCGGCCGGCCGGCGCAACGAGCGGGCTGGCGCCGACGAGCGAAGAATTCCTGCCGATAACCCGCAACTTGCGATGGCGCGTCTGCGGCAAGCGCGCATTATCCGCCTGAGGCGCGCCGGCGAGATGTCGAGGGCGGGATGCACAAGGACGAGACTGTCACGGTCGGGTCGGGACGGGGGATCAGGGGCGTGCCGCTGCTGGTGCCGGCGGGAGCGTTCCTGCTCGGGGCGACGCTGCTGCTGCTCCAGGCCGATCTCGAAGATCTACCGCCGCTGGTGGAACTGGCGCTTTCGGTCGGGATCATCGGGCTGGTGTTCTGGACCGTGTTCGTGGCGCTCGGCCATGCCGAGGCGGTCGCGCACCGGCTAGGCGAGCCCTACGGCACGCTGGTTCTGACCATGGCGGTGACGGCGATCGAAGTGTCGGTGATCGTGTCGGTGATGCTGCACGGCACGCCGAACCCGACGATTGCGCGGGAGTCCGTGTTCTCGACGGTGATGATCATCACCTCGGGCGTGGTCGGGGTCTGCCTCGTTCTGGGTGGGCTGCGCCACCGCCGGCAGGAGTACAACCCGCTCGGCACAGGCGCGCTGCTCTCCGTGGTGATCGCGCTTGCCGTGCTGACGCTGGTGCTGCCCAACTTCACGCTGGCCGCGGGCCCCGGCCATTTCTCGCCGATCCAGCTGATCTTCGTCAGCACGATCTGCGTGCTGCTCTATGGCGCGTTCGTCTATGCGCAGATGACCCGGCAGCGTGACGATTTCCTCGACGCGGTCGCTCCCCCTGCGGAGGAACACGCGGCACCGAAGCAACGGCTGGCGCTGAGCCTTTGCATGCTGCTGATCAGCCTTTTCGGCATCGTGATGCTGGCGGAGCATATCGCGGCGGCGCTCGAAGGCGGGCTCGAGGCGCTGAATGTGGGGCAGTCGGATGCGATCGTCGGGGCGTTCATCGCGACCCTCGTGCTGCTGCCGGAAGCGGTGTCGGCCATTCGCGCCGCCACGCACAACGAGCTGCAGCGCAGCCTCAACGTTGCGCTGGGCTCGGTCTGTGCGACGATCGGCCTGACGGTGCCGGCCGTGGCGGTGGTGAGCCTGATCATCGGCGAGCCGCTGACGTTGGGGCTGGGGCCGGGCGATTCCGTGCTGCTGATGCTGGCGCTGGCGGTCAGCATCGTCAGCTTCAGCCAGGGCCGGACCACGGTGCTCACCGGCCTCGTCCATCTCGTCGTGTTCGTCGCCTACCTGCTGCTCATCGCTGTGCCGTAGAGCTGTCGGCGCGCCGTCAGTCGACGCGAAGATTTCGTGTGGCGCCGGCGCCGCAACCGGGCACTATCGTCAGTATTGGCAACGCCGATTCCGTCCGGCGGGAGTAGCGATGTTCAAAGACACGATGCTCGATCCTGCAGGGCCGGTTTCGGCGGTGACGAAGGATCTGTTCTTCGATGCGGTCGGCCTGATGCTGATCGTCATCGTGCCGGTATTCGTGCTCACGGGACTGATCCTCTGGCGGTATCGCGCCGGCAACAGCGGTGCGAGGTACACACCCGACTGGGCGGGCTCGAGGGTCATCGAGGGCGCCATCTGGTTCATGCCGGTGCTGATCGTGATCATGCTGTGGTTCGTGGTCTGGGGCCGGACGCACGCGCTCGATCCCTACAGGCCGATCGTCGCGGCCGAGCCTCCGATTGTGGTGCAGGCGGTAGCGCTCGATTGGCAGTGGTTGTTCATCTATCCCGAGGAGGGGATTGCGGCGGTCAACCGGCTGGTGTTTCCGGTGGGGCGGCCGCTGACGCTCGAGATCACGTCGGACACGGTGATGAACTTGCTGTCGATCCCGGCGCTGGGCGGGCAGATCTACGCCATGGCGGGGATGGAGACGCGGCTCAATCTCCTTGCCGACCGGGCCGGCAGCTATGACGGCCGCAACACCATGTTCAGCGGCGACGGGTTCTCCGCCCAGACCTTTGTCGCCGATGCGGTGGATGCAAGCGGGTACGAGCAGTTCATCGCCGCGGCGCGCGCGGGCGGAGCGGCGCTCGACGAGGCCGGCTTCGAGACGCTGGCGCAGCCGACCATCGCCGGGCCGGTGAAGCTCTACGCGAGCGTGGCGCCGAAGCTCTTCCAGGCCATCATCGCCTCACACGGCTCGATGCCGCACGCCGCGACGGCCATGACGCATGAGGGGCACGCGCCATGAACTGGGACCTCGTTTTCGGCAAGCTGACGCTCGATGCGCTGCCCTTCTACAGCCCGATTGCGGCCGGCGGGGCCGGGGTGATCGTCGTCGGCGGGCTGGCGGTGCTGGCGGTGGTCTGGAGGCTCAAGGCCTTCGGCTACCTCTGGCACGAGTGGCTGACATCGACCGACCACAAGAAGATCGGGATGATGTACGTCATCCTCGCCATGGTGATGCTGCTGCGCGGTTTCGTCGATGCGCTGATGATGCGGGCGCAGCAGGCGATGGCGATGGACGCGGCCGGCTACCTGACGCCCGACCATTTCCAGCAGATCTTCTCCTCGCACGGCACGATCATGATCTTCTTCATGGGCATGCCGTTCCTGTTCGGCATCATGAACTATGTCGTGCCGCTGCAGCTCGGGGCGCGCGACGTCGCCTTTCCGCTGCTCAATGCGATCAGCCTGTGGCTGACGGCAGCAGGGGCGGCGCTGGTGATGGCTTCGCTGGTGATCGGGGTGTTCTCGACCGGCGGCTGGACCGGGTATCCCCCCTATACGGAGCTGAGCTTCAGCCCGACGGTGGGCGTCGACTACTGGATCATGGCTCTGCTGATCGCGGGGACCGGCACGACGCTCAGCGGCATCAACTTCATCGTCACCATCTACAAGATGCGGGCGCCGGGGATGGGGCTGATGCAGATGCCGCTGTTCTGCTGGACTGCGCTCTGCGCGAGCCTGCTCGTCGTCTTCGCCGTTCCGGGGCTGACCGTCGCCGGGGGATTACTGGGGCTCGACCGCTATCTGGGCACCCACTTCTTCACCAATGACGGCGGCGGCAACGTCATGAACTACGCCAACCTCTTCTGGATATTCGGCCATCCCGAGGTCTACATCCTGATCCTGCCCGCCTTCGGCATCTTCTCGACGGTGATCCCGGCCTTCGCGCAGAAGCGGCTCTTCGGCTACATGGTGCTGGTCTACGCCACCATGTGCATCGCGGTGCTGAGCTTCACGGTGTGGCTGCACCACTTCTTCACCATGGGCGCCGATGCAAACGTCAACGCGTTCTTCGGCATCATGACCATGGTGATCGCGGTGCCGACCGGGGTGAAGGTGTACGACTGGATCCTCACCATGTTCCGCGGCCGCATCCGGTTCGAAACGCCGATGCTGTGGTCGATCGCCTTCATCCTGACCTTCGTCATCGGGGGGATGACCGGGGTGATCCTCTCGATCCCGCCGCTCGACTACGTGTTCCACAACACGCTGTTCCTGATCGCGCATTTCCACAACATGCTGATCCCCGGCATGCTGTTCGGGTTGTTTGCGGGCTACGCCTTCTGGTTCCCAAAGGCGACCGGGTTCCGGCTCGACGAGAAGTGGGGACGGCGGGCCTTCTGGCTCTGGGTTTTGGGTTTCTACCTCGCCTTCATGCCGCTCTACGTGCTCGGCTTCATGGGCGCGGTGCGGCGGATGACCTATTACGACCAGCCGGAGTGGCAAGGGTATTTCGTCGTCGCGGCCATCGGCGCGCTGGCGGTGCTGGCGGGGATCGCGTGCCAGATTGTGCAGCTCGTGGTGTCGATCCGGAACAGGAAGCAGACGGAGGATTTCGCGGGCGATCCCTGGGATGCGCAGACGCTGGAATGGGCCACCTCGTCGCCGCCGCCTGAATACAACTTCGCGGTGCAGCCGGTGGTGAGCGCGCTCGATGCGTTTCGCGAGATGAAGGACAACGGCACGGCCTATGGGGGCCTCGGGCGCTACAAAGATATCGAGGTGCCACGCAACAGCGTGACCGGCCTGGCGCTCGGGGCCGCGGCCTTCGTCCTCGGCTTTGCGGTGGTGTGGCACATCTGGTGGCTGGCGGTAGCCGGCCTGCTGGCGGTGACCGGCACCATCATCGCGCGCAGCTTTGCCATCGAGACGACGCGGGTGATCCCGGCAACGGACGTTGCGGAGATCGAGCGGCGGTGGCGGGCGGCGGTGCTGGCCCGGCGGGGAGCAACGACATGAGCGATCTCGCGACGCAGCATCCGGGCATCAACCTCGCCCATGCCGACCCGAACGATGCCCGGCACACGGAAGTTACCGTCTTCGGCTTCTGGACCTTCCTGATGAGCGACGCGATCGTCTTCGCGCTGCTGTTCGCGACCTACGCGACCATGGTGGGGCGCAGCGCGGGCGGGCCAACGGCGGCCGAACTGTTCGACATCACCAACGCCTTCATCGAGACGATGGTGCTGCTGGCTTCGAGCTTCACCTTCGGCATGGCGGCGGTGGCGCTGAAGGAAGGTCGCAGCCGGGCAATCGGGCTGTGGCTGGCGGTAACATTGGCGCTTGGGCTCGGCTTCATCGGACTTGAACTGCGCGAGTTCGCCGGGCTGGTCGAAAAGGGGGCGACGGCGCAGACGAGCGGGTTCCTCTCGAGCTTCTTCGTGCTGCTGTCGACGCACGGGCTGCACGTGCTCGTCGGCTGCCTGTGGCTGGTGGTGATGCTGGTGCAGCTCAGGGTATTCGGGCCGAGCCGGCAGGTGCGCTCGCGCCTGCTGCGGCTGGGGCTGTTCTGGCACTTCCTCGACCTCGTGTGGATCGTGATCTTCACCGTCGTCTATCTTCCGGCGGCGGCGTCATGAGCGGGGCATGGGAAGGGGATCGGGCGGCACGGGGCGTGGCCCAGCCGGCGAGCGACGCGGACCGCGAGCGCCGGGCCTATGTGTGGGGCCTCGCCCTCGCCGTGGCGCTGACGGCGGTGGCGTTCGGGCTCGCGGTGTTCAGGGTGCTGTCGGGCGGGGCGCTGTTCGCGGCCATTGGCGGGCTGGCGCTGATCCAGATCGCCGTGCAGTTCCGCTTCTTTCTCCACATCGACCTGACGCGGCAGAAGCGCGAGGACCTGCAGCTGATCCTGTTCACGGGATTGCTTGTGCTGCTGATGGTGGGCGGAAGCCTCTGGATCATGGCGAGCCTAGATGCTCGCATGATGGGGTAGGGGCACGCGCCTCAATGCTGGCCGGCTACTGCTCGTGTCACGGGCAATTGCTGGCGACAGTCCTGCCGGATGCCAAGGCATCCAGCCACTTGATGAAGTGCGGGGCGCCAGCGCGGGCGGCGGTCATGTGGCTGACGCCGGGCAGCACCTCCATGGCGATGTCGGTGCCCGCCTTGCAGCTCGCGTGGAAATAGCTGGTGGTGACCGGTTCGGGGACTGTCTGGTCCGCGTCGCCCTGCAGCAGCAGTACCGGCATGCCCTTCTGCAGCGGGCCGATGGTGTTCTCGGCCATCAGCTTCTTCCACGGCTCGAGCGACGTGATGTTGTCGACCGAGAGGAACCCCTTCATCAGATCCTGCCCGTCGATGTAGCGCGCCGGCAGGTCCTCGATGGTCTCGAGGCAGACCTGTGCGAGGGCGTTGACGACCGGTATGGCCTGCGGCTCGACCACCTGGGCCATCGGGGCGTCGAAAACCTCGTTCCACGAGTAGAGCGTCATGGCGAGTAGGTTCTTGCCGCCATAAGTGTCGATGTCGTCGCGCAGCAATTGCGCGAGATAGGTCGCGGGTGCCGCCGCGCCGACGCCGAGGAGCCTGAGGTCGGGCGCGTAGGCCGGCGCAAGCCGGCCGGCGAAGAGGACGGCCTGGCCGCCCTGCGAATGCCCCCAGAGCGCGGCATAGGGCGACTGGCCGCCCATCAGTTCGCGCGCGGCGCGGATCGAGTCGAGGACGGCACGGCCTTCGCTCTCGCCGATGAGATAGGGGTGCGGGCCGGGCACGCCGAGGCCGGGATAGTCGGTGGCGGTGACGACGTAGCCCTGCTGCATCAGATGCTCGAGGCCCTGCACCTGGTCGGTACCGAAGCCGGCAACGGAGGGGGCGCATTTCGGCACGAGGCCGCTGGTCGGGTGTCCCCAGGCGACGATCGGCCAGCCGCCCGCCGGCTCATCGCCACCCGGCACGAAGACCATGCCCGACACGGCGATCGGCTCGCCCTCGAGCCCCACCGAGCGGTAGAGGATGCGGTACTTGCTGCCGCCATAGGGCGAGACATCGATCTTCTCATTGTGGATGAGCGATCCGGGGGCGCCATCGGTAATCACCGCCTGGTCGACAGTGTAGAAATGCGTCTGTGAGGACGCTTCGGTGACGGCAACCATCAAGGCGGCGCCGGCCGCAATGGCCAACAGGCGGGCAGCAAGCATTCGAGGCCTCTCTTGTAGACTTTCGTGTGCAAGGGCGGTGCGCGTAGGTCTCTATGCACTGAGCATAGCCAGCAAAACTGAAGATCGACGAACAAAAACGGGCAAGTTGCGCGCAAGCCCGGCGTGTCGGAGTCCGCCGGGCCGGCCGGGTGAGCTTCGTCAGGTCGCGGGCGACTCGCGATGGAGCGCCGCGAACAAGAGGCCGAGCGCGTTGGGCAGAAAGTAGATCATGCCGCCGAGCTGGTTGGAGAGCGGCATGGTCTTGGCCTCCCAGGACAGGAAGTAGTCGCCGGCAATGACCATGAAGCCTACGCCCCAGATCAGCACGGCGAACAAGCACCCCAGCATCATCCAGGCCTTGCCGTGATCGAACTTGGCCGTGGTGCCGAACACGTTTCGCACCATCAGCGCGAGCCCGATCAGACCGCAGATTCCGGCCAGCGTCTCGACGGTCATGATGGCGACGAGGCCGAGCGGCGCCGCCCAGGGCGCGGTGATGGCGCGCGCCTGCTGCAGCGGATTGCCGTAAGTACTGGTCATCTCGATCATGGGCTTCACCGCATTGGCGACGGTGTCGTTGAAGTCGGTCGCGTCGTTGAGCAGGCCCAGAAAGCCCCACAGGGTGGGAAAGAGTGCAAACACGATCAGGCCCAACCGGGCGACAGTGCGGGTATTGACCAGGGAGGCAGATGCTCCCTTCGTCGTCACGTCGGTCGTGGTCATCTGGATTCACCCATGTTGACGCAGGGGCCGCCCAATGCCGCCCCGACAGCACTGCCGCCGAAAAGCTCCGAGCCAATACAGTTGGTCGAATCGGCGACCAAGCAACGTCATTAGGTCACGACGGGTACGTGAGGTCGATATCTCCGCCGATGTGCAGATCGGTGGTGGGGCTTCAGCCTTCGGTGAGGCTTTGCTGCATCCGCACCAGGTCGGCCAGCGTCTTCGCCGCCATCTTGGTCATCACATGGCCGCGGTGGATCTTCACCGTGATTTCGCTGAGACCCAGCTCGCCCGCCACCTGCTTGTTCATGAGGCCGCGCGTCACCAGCGCCATGACTTCGCGCTCGCGCGGCGTCAGCGTCCCGAAGCGGGATTGCAGTTCGCTCTGCTGCTGGTCCAGGGCCCTCTGCCTGCGGCTTCCGGCCAGGGCCGCCGTCACCGCGTCGAGCATGTCCTGGTCGCGGAACGGCTTCATCAGGAAGTCGGTGGCGCCCGCCTTCATCGCCCGGACCGACATCGGTACGTCGCCGTGCCCGGTCATGAAGACGATCGGGATGTGCGAGCCGGCGGCATTGAGCTGGCCCTGGAAGTCCAGCCCGCCGATGCCGGGCAGGCGCACATCGAGGATGAGGCAGCATTCGGCATCGATCGGTTTTCGCGCCATGAAGGCCGCCGGCGAGTCATAGGCCTCGACCCGCATGCCGACCGAGCGGAAGAGGCTGTCGAGCGCCTCGCGCACCGAGGCGTCGTCGTCGACGATATAGACCAGCGGGCTGTCCATTATTGCGACTCCATCGCCGGCAGAACCATCGTGAAGGCTGCGCCTCCGCCCTCCGCGGCGCCCGCGAAGATCCGGCCGCCATGCGCCTCGACGATCGAACGGCAGATCGACAGTCCCATGCCCATGCCCTCCGCCTTGGTGCTGTAGAAGGCGGCGAATGCCTGCTCTTCCTCGCCCGG
This sequence comes from Pseudomonadota bacterium, assembly GCA_023393475.1. GTDB lineage: Bacteria > Pseudomonadota > Alphaproteobacteria > Rhizobiales > Devosiaceae > Devosia_A. The sequence goes on from JAEWLC010000036.1 coordinate 12,203, forward strand.
CGCCAGCCCCGGACCGCTGTCGCTTAGCCGCAGCGTGACGCCACCGTCCTCGATCCCGGTCACGAGGGCAAGGCGGCGCGCCTGCGGCTCGGTCTTGCCCATGGCCTGCACGGCATTGACCGCCAGGTTGATTACCACCTGCTGCAGCTGAACAGGGTCGCCGACAACGCGCGGCAAGTCCGGCTGCAGTTCGACCGCCACCGCGACCTGCTGTTCCCGCAGTTCGGGCCGCACGAGCTCGAGCGCGTCGGCGGCAACGGCATTGAGGTCGATGGGTACCTGTTGCGACACCCCACGGGTGGAGAGGGCGCGGAGACGCCTGATCACGTCGCTGGCGCGCTCGGCATCGGCGACGATACGGGTCAGGGCTGACCTGCCCTCGGGGATATCCGGCTCGGCGCGGGCCAGCCAGCGCAGCCCGGCCTGGCCGTTGGTGACGATTGCCGCGAGCGGCTGGTTCACTTCGTGGGCGATCGAGGCGATCAGTTCGCCCATCGTCGCGACCCGGCTGATGCGGTTGAGTTCGTCGCGCGTCTCGTTGAGCCGTCGCGCCGCCTCGCGGCTCTGCGTGACATCGACGACGCTTACCAGCACCTGGTCGAGCTGCGGCCGGTCGGCGGGCACGGCCACGGTGGTCAGCACGTCGAGCCGCCTGCCTTCGATGGTGTCCATCACGGTTTCGGCTTCGAAGTAGCGCTCGCCCCGCGCAATGGCGGCGAGCATCTCGGTGAGCGCCGGTTCCATCTCGAGCGGCACGAGGCGGGGCAGGGCGGCGCGGTAGTCGGCGAGATCGCGGGCGCCGAACATCTTCATTGTCGTGGCATTGGCATTGGTGACGCGCATCAGGGACAGGGCGGCGCGAACCGATAGCGTCGTGCCGGCGACGAGGCTCGCCTTGATGCGGGAGAAGTCCATCTCGAGGATGGCGACGCCGCTGGCGAGAAAGATGTTGCGGTAGCGCCGCTCCCGTTCGCTCAAGACTTCGATGCCGGACTTCACGCGCACCGCCAGACCGGTGGTGATGGCGATGGCAACGAGGCTCACCGCTCCGCGCGCCAGTGGCCCCGGCGGCGCATCGAGACCGTGCGAGAGGAGGAATCCCAGCACGGTCAGGAGAGCGCAGGCGGCTCCGATCAGCAGCAGCTGTCGCGGGCTGGCGAAATTCAGCGAGAGCAGCACGACGCCGACGTAGAGCACGGCGATGGCCACATCGATGGGCGTGAACGTATCGGCGAGGAAGATCGCAAGGGCGAGCCCGGCGGCGAGTGCTGGCGAGAATGGCAGGATGTCGGTTCCCCCTTCCAACTTATCCGGCATGACCAAGGGATCCCGCCGCTCGTCCCGGGGCGCCCGTTCAAGCATTCTGACCGCCTTTGCCAAGCCGGTTCAAGCGTCTACCGTCGGCCGCGATCCAGGCGGCCAGGGCGCATAGCGTCGACACCATCAGCAGCAGGCCGTTCATGCCGAGGATGCGGTAGCCGATGCCGCCGGCAATGACACCAAGCGCGAAGGAACCGAGGATCGCGCCGACCCGCTCGGCGCTGCGCCACGCTTCGGGGGCGGGAGTGCCGCGAAAATAGCCGGCAATCGCGGTCTCGAGGTCGATGGAGAACTGGGTGATGTTGGAGGTCATCACGTTGGTCGAGCCGTAGCCCGTGAGCAGGAGCCGCGCCAGGGCGCTCTGCACCCCCATCGCCGCCAGCCCGAGCAACGGGGCGGGCGTTATGTCCCGCGACAGCAGTGCAGCGAGCACCATGCCGCCGATGATCAGGGCCTCGCCGAGCAATGCCGCGGCGAGGGCTCGCGACTTGTCGGGGCCAAAGCCGCGCACGAGGGTAGTGGTCGCGATACCCGCGAGGAAGAATACCGGGATCGCGGCGACCTTGACGAAGGTAATGGGACCGGTTTCCAGCGCCGCCCCGGCCACGACGAGGCTGCCGGTCGCCTGGGCGACGAACAGCCCGTTGAACGCGAGAAAAGTCGTGACATCGACATAGCCGGCGACGAAGGCCATCAGCCCCGGAACTGCCGCCGGATAATCCGGCGCCAGTGGCGACTGCCGACCGGTGATTGCTGGTGCATAGCCCATTCCGCGCCTCCCTTCCGGCCCCATGCGGGCCGCCTCAGGAGAGCTAGAGCGGAGCGCCGTCCATCGATATCGCGCGAAGGTTGGTTGCGCTCATACTCACGTATGACGCGGCTATCCGAGCATAGGATTCAAGGCTTTCTCCCGGCGGCTCATGTTCTGGGCATCCACACCGGAACCTGGGAGACAGCAAATGGACAACCCTTCGAGACACGTCGTTTCGCTCACCGGCCAGAAGCCGCGCTTTGCCGGCCCGCTCGGCTCGATAGCCCATGTCGACGCGCTCAACTTCAAGCTGCTGAAACGCCTGTCGATCCGCCGCCTGCTGCTCGAGAAGGGCGGCCTGCGCGAACCCCATTGGCACGCCAATGCGCATGAACTCGGCTACGCCGTCCGTGGCGAGGCGATGGTGACGATCGCCGGCAACCACTCGACCCGCGACAGCTTCGTGGTGCGCGCCGGCGACATGTTCCTTGCTCCTTCGGGGAGCCTCCACGCGATCCAGAACCTCGGCGAGGACGAAGCCGAGTTCATCCTCGCCTTCTCCCATGAGCATCCCGAGGATTTCGGCCTCTCGGCCAGCTTCGGCGCAATGACGCCGGCAGTGCTCGGCAACACCTACGATGCTCCGGCCGAGGCGTTTGCCGCCTTCGGGCAGATCGCGGCATTGCCGTTCGAGCCAGAGATCGTGGCCTTGCCCGGCCCGACCCCAATCGAGAACCAGGCCCTGCATGTCGATCCGATGAAGTTCAGCATCGAAGCCGCCCTGCCGGAGATCGATGGTCCGGCCGGTTCAGCGAAGTTGAGCAGGGCCAACCTCTGGCCAGTGCTCGACAACATCGCGATGTACTCGGTCCGCATCTCCGACCAGGGCATGCGCGAGCCGCACTGGCACCCCGAAACGGCCGAGATGGGCTATGTGATCGAGGGCCACGCGCGGATGACCATCCTCGATCCGGACGGCAGCCGGGATACTTATGAACTGGCGCCGGGCGACGTCTATTTCATCCCGCCGGCCTATCCGCACCACATCGAGAATATCGGGACGGGCACGACGCACTTCCTGATCTTTTTCGATCGCGCCAACCCCGGCGACGTCGGCTTCCGCACCCTCGTCGGCAGCTTCTCGCGGGAGGTGCTCGCCGCGACCTTCGGCATGGCCGAGCCCGACCTGCCGCAGTTCCCCTTTACCGAAATCGATCCACTGCTGGTCACCCGCAGCAATCCGATCGATCCCGTCTGAACCCTTCACCACAGGAGACCACGATGAACGAGCTCAACCTCAGGACTGCCGCCATTCGCACCCCCACTGCTCTTGGCCAGAATGCCAGCCGCGATATCGCTGCGGCGCTGACCGCGCTCCTTGCCGACACCTTCGCACTCTATCTCAAGACCAAGAACTTCCACTGGCACATGTCGGGGCCGCACTTCCGCGACTATCACCTGATGCTCGACGAGCAAGCGGACCAGATCTTCGCCATCACCGACGATATCGCCGAGCGGGCCCGGAAGGTCGGTGGCCCGACGCTGCACTCGATCGGCCAGATCAGCCGGCTGCAGCGGATACCGGACAACGACGCCGACTTCGTCACGCCGGCCGACATGCTGGCTGAACTCGCCGAGGACAACCGCAAGTTCGCCGCGCTGCTCCGCGCCGCCCATGCAACGGCCGAGGAATACGACGACTTCGCCACGACCAGCCTCATCGAGGTGTGGATCGACGAGGCCGAACGCCGCGCCTGGTTCCTGTTCGAGGCCGGCCGGGACAACTGATCTCCGGGCAATTGGCGTGATGGTGGGGCCGTGGCAATTGCCATCGGCCCCGCTGCGCCTGAGGGGCGGGTGGAGCGGAGTACGCAGTAGTCGTCGGTAGATGGGGTCGGGCGGAAAAGTGATCGGCGGCTTCAACACCCTGTTCACCAGCCTCGCCTAGCGTGAGCTGAATCAGGTAGGCCCCCGGCATGTTTCATCTCGATCCCAAACAGGCCGTACTCGAGTACGTCGCCCAGCCGGCAGGGGCGCATGCGCCCACCCAGCTGAGCGATCTCGCGGCAGCGGTGGCCGACCAGCCCTACGATCGGGTCTATTCCGAAACAGTCGTCGTGGGCCTCGCGCAGGCCGTGGAAACGCTGCTGCTGGTGATCACCGGCCTCTATGTCTTCGGCCTCAACGGCGGTGACACATTGCTCACGGTGCTCGCGACGCTGGGCATCGTCGCCGTCACCGAGGCGGTCACCACGGCGCTCGGCCTGCACAAGGTCGCCGCCTATCGCCTCAGGAACCAGATCTGGAAGCCGGCGCTGGCCTGGTTCATCGCCTTCGCGGTGTTCGCCGGCATGCTGCTGCTGTTCGATCGCGGCGAGGCGCTGTCGCGGACTTTCATCGGCGTGTTCTGGGCCTCGGGGCTGCTGGTGCTGGTGGCTTGGCGGGCAGCGCTACACCTGCTGGTCGTCCACGCGAGCATTGCCGGCCGCTTCCGGCGCCGGACCGTCATCGTCGGTGGCGGCAAGGATGCCGAAGAACTCATCGCGCTGATGGATCGGGAGAAGGACGACATCCACCTCATCGGGCTGTTCGACGACCGCAGCGACCAGCGCTCACCGGACTCGGTGGCGAGCGTCGCCAAGCTCGGGCGGGTCGCCGACCTGATCGAGTTCGCGCGCCGGACCCGTGTCGACCTCGTGGTCGTGTCGATGCCACTGTTCGCCGAGCACCGTGTGCTCGACATGCTGCGCCAGCTCTGGGTGCTGCCGGTCGACATCAGGCTCTCGGCCCACATGAGCAAGCTGAAATTCACCCGCAAGGCCTACAGCTATGTCGGCGGCATTCCGGTGTTCGACATGGCCGACCGGCCGATTTCGGACTGGGACCGGGTGTTCAAGTGGCTGTTCGACAAGGTGGTGGCGCTCACCGCGCTGATCGTCCTCTCGCCGATCATGATCGGCACCGCCATCGCCATCAAGCTCGAGAGCAAGGGCCCGGTGTTCTTCCGGCAGAAGCGCCATGGCTTCAACAACCAGCTGGTCGAGATCTGGAAGTTCCGTTCGATGCGGACGGACATGCTGGACGCCAATGCCAGCAAGCTCGTCACCAAGGACGATCCGCGCGTGACGAGGGTCGGAAGGTTCATCCGCAAGACCTCGATCGATGAGCTGCCGCAACTGTTCAACGTGCTGGCGGGGGAGCTGTCGATCGTCGGGCCGCGGCCGCATGCGCTGGCCGCCAAGGCCGCGAACCAGCTCTACCACGAGGCGGTGGACGGGTATTTCGCCCGCCATCGGGTGAAGCCGGGAATGACCGGTTGGGCCCAGATCAACGGCTGGCGGGGCGAGACCGACACCGTCGACAAGATCATGCAGCGCGTCGACCACGATCTCTACTACATCGAGAACTGGTCGCTCTGGCTCGACCTGAAGATCGTGCTGCTGACGCCGCTCTCGCTGGTGACCCAGCGCAAGAACGCCTTCTGATCCTCGCTCCGGCGGCGCTTCCGTCCGACACAAGGACCATTGCAACCGTGGCTGGCATCGACTGAGATGGCTTCTCCTGGGAGGGGGAACCATGGCCAAGCTGCGCGTCGCCGGCATCAATTTCGACCACATGCATATGGGAGACCTGCTGCGTGAGGTCGACGGCCATCCCGAGACCGAGATCGCCGCGATCTTCGATCCGGATCCGAAGCGGATGGAGCGCGCGATCGCGCAGTTCGGCATCGGGCCCGACCGGGTCTTCACCGATCTCGGAAGATGCCTAGACGCCGTGCGGCCCGACCTCGCGATCCTCTGCTCGGCCCCAGCCGAGCACGCGTCATATGTCGAAGCCATTGCGCCGACCGGTGCACATATCCTCGTCGAGAAGCCCTTCGCATCGTCAGTTGCCCACGCGCGGCGCATGATCGCGGCGATGAGGCCCGGCCAGAAGCTCGCCATCAACTGGCCGCTCGCCTGGTATCGCAGCCACAATACCGCCAAGCGCCTGCTCGACGAGGGACGGATCGGCGACCTCATCGAGGTGCATTACTACGACGGTAACCGCGGCCCGCTCTATCACCTCGCCGACAAGGTGGAGGTCACCGACGCCGAGGTCGAACGGCAGAAGCCGGGCAGCTGGTTCTACAAGCAGGCCTCGGGCGGCGGCAGCCTGATCGATTATCTTGGTTACGGCACGACGCTCGGCACATGGTTCCAGGGCGGGGCCGAACCCGTCGAGATCACCGCGGTCATCGACGAAACGCCCGGCATCGAGGTCGACCAGCATTCGATCACCGTGGCCCGCTACGCGCAGGGGCTGTCGAAGTTCGAAACGCGCTGGGGCACGATTTCCGACCCGTGGACGCAGCAGCCGATCCCCAAATGCGGCTTCATCCTCGTCGGCACGACGGGGGCGATTTCGAGCTATGACTACGACAGCCACGTCACCCTGCAGCTGCGGGGCGGGACGCCGGAGGAGGTCGCGGTCGACGAGCCGCGGCCGGGGCGGCGCGGGGCTATCGACTACATGGTCGACAGAATCCGCAACGACCTGCCGGCCGAGGGACCGCTGTCGCCTGAGCTCTGCCTCGTCGGACAGCGCATGATCGACACGGCGCTCGCCTCGGCTCGGTCGAAGCGCACCGAGCCGCTGCTGCCATGAGCGAGGAGGCGCACGCGCTGGCGTCGAAGGTGGCTGCAGAGGTCGCGCCGCCCGAGGTCGACTACCTGCCGCCGATGCCGGTACGCCGGGACCATCCCATCGCGCTGATCGGGGCGGGCGGGATTTCGTCGGCACACCTCGATGCCTATCGGGCCGCCGGGTTCGACGTGAAGGTGATTGCCAGCCGGACGCTCGCCCATGCGGTGGCGCGGCGCGACGCGTTCTTTCCGGCGGCTGAGGCGACCGACGATGTTCTGGGGACGATGGCGCGACCTGATATCGCAGTGGTCGATATCACCACGCATCCCGAGCAGCGGGCGGCGCTGATCGAGGCGGCGCTCGACGCGGGCAAGCACGTGCTGTCGCAAAAACCCTTCGTGCTCGACCTCGCGGTCGGCGAACGGCTGGTGGACGTGGCCGAGGCCCGGGGGCTCATGCTGGCGGTGAACCAGCAGGGGCGCTGGGCGCCGCATCTGAGCTTCATGCGCGAGGCGGTGCGGGCGGGGCTCGTGGGCGAGGTCCAGTCGGTCAACCTCGGCATCCACTGGGACCATTCGTGGGTCGCGGGCACGCAGCATGATGAGGTCGACGACCTGATCCTCTACGACTTCGCCATCCACTGGTTCGACTTCCTCGCGAGCCTCATCGGTGGGGAGGCGAGTTCGGTCCATGCCACCACGACCCGTGCGCCCGGGCAGACGCCGCGGCCGGCGATGCTGGCGCAGGCGCTGGTGGCGTTTCCGGGGGGACAGGCCGCGCTGCAGTTCGACGGGGCGACGCGGCATGGACCGCGGGACCGCACCGTCATCACGGGGAGTGCGGGGACGCTCGAGAGCATCGGTCCGGACCTCGGGCAGCAACAGGTGACCTTCACCGATGCCTCAGGGTTTTCGCGTCCGGTGCTGGCGGGGACGTGGTTCAACGACGGTTTTGCGGGCGCCATGGGCGCATTGCTCAGCGCGGTGGAGACTGGCGAGCCGCCGCTTCACAATGCGCGCGACAACCTCCGGAGCCTCGAGCTGGCTTTTGCCGCCATTGCCTCGTCGCATCGGGGCGTGCCGGTGCGGCCGGGCAGCGTCCGATCGATGACGGAGGCGACGGGGCGCGGCTAAGGTATCAGTGCCCGAGGCTGGACGGCGGCGGCGTTCCGCTTTCTACTGCGGGACTGAATTTGGCCGTAACGACCGGGGGGATCGCTACACCTGATGACCCGCACAGGCATACCGAAGCGCGACTACAGCATCGTCGGGCCCGAGGCGCAGCGCGCCGTCGAGCGCGGGCTTGCCGCGGCCGAGTGGTACCACACCGAGGTGCCGCGGGCGCTGATGAAGGAGCTGATGCAGCGCTCGGATGGGCCGGCCATCCGAGACAGCCTGATCTGGCTCGGCCTGCTGCTCGTGACGGGTGCCGGGGGCGTCATCTTCTGGGGCACCTGGTGGTGCGTGCCGTTCTTCCTCGTCTATGGCGTGCTCTATGGGTCGGCCAGCGACAGCCGCTGGCATGAATGTGGGCATGGCACGGCGTTCAAGACGCCGTGGATGAACCGGGTGATCTACCAGATCGCCTGCTTCATGGTGATGCGGAACCCGATCACCTGGAAGTGGAGCCACGCCCGGCACCACTCCGACACCATCATCGTCGGCCGCGACGTCGAGATCGCGGTGATGCGGCCGCCGGTACTGTTCAGGGTGCTGCTCAACGTATTCGGCATCATCGACGTCTGGTACGCCATGAACGACATGGTGCGGAACGCCGCCGGCAATCTGAGCGAGGCGGAAAAGAGCTTCATCCCCAAGGGCGACTGGCCCAAGGCGGTGCGCGTGGCGCGGGTGTGGGTGGTGATCTACCTCGGCACGGCGGCAACGGCGATCGCCATGCAGTCGATCCTGCCGTTCATGCTGATCGGGTTGCCGCGCATGTATGGCTGCTGGCACATGGTGATGGTCGGGCTGCTGCAGCACGGCGCGCTGGCCGAGGATGTCACCGACCACCGGCTCAACACGCGGACTGTGTTGATGAATCCGGTTAGCCGCTTCCTCTATCTCGACATGAACTACCACGTCGAACATCACATGTTCCCAGTGGTGCCGTATCACGCGCTGAAGCGGCTGCACGAGACGATCAAGCACGACCTGCCGCCGCCGACCCCGTCCATCCTCGCCGGCTATCGCGAGATGATCCCGATCTGGCTGCGCCAGTTGCGGGGCGAGGACGTGGTGGCGCGCAAGGAACTGCCGCCCACGGCCAAGCCCTATCGCGAGGACCTGCAGCCGGAGGTGTCGATGAGCGGCGCGGGCGCGGCTGAATAATACGATTATTTCAACTGCTTAGATAGGCGCTCCGCCAGTCCTCGGTGGCGCCGACCGTTGTGCCGGTCTCGTCGAACAGGTGCACGAAGGCGGGCGGGAGGCCGACAGCGATCGTGTCGCCGGACTGGATAGCCGAGATTCCGCGCAGCGCGACGGTGAAGGGCGCGCCGCCGGCCGTCAGGCCGTGGACGATGGTTTCCGAGCCCAGCACTTCGGTCGTTCCGACGGTGACGCGGAGCGGACCGCTGCCGAGTTCTGCATGTTCGGGACGGATGCCGACCATTATAGGCGCGCCGTCGGCGAGGGGGATAACTCGGCCGGGAAGCGGGATCGTCGTGTCTTCGAGCGCCACCGCGCCGTCGCGGACGGTGCCGGCGAGGAAGTTCATCGGCGGGGCGCCAAGGAAGCCGGCAACGAAGCGGTTGCGCGGGCGGGCGTAGAGCTCGATGGGCGAGCCGACCTGCTCGACGCGGCCGTCGTTGAGCACCACGATCTGGTCGGCCATGGTCATCGCCTCGACCTGGTCGTGGGTGACATAAACCATTGTGGAACCTAGCCGTTTATGGAGCGAGATGAGCTCGCCACGCATCTTGATGCGCAGTTCCGCGTCGAGGTTGGAGAGGGGTTCGTCGAAGAGGAAGGCCTTGGGTTCCTTGACGATGGCGCGGCCGATGGCGACGCGCTGGCTCTGGCCGCCGGAGAGCTGGTTGGGACGGCGGTTGAGCAGATGCCCGATCTGCAGGATATCGGCAGCCTTCTTCACCCGCGCGGCGATCTCGGGCTTGGCAAGTCGTTGATTTTCAAGTCCGAATTTCAGGTTCTGCTCGACGCTCATATGGGGATAGAGCGCGTAGGACTGGAACACCATGGCCATGCCGCGGGCCGAGGGCAGGAGGTGGTCGCAGCGGGTGCCGTCGATTTGCACCTCGCCGCTGGTGACCTCCTCGAGCCCGGCCATCATGCGCAGAAGCGTCGACTTTCCGCAGCCCGAGGGGCCGACGAAGACGGTAAAGGAGCCGTCGCGGATGGTGAGGTCGATACCGTGGATTACCTCCAGCGCCTGGAAGCTCTTGGTCACCGATTTGAGCTGGATCTCGGCCATGACTCTACTGGAAGTCGGGGGTAACGACGGGTGACGGGGCGGCGATTGTGCGGCCATCGACCGTGAACTTCTGGCCGGCTTTCAGCGCGCCGCCCAAAAGCTCGATCCGGATGTCGGTGCCGGTCCGGGTAAGGGTACCGAAGGCGGTGCCGGCGGACCAGAACAGGCGGTAGTCGCCCGTCGCCTTCGGGGCGAAGTTGATGGTGCCCGCAACGAAATCTGCCTCGAGGCCGGAGAAGGCGTTGACCAGCTGCCAGGCGGACATCGAGCGGGCGTAGTAGGAACCGCATTCGATGTCGTTCCACGGGTTGCGGGCCGAGCCGTCGTGGCGGTCGCGGGCGGCGCGGACGACGTCGAGGCCCTCCTCGACGAGGCCGTGCATGATCATGTGCGAGGCGGACATGTACTCGACGCCGGTCCAGACCTCCTCGGCATAGGGGGCGGCGACCATCGGCTGGCGCACGCCCTCGGGATAGGTGGCGATCAAGAGCCCGCCCTCGTCCTCGAAGGCGTAGTTGCGGCAGGGATTGAAGTGATCCGCCAGCGTGGGGCGGAAGTTGTTGGCACGGACCGAGCGCAGCGCGGTCTCGAGCTTCTGCTTGTCGAGGAAGCGGCCGATGCCGGCGACCTCGGCGTGCCACTGGCCGAGGACCTGGTCGGAGATGCAGCCCTCGCCCATCTGGTACTTGATCTCGCCGAACTCGTCGGACCAGTAGACGTCCATGAAGCTGTCGGCGAGGACGCCGGCGGCGCGGCCGGTGTCGAACGGGGTCAGCACGGACTTGTCTGAGAGGTCGATCTTCTGGACAAACCAGCGGCCGTTGAAGAGCTCGCGGTCGATGTACTCGGCGCCGGCCTTGCCCATGCGCGCCGTCTTCTCGCTGAGCTCGGTGTCGCCGAGGGCGGCCGCCATCTCGGAGGTGGCGAGGAGCGCGGCGACATACATCGAGCCGAGCCACGAGTTGGGCCCGAACAGCTCCATGTCGAGGGTCTGGTGCTGGCGGCCGGAGAGGATGCCGGTCTGGTCCGGGTCCCAGCGGTCGGGGTTCTCGGGGCTCCAGGCATATTCGATGGCGCGCTTCACCTGCGGCCAGTAGCGCCCGAGCCACTCGGTATCGCCCGACAGCTTCCAGTCACGGAACGTCTTGATGATGGCACCGAAGTGCCCGTCGGCGCAGGGGCCGATGATGTCGAAGCCATTGCCGAGCGGCAGCTTCTGGCGGAAGGTCAGGCCGCCCGAGGGCAGCATGTTGTAGGTGAACTCGGTCTCGCGCAGGGTGCGCTCGATGGCCGGGAACAGGTGGGCGAGCGCCTGCTGGTAGTTCCAGACATGGGTGCAGGAGCCTTCGCAGGAGCCGTCATTGGTGTGCTGGCCTTCCCAGGCCCAGAGCTCGCCGTTCTCTAGACGGATCACCGTCGCGGTGCGGAGCAGGGCGAGGGTGGAGCTCGCGGCGTCCTTCACCTCGGCGGGGAGGGTGGTGCCGAAGAGGCCATCGCGGAAGGCGAGGGTGCGTTGCTTGAGGCTGTCCCAACGCTTCAGTGCATCGGTGGCCGTTACCAGCGAGTCTGCCCATTGGGTCGAGTAATAGTTGGTCCAGGTCGGCGTCGCCCTGTCGGGGATAATGCCGTCGGGCTTGCTGCGGTGAGCCCAGTAGATGTCGCCCTTCGGAAAACTCCAGGAGATGACGAAGCGCACCGTCTTGCGGCCGCCCGCCGGCACGGTGACCTTCGCGCCGAGCGTCGTGTGCTCGGGCTGGGCGTACATGTGCCTGGTGCGCGGCTTCTCGTAGTGCCGCGTCGGGAGCGGGCCGGGGCGCGCGAACTCCTTCCAGTAGACGGCGAGGTCGTCGAACCACTGGCCGCGGAAGTGGTAGTCGGTGTGCTCGACGGTTTCGGCATCGGTGGCGATGGTGAGGTCGCCGCGGTCGGCGTCCCTGATCTCTGGATCGGCCGAGGTAAGGTGCATCGCGCTGATGCCATCGGCGGTGCGGAACTCGTTCCTGCCGCTGTTCGAGCCGTAGTTCCCGAGCGTGCCGGCCAGCGTGTAGGTCAGCTCATCGCCGGTCGAGTTGACGATCTCGAACTCGATCATCGCCGTCGGCATCGAGCTGTCTCGGTCGTCGTGCGGGATGAAGGGCGAGAAGGCGGTCATGCGCACGCCGCCGGGGAAGCGTTCGTCGGTGAAGACGAGGTCGGCGGTGGGGAAGCGGCCGTAGAAGTCGACCTTCTTGAAATGCGGCACGCCGACCATGGTCTGGCGGTTGGCGCCGTGACCGAAGCCGTCGAACATCTTGCGCATGCCCGGCGCGCCGGAAGGGTTGAGGTCATAGGGGCCGTTGAGGACGCGCGCATCGACCAGCTCGCCGCCGCGCTCGGCCTTGATGGCGAAATGCGAGTAGCCGTTGAAGCTCTGCAGAGCCGGACGGTTCCGCAGCGACCAGTCGATCAGCCGACCGCTGCCGGAGATCGAGAAGCCGCCCGAGCCGATGCCGCCGAGCGGAAAGGCGATGTAGCGGGTGCGCTCGCCGGAATAGTGAAAGCGCGTGTCGATTGAGGCGAGGTCGTCCCACATGAAAGCAGTCCCTGTCAGTTCTTGATGCCGCTCATCGTGATGCCTTCGATCACGAACTTCTGGGCGATGAGGAAAAGGAGCACGACGGGCAGGATGGACATGCTCATGGCTGCCATCACGAGCGAGAGGCTGCCCGAGCCGAGATATCCGCGCAGCACGTCCATGGCGACCGGCAGGGTCATCGAGGTTTCCTTGCCGAGCAGCACGCGCGCCTGGAAGTAGTAGTTCCACGTCTGGGTGAAGGTGATGATGCCGAGCGCCGAGAGCGCCGGCCGGAGTTGCGGCAGCGAGATGCGCCAGAAGATCTTGAGGTAGCCGGCGCCATCCATGAGCGCGGCTTCCTCTAGCGCCTTGGGCTGGCTCAGCATGAACTGGCGCATCAGGAACACGCCGAAGCTCGAGGTCAGGTACATGAGCGCCAGCCCGATCGGCTGGTTGATCAGCCCGACCCGCGCATAGCCGAGATAGATCGGCAGGATGGTCACCTGCGCCGGGAACATGAGCCCGACGAGGAGGATGAAGAACAGCGTGTCGCGGCCGCGGAACTCGAGGCGGGCGAAGGCGAAGGCGGCGAGGGTGCAGGTTACCAGCTGGCCGATGGTCACCACTACCGCGATCAGCAGCGAATTGCCGTAGATCTGAATGAAGGGCACGCGCGAGGCGAGCACGGCAGCATAGTTCGAGAGATCGAGGCTCGTCGGCCAGAAGGTCGGCGGCAGCTTGTAGGCTTCCGACACCGGCTTGAACGACACCGAGAACAGCCACAGGAAGGGCAGCAGCATGCCGATGGCCAGCACGGCGATCACCGCGATGATCGTATAGTCGAGCCAGCGCTTCGCGGCCTGGGTCTGGAGGGCGTTGCTCATCGCTGCACCCACTTGCGCGACAGGAGTTGCTGGATGGCTGTGATGATGAGGATGATGACCGTCATCACCACTGAGATCGCGGCGGCGTAGCCGATCTGGAAGCTGCCGAAGCCCTGCTCGACGATTAGGATCGAGAGCGAGCGCGTGGCGTCGCCCGGGCCGCCCTGGGTCAGGATGACGATCGACTCATAGACCTGCAGCGCGCCGATCGAGGCGTAGACGATGCAGAAGAAGACCACCGGCGAGATGTAGGGCAGGGTGATGCGGAAGAACTGCCGCCAGGCGGGCGTCCCGTCCATCACCGCCGCCTCGATAATGTTCTTCGGCACGCCCTGCAGGGCGGCGATGAAGATGATCATGAAGAAGCCGGTGTTCTTCCAGACGTCCATGATGACGATCGAGGTCATGGCCGTGTTGGCGTCTGTGAGCCAGCGAACGCCGGGAAGGCCGACGAGGCGGAGGAAGTAGTTGATGACGCCGAGGTCGTCGCCGAAGAAATAGCTCCAGACGATCGAGACGAAAGCCGCCGCGATGATCACCGGCAGGAAGAAGGCGAGCCGGAAGAAATAGAGCATCCAGCCGGGCATGGCACGGTTGAGCGCAATCGCGAGGATCAGCCCGATCGACACGTTGAAGGTCACTGCAAAGAAGGTGAAGCGCAGCGTGTTCCACAGGATCTCGAGCGAACGCCGATCGGTGAAGAAGCGCTGGAAATTCTCGAGCCCGACCCAGCGCGAGCCCATCATCGGGTCGTAGTAGGCAAAGCTCAGGACGATGGTGAGGATCACTGGGACGAGGACGAAGGTCAGATAGAGCAGCGAGGTCGGCAGCACGAAGAGATAGCCGGTCCGCGCCTGGGCGCGGCGGAGATCGGAGGGCTTTCGTGGTGCTGTCATGCTTGCTGTGGACACGGTGCTCGTCCGCCTGGATCCGACTGAGAGAGACGGCCCCCTCCCGGCCTCCCCCATG
>JAEWLC010000051.1 GCA_023393475.1 Pseudomonadota bacterium
TACGCGACGGGCCCCTTTGGGTCGGCGACCGGCAAATCCCACCGGTCTCGCGATGCGGCACGGGATGCGCCCGGGTCCGCGTGCCATAAGCCCAAAACCCCGATCGGCCGGCGAGGCGTGAGCCTCACTTCATTCTGCGGACTACCGCTCGGGGCAAACGCCTCGCCGGCACGTCGCTTCGCTCTTCGAAACCCTCCGGGGCCCGTGGCCGCCGGATGCATCAGTGTGCCCTTGCGCAGGCACGCGGGGCGATAGTGTTACCTGCGGCTTGAACCCCTTTTCGCGAGTACCGGTGTCGACATCGCGGACCTCCTCGTTGGCTTGCAGTTGAAGCATCCAGATAGAGACGCGCCGACGGGCCCCCTGCGCTAAGCGGCAAGGGGCCCGTTCGGGACCCTGCCCCGGGCTCAGTGCAGCGAGGGCCATGGCTCCGCCAGGAACCCGCACTCGCCAGTCGTCGACCTAAGTGAGTTCGGCCAGCGTCGCGGCCCCCTCAGTTCTTCAGCTTGAGCGCGGTGCCCCAGGGGTCTCGCAGTGTCGTTCCACCATCGGCGATCACCGGTTCGATACCGGCGGCTTCCGCCTTCGCGACGATCCGGGCGATCTCCGAGGGCTCTTTGACAAGGATCTCGATTTCATCGAGGCCTGCCATGCCGGACGGCCGCCGCCCGGCGCCGCGGCTGTTCCAGATGTTGCCGGCTAGCTGATGGTGATAGCCGCCGCTGCCGTAGAAGCTGGCGCCGGGATAATCGACGGTCGAGACCATACCCAGCACGTCCCGGTAGAAGCGATCCGCTTCCACCGTGTCCCCAACCTGGAGGTGCACGTGGCCGATGCTTCCTTGCTCCGGAAAACCACTCCAGACTCCATCGCCGCCGGCGGCGAGCAGATCCTGGACGTTCAGCGGGTCAGTCGACATCTGGATATGTCCAGCGGCGTCCAGCCATTGCGAGACAGGTCGATCCACATAGACCTCGATACCGTTGCCTTCGGGGTCGGCGAGATAGAGCGCTTCGCTTACGATATGATCGGAAGCACCCTGCAGCCGAATACCCTCATCCCTGACGTGGCGGAGCCAGCGCGCAAGGTCGCCGCGGGTGGGCATGAGGAAGGCAGTATGGAAGAGGCCGGCCTGATGGCGATCGCTTGATTGAAGATCGCCGGATCCATCGAGAACCAGCAATGCAGTCTTGCCGGTTCCGAGAACGACCTCACGACTGCTCCGCGATATCTCGCTCAGCCCCAATAGGGCCTTGTAGTAGCCCGAGACAGCATCGAGGTCGCGAACCTTCAGGCGCACGCTTCCGATACGCAACGGCGCCGCACTCATGTCGAAGTATCCGTTCGAGTTGGTCATGGCATTCGCTCCACGGGTAAGAGGCGGTCGCGACGAGGCCACGACCGTTTATCGAACAGACGACCAGCTACGAAGCATCGCGTCTTTCTATGGAGGAAATATGGGGCCTGCCCGCCGGAGGATTATTCAGTTCGGCAGAAGATCATTGCATCCAAAGGGGAAACTATCACCACCCGATATCCCAGTGCGGCGTGCCCCGGTAACGCGCAACGAGGAAATCTACCAGCGCCCGCACTTTGCCAGCCAGATGCCGACTATGCGGATAGAGCGCGTGTACGGCATAGGGCTCAGGCTCGTAGCCTGCGAGGACCCGCTGGACTCGACCGGCGCGCAGTGCATCGCCGGCCACAAAGCTGGGAACGCAGGCAATTCCGAGGCCGGCTTCCGCGGCCTGAAGGCACGCTTCGGCACTCGAGTAACGGATGCGGCCCTGGGCCTGGACGCTGAATTGTCCGTCGGCAACGGTGCCGAAGGGCCAGCGGCCGGGTTCCTTGAAATTGGTGTCGATGATGCAGTCGAAGCCCGAGAGGTCGGCGGGTGCCGAGGGCTCCCCATGCTGCTCGATGTAGGCGGGTGAGCCAACCACGAGGATACGCATGTCGCAGAGCTTGCGCGCAATCATGCTGGAGTCGCCCGGTCGTCCTACCCGCACGGCGAGATCAAACCCTTCGTCGACCAGATTCACCAGGCGATCGGAGAAGCCGACTTCGAGCTCGATATCAGGAAAGTCGCACGCGAAGTCATTGAGCGCCCGAGTGATCTCCACCGTGCCAAAGGTCAGCGGGGCGGTAAGGCGTATCCGTCCGCGTGGGGCATGCGAGGTGTCGCGTACTGCTGCGTCGAGATTGTCGAACTCGTCTAGAAGCGGACGAAGTCGCTCGAAGTAGGCCTGCCCTGCCTCCGTTGGCGATATCGCCCGAGTAGTACGGCTCAACAGACGCACGCCCAACTCGCTCTCCAGACGCGAAACGAGCTTGGACGCCTGGCCCGAACTGGTCCCGAGCCGCGCGGCCGCGCCGGTGAAGCTGCCGGTTTCCATCACTGCGACGAACATGCGGTCGCATCCCAGCCTGTCCAATCTACTCCCCTGTCAAAGCCTTGGTAATTCGTCCCAGATGAACGCGCCCGAGGTCGCCGGGTCGACGCAGACCTCGGCATTCAAGGATTGTGCAGCGGCCACCAGTCGACCCATTATCTGGTCGGCGTCAAGGTGAGCTGCTACGGCCCGTCATATCCTGTTCGGGCGCCCATAGGCGTCGACGCTTCAGCGAGCAACAGGCTCCTGCCTGCAGGTGAACTTGACTTTTCTGGCTGCATTCCTAGGTTGCCGGCATGTACAGCTATCAGACATCGCTGGTGCCTGCTGCCTTGGCGGATCGTAGCCGCGCACGCCCGCAGCCCTAGATCTTGCTGAGCGCATGCAAGGTCTAGGGACCTTGCAACACGTGTCGACCTGGACCGTGTAACGCAAAACCATCGCGCATCATCCCCTCCCTTGTCTTGCCTGTGTCCACAGGCACTGACGGTACGGACGATTGCCATGCAGCACCACGACCCCACGCGGCCCTCGATCACTATCGGCCGAAACGAACACCGCAAGCTCCTTATCGTTGCCATGAGCGCGATTGGTCATTCAGCCGACGACAGCGACTACGTGCATCACGAGTTCGACCGCGCAACGGTGGTAGCCGATCGCAAGCCCACTCGCGACGTTGCCGTGGGGGCAGCGCTGGCTGGACTGCGACCTGGCCAATCCATAACCCGCATGGGTTGGTACGGCTCGTTTGCACGTTTCAACGTGCTGTCGGTCAAGTCGCCGGACGAGCGGAATTGAGAAACTTAGCTGCCCGCAGGCGAAATCCCGTACGGCGGTAGCCCCGTCGCGCACTGCGCGACGGGGTACGACGACCAGCAATCCCAACAACTGACAATTCCGAATGCGTACCGGGGCGAACAGCCCGCGGCAGAACGCGTTCGTTCAGAAAGATACTCCAATGGCGAAGAGAAACGGCAACAGAGAGCTCAAGAAGCCCAAGCAGAACAAGCCGAAGAACACCGGTGCATCCTCGGTTGCAGAGCTGTCGCGAGAGCGCGGCCAGCTACAGGCGAAGCGGCGATAGGATAGTATACGCCCGACGCGGGAGAAGCGGACCAGCGCAGCGGTTGCTGCGCTGGTTACCGGGGCGGCCACCTCAAGGGGATCGCAGTGATGCCCGGGGTTGCGCGAACTCTGCGTTCGTCTATTTCGCCTGCGCCATGGCTTCGCGCATGGCGGCGGCCCCTGCGTCGATGGCGGCCTTGAAAGCAGCCATGTCGACCATGTTGCCGTTCATGACAGTGCTCCCTAGCCGGGTCAGGCCGGCGAACATGATGGCCTCCTTGATTTCCTCGTCCGTCGCGCCAAGCACCCTGGCGTCGGACGTGTCGGCGTAGATGCAATAGGCACACGGGATCTGCGACGACACAGCCAGCCCGATCAGGGCGCGGTATTTCGGCGGGATGGTAGCCTTGTTGTCGATCAGCCAGGCACGCTGCTGGGCCCAGGTCGAGGCAACAAAGGCGTCCGGGTACACCCAGTTCTCCGGTGCGTCAGGACCCAGTGTGCTCACAATGTCGTTGCGTGCGGCGCTGACGTCGTCGGCGACAGTCGGAAGAACACTTGCTCCGACAAGACTCGCGACGAGAATGAGTACGGATAGCGTTTTCATGACCTTTGCTCCTGTTGCCCGGCGGGGGCGTCCAACGCTCCTCGGTACCGGGTCAGGCGCCATTGTCTCCGCAGCCGGCGCGGGTGTATCAAAGGGCAGGCTAATTCTTGCTAAGCGCAGGAGGGACGCGTGACGCAGTCCCTTGCATCTGGTCCCTTTCGACTAGACCGAGCGGGCACGGCGTGGCGGGATGGACAGCCACTTCATCTCGGACGTCGCGGCGTGTTGCTGCTCCAGACTCTGCTGGCCCGCCGTGGTGAGGTCGTCTCCAAGGGCGAACTGTTCGACGCAGTCTGGCCCGGCGAAGCGGTCGCCGAAAACAACCTGTCGGTGCAGATCGCCAATTTGCGCAAATGTTTGGGAGGGAACTGGATCCGCACCGTCGAGAGAGTCGGCTACCAGTTCCTGGAGCAGCCGCTGGACCAGCCGCGCCCTCTCCCCTCTTTCGGCGTTCGCCCATTCACCGACCTTGGCAACTCCGCTGAGTCCGCGACCACCCTGACGGACGACCTGACAACGACACTGGCCCGGTTCGGCTCCTTGCGCACTCTCTCGGGAAAGTCCGCCTACCGCCTTGCCGACTATGCTCTCGAGGGTAGTGTGCGCCGCGAGGGGCCAGTTGCGCATGTCTCGCTTCGACTGGTTGACCGAAGGAGCGGACATTACGTCTGGGCCGACCATCTCGAACTGTCGGGTCAAAGCACCCTGTCGGTTGCTCGGATCGCGTCGACGATCGAGGATCACGTCGAACTCGCCGAGATCTCGGCGGCCAGCGCGATCGTCCCGGGAGCGAAGCCGCTCCCGACCTGTTCCGCCGCGCACAGTATCTCGTTCGGACGACGCTGCCCGACCACTTCGCCGCGGCGACAGCCCTGGTGGAGGCAGCTCTGCGCCAGGATCCCGACAATTGCGACTACCTCGGCGCAATCTGCGAGACCGTGGGCCTGCGCATCTCCATGGGCTGGGAGGTACTGGCAGGCACGGATGCGGACCAGATGCTCGTCCATGGTTCGGCGGCCCGTGGGCTGCGACTGCCAAGCCGTAGCGCGGATACTCTTGCGCAGCTTGGTTTTGGCCTGTTCCGAACCGGCGATCCGGAGGGCGGCTATGGCCTGATGCGCAAGGCAGTCGAGCTCAACCCCAGCAGCGTGCGAGCGAACTGCCTCGCCGGTCATGCGGCCAACTACTGGGGCAGCCTCGCCGATGCGGAGGCCTATTTCCGGACGGGGCTGGCGCTCGATCGGCACCACCGTCTCTATGGTGCCTTGATGACCGGCCTCTCGCGCATCTGCATGGCCCGTGGGGATTTCGAAACGGCGATTGGGTGGGCGGACCGCGCCCATCGCGCCCAACCTCACCAGGGCGGCGCTTACTGGACCCTAGTTGCCGCACACGCAATGCTTGGTCGTCCCGAACAGGCCCGAACCTATCTGGAGAAGTTTCGAGCGCATCATCCGGGTGTCACCATCGAGCGCATCAAGTCGGGACAGCCGAGCCAGACACCTCTGACCTCCACGCTTGAGGGCCTCGAAATGGCTGGCCTCGGTTAGGTCCACCAAGCGCGCCGTTCGTTTTTTAGGTTTTCTTCGCCTGGGCTTAAGTACGGCACGAGGCGATCGCTCGATACTCCCCCCAACCACAGGAGGGAGAAGTGAGCAGACTTGGCACTACAATCCTTGCCGTTTGCCTGATGGCGCCGGGCGTCGCGCTGGCTGGGCCGCTGCATGATGCCGCTCGCGCTGGCGACCTGCCGCTCGTCGAAAAGCTCATCGCTGAGGGCGTGCCCGTGGACGACCGGGACGACCTCGGAGAGACGCCGCTGATGGCGGCGGCCCTGGCCGGGCAAACGCTGATCGTCGAGAAACTGGCTGCGCGTTACCATGCCGACGTCACCGCCCGGAACGACCGGGGCATGACCGCGCTGCACGCCGCAGCCTTCAATGGCGACCTGATGTCGGTCGAGTACATCGTCTATCGCGGTGGCGCGGACATGGACGATGCCCAGAGCAAGTTTGGCGTGACCCCGCTCATCGTGGCGGCCGAAGAGAACAACGGGATGGTGCTTGCCTATCTGGTCTCGTACGGCGCCGACAAGGAGATCACCGAGCGCCATGGCTACACGGCCCTGACTCGGGCGGGCTACCACGGCCACGATGAGATCATCACCATGCTGCTGACGGCCGGCGCCGCCTGTCAGGAGATCGACCCGATCTGGTTCAAGGAGTGCTCGGCCCGCAAGGCGGCGCTCCACCATTAGTCATCAAGGAGACGGACATGTTCAACTGCAGGATATCGCTGGCCGCTGCATGCCTCGTATTTGCCGCCGGGAGCGGTGCCGCCGCCGCCGAGTACAACACCGGCTACTTTGGCAATGTCGCGATCGAGGGCTACGACCCCGTTGCCTACTTCACCGCAGGCAAGGCGCACCGGGGATCGGAGGAGTTCGCTACCGAATGGGAAGGGGTGACCTGGCACTTCGCCAGCGCCGATAATCGCGACCTGTTCGTGAAGAACCCCACCGCGTACGCGCCTCAGTTCGGCGGCCTCTGCACCGAGGGGGTGGCCTATGGAGAGATATCGGTCAATCTCAGCCCGGAATCCTTCGCCATCGTCGACGGTAAGTTGTACCTGAACTACGCCACCGCCTTTGCCGACCTGCCGACCAACCTGCCGGTGGCGATGAGCAAGTGGGACGCCGTGCACGACCTGCTGACCCACTAGCGCCGTCCGCCCGCGGCGGGCGAGGCCCGTCGAAGGCCGATTGCTGGCGGCCAGGAGGCTTCTGCTTGCAGCACACATGGCCTATAGTTGGGTGCAAGCCTCGCAGCGACCTAGTCACCATGAGCCAGCAAGTCACGTTTGGGCAGTTCGCATTCGACCGTGCGAAACGGACGCTGTGGTCGAATAGCGCGCTGGTGCCGTTGGGTAGTCACGGCGCAGCGCTGCTCGAAGCTCTGCTCGACGCCGAAGACGGCGTCGTGACCAAGACAGAGCTGATCGACAGGGCATGGCCGGGGCGGATTGTCGAAGACGGCAACCTCGCCGTACAAATCTCGGGCCTTCGAAAAACACTGGGACTTCATCCCAGTGGACAGGAATGGATCATCACCGTGCCGCGGGTCGGGTACCGCTTCCTGCAGGAAGGGGACGTTGGGGCCATGCCTCTGGTAAGGCCGTCCATAGCAGTGCTCCCGTTTGCCAACCTCGGTGGCAATCCGGCCGACGACTATTTCGCCGATGGCCTGGTCGAGGACCTGATCATCGCGCTGTCGAGATTCCGGACATTTGCAGTCGTCACGCGGCACGCATCGTTCGTCTACAAGAACCGCCGGGTCGACACCCGGAAGGCCGCGGCCGAACTGGGCGTTCGCTACGCGCTCGAAGGCAGCGTGAGGCGCAGCGATCGCCGGGTTCGCGTGACGGCGCAGCTGATCGAGGCCTCCAGCGGTGCAAGCCTCTGGGCCGAGAGACTGGAGGGCAAGGTCGAGGACATCTTCGATTTCCAGGACCAGATAACCGAACGGGTCATCGGCTTCGTGGAGCCGCAGATTCGCAAGGCGGAGATCGTCAGGTCACGGCGCAAGCGTGCCGAGAACCTCGATGCCTATGACCTATACCTGCAGGCGCTGCCGCTGATCCAGAGCGCGAATATCGCCGGCTACAGCGTCGCGATCGAGCTGCTGAACCGAGCGATCGAGCTTGATCCTGCCTTTGCGCCGGTACTGGCGCTTGCCTGCTGGGCGCACGGAAAACGCCACGCGCGTGGCGGTATCGCTCCATCTGGCGTGGACGACCTCCGATCATGCCGCGACTTTGCCGAGCGGGCCTTGGCGGCCGATAGCGACGATGCGGTGGTGCTGGCAATAGCGGGCTCCGAACTGAGATGCTTCGACAGTGAGAGCGAGCGCGGCTGTGCCCTCGTCGAGCGGGCTTTCGAACTCAATCCGAACAGCAACCTGGTATCCAACCTTGCCGGTTTTGCGCGGGCCAGCCGCGGCGACTGGGAAGCGGCTATCCAATGCCATCAGCGGGCGCTGCTGCTCTGCCCAGGGGCGCCCGAACGGTTCTGGAGTCTCACGGGGATCGCCCAGGCCTGCCTTTCGGCACGGCGGCCGGATGAGGCGCTCGAATGGGCGAGGAAGTCGCTCGATGCCTATGACGGCCTCGATTGGACCTACAGCGTGGCTGCCGCCGCGTACGGCATGACCGGTGATTGGGAAAACGCCCGCCTGGCGCTCAAGGCCGCGCTGGCACTTCACCCAACCTGGACACCAGGTGACGTGGCCGGACACGCCCCAATGGAAGCCCGAGCACTGCTGATCGAAGGATTTGGCGATCTCCAGCGGGAACGGAGCACTCTTCGTCTCGCCTAGGTTGCCGATGGCGAGGTGGTGCAGGGCTGTTCTGTGCGTACGCCCCTGCCCTGTCATCGTAGTGGGACAGGACGCCTAAACATGCAGCCCGGCCTTCCGCGCGCCTTCAAGGACCAACTGCATCTGCCTTGGCTGGACAGCGGTCCTTCTGAGCCGCTCTTCCATGACATATCTCGGACTGATCGCTATCAGCTCGGCCCAGACACGCCGTGCATCCACCACCTTGCCGAGATGGCCGAGGGCCGAGGCGAGGTATCCGCGAGATGTGTCGGTGTCGGGCATCAAGAGTATGCGCTCCCGGAACAGAGCAACGGCCGTCTCGTAGCGGCCTGCGTAGAAGTAGGCGCGGCCGAGAAACTGGAGATAGAGCAAGGTCCGGCTCAGTGACGGGTCAAGGCGCATACACCGCTCAAAGTGAGGGATGGCGTCGAGCGGCAAGTCATTCACGAGGCAAAGATGACCCTGCAGGTCACTCGCTATCCCCGCATCGGGGTTGAGCGCGATTGCGATCGCCGCCTCGCGACGAAACCGATCGAAGTCGCCGGCAAACATTGCCGTCAGCGCCACAACGAAGTGACCGAACGCGTGTACCGGTGCGAGTTCGACCATCTTGTCCCCCAGGCGCTGCGCGTCACTGAGCGCGCGATCGGAATCTTCGGTCCAGCGGTTCAGGTAGTTCAAATTCTGAACGATCGCGAGCTCGCCCAGCGCATCCACATAAGATGGATCGCGCTCGATTGCCCCCCGGAGATAGTGGGTCGCACGCTTGTACACGTCGAGGTTCTGGGTAGGCCCATTGAAGATTACACGCCCTCGCATCAGCAGATCCAACGCCTCGATGTCGTTGGTTCCGCCTTCGGTCGCCTTTTCTGTCTGGGCCGGCGTGAGCTTCAGCTTTAGGGCACTGACGATCTGTCTGGTTACTTCGTCCTGAATAGCGAAGACGTCGGCCATTTCGCGGTCAAATGTTTCTGCCCAGACGTGCGCACCGTTTCCCGCATCGGCAAGCTGCACGCTCATGCGCAACCGGTTGCCGCCACGGCGCACGCTGCCCGACAGCACGTAGCGCACGTCGAGATCGGCGCCGACCTTGCGTATGTCGACATCGCTACCCCGGTAGGCAAAGCTCGAATTGCGCGCCATCACCAGCAACCCCGGGAGCTTGCCAAGCGCGACAATGATCTCCTCGGCGAGCCCGTCGGCAAAGAACACTTGCTCCGGATCGCTGCTGAGGTTCACGAAGGGCAGCACGGCAATGGAGGGGTGTTCCTGAGCGTGGGGCGTCGGCCCCGGCATTGACCGGGAGGCGAAGCGATAGCCAACCCTTGGCACGGTCAGGATCCATTCGCCCCCAGCTGGGGATGGACCAAGTGCCCGGCGGAGCGCTGCGACCTGCACAGACAGGTTGCTCTCCTCGATCGCGGCGCCGTCCCAGACAGCGTCCATCAGCTCGGTCTTGGTCAGTACCTCTCCCGGGCGCCTGAACAAGGTCGCCAGCAGGGCGACGCCCCGCTGGCCAATCGGCAAGGGCTCGCCATGCCTCGTGGCCACTTTGGCGACCAGGTCGACTGCAAACGGCCCACAGATGATCCGCTGGTCCGACATGTACCCTGCCCCGCAACGGCTTTGGAACTATTCGGCGCCTTTTCGGCGCGTCTTCAATACTCCCGGCCGACGTCCGGTCAATCCTGCTGTTGTCGATCAAGAGCAGAGGAGGACCCGACACATGTACTTCTATCACGAGCACTACCACGACGCCTACGCCGCGGCCGGGGAAGACTTGGGATCACAAGACGGGAGCGACGCCGGGCGGACCTATGAGCCCATCCGGATACCCGCGATCATCAACTGGTGTGTCGCCGTGAGCGTCGCTCTGCTGGTGATCGTGGCTGCTCTCCAATGGCTTGCGTGAGGGAGGCAGAGATGACGCTTCGCATCAGGACAATGCGGTTGACGGAGTCCCACCTGGCTCTTCTCCCGGCCCGCATTGAGAGTCCGGAGTTCGCACCGACAGACCGTGCACTCACGCCCGACAGCTACTATTCGGCAACCACCGAGGACCTGATCCGTGCAGTCCCCGACGGTGAAGACATATGGCTCTTCGCCTGCGGCTCGCTCATCTGGAACAAGCGCTTCACCCACGTCGAAGAGCGGCCGGGTGTGGTCCGCGGTTGGCATCGCGATTTCTGTCTCGGTCCTGACACGCGTCTCCGGGGCAACCCACAAGCGCCGGGATACATGCTGTCGCTTGATCGAGGCGGACAGTGCAAGGGCATGGTCTATCGCCTTCCCCGGGAGGGTATTGCCGCCAACATCGAGGGATTGCTTCGCAAGGAGCCGCCGTTTCCGCCGCGCTGGCTGACGGTCGCCACCTCGTTGGGCAAGGTCCGTGCCTTTGCGTTCACGCACCCCGGAAAGCATGTTGAATACGGCGGCGACCTTTCCGACGAGGCAATAGCCGACGCCATTGCCAGAGCGGTCGGTGTCGTCGGCTCGATGGCGCAGTACGTCTATTACACGGTGCTGCATCTCGAGCGGCTGGGACTGTGTGACGAGCGGCTGTGGCGAATGCAAGAAATGGTGGCCGAGCGGATCGAGCAGGCCTCACCCGGGCAGGTACGTATGGCCAGGCCGTGAGGCTGACGAACCAGAAGCGTTCGTAGTCGGGTCGATGCTGGACGAAACTAAGCGTCCGGGGCGCTGAGCAGCTTGGCGGGAGCCAGCGTGGGGGTGGCGATGCCGGACGCCAGCAGCATTCCGAGTGCAAGACCTATCGCGATACGCGAGAGGTACATGGACCTATCATTGGGCCGTGCGCAGGCTTTGAAGGACGCGGTCGGCCATATGCACGCAGCGCTCGCCGTCGAACGGGAACAACGCGGCGAACTCGCCCTTCAGCCGATCCTCGATGGCTGAACGCATCAGGCGGCGGGCGCGGTGGAGCCTGGTTTTGATGGTCTCCGGCTTCACATCGAGGACGGCAGCCGCCTCCTCGATGCTGAGGCCCTCGACATCGCGCAGCACGAACACGGCGCGGAACGTATCCGGCAGGGCATCGACCGCCTGCTCCAGGAAGTGCCGCACCTCTTGGCGTGCCATTTCGGTCTCCGGATCGAGCTGCGGGTTGATGAGGGGAAACTGGATGATCTGGGCGCTGCGGCCCTGTTCGACCTCCACCTGTTCGAGGCCGGTGGACGGTCGGCGTTGTCGCAGCCGGGACGTCGCCTCGTTGATGGTGATGCGGGTGAGCCAGGTCGAAAGCGCGGCGTCGCCGCGGAAGTTCGCGAGGTGAATGAAGGCGCTGACATAGCTCGCCTGCACCACATCCTCGGCTTCGGCATCGTTGTGGACGATGGCGCGGGCGACGCGGAACAGCCGCTGGTTGTGGCGGCGCACCAGCGTACGGATGGCGCCTTCGTCGCCGGTTCGCGCGAGCGCCACGAGTGCCGCGTCCGGGCTGAGCGTGAGGTCGGGCAGCGCGATGGGCTGGGTGGTTGTCATGATGGGCTACTCTAGGCCCTGCGGCCGATGGAGGGAACGAACGGACGGCACGGAAGGTCCGGCGCCGTCCCGTTGATCAGGGTGAGATCACAAGGGTCCCGGTCATCCCGGGGTGAAACTTGCAGAAGAAGTCGATGCTGCCGGCCGGTCCCACCACCATCTTGACCTCGGCCTTCGGCGGCAGGTCGATGTCAAAACTCTTGTCGCGGGCGGTGGCGGTGTGGCGGAAAATGTCATGGTTCTGCCAGGTGATGCTATCGCCCGGATGGAGTTCGGCCGGGACGGGGCCGAACTTCATCTTGTCGAGGACGACCGTATAATCGGCCGCGTAGGCCGGCATGATCGTGATAAGGGTGATGGCGCTCCAGAGCGCCAGCTTGGCTAGGGTGCGCATGGCGGCTACTGGAACTTCGCCGCGACCATTTCGGCGTGCTTCTCGTGCTCGGTGAAGAGCGTCAGCCCGGTTTCGAGCAGCGCCTTCAGTTCGGCATTCTGGGCCGAGGGGATGAGCAGCGTGCTCAGCGCGCCGTTGACCGCCTTGTGGTAGGCGACCTCGTTGTCGATATAGGCCTTGTCGAAGGCGGCGCCCTCGAGCTTGTCGAGTTCGGCCAGCTTGTCGGCGGCGGCTTTGCTCAGCGCCTGGCTGGTCGGGTTGTCCTCGGGCGTGACGCCAAGCTTGGTCACCAGCGCGACGGCCTGGTCGTTCACCGCCTTGTGGTCGGCAGCCATCAGGTTGGCGAAATCGATGATCTCCTGGTTCTTGCTCTTATTGATCGCCTGCTCAGCGGCGGCGATATCGAGCTGGCCAGCGGTGTAGGCGATGTGAGCGATCTGCGGGTCGCTCGGCACAGTCTGGGCGACGCTGGCGCCGGTCATGGCGAAAGCCAGTGCAGCGGCGGCGATGAGGGTCTTTCCAAGCATGTCTTCATCCTCTCCATGGACGCTGGGACGGCAGGCGCGCCATCACAAGCTCGACCAATTGGAGAGTCGCTGCGCCAATAGGTTCCCGAATAATTGGATGCAGTTCTTTTGCGCTCATCCGGCAATAGTGTTTGGAATGGGGCCCTAGCATCTCCTCGATCGGAGGTGGCGTGACTCGCCAT
Organism: Pseudomonadota bacterium; assembly: GCA_023393475.1. Classification (GTDB taxonomy): domain Bacteria; phylum Pseudomonadota; class Alphaproteobacteria; order Rhizobiales; family Devosiaceae; genus Devosia_A. The sequence continues at coordinate 13,043 of JAEWLC010000051.1, forward strand.
GGTGACCTGCTGGCTGGCATACGTGCTGTTGGGGGACGAGCGCAGGGGCCGGTGGTCGCTGGATTCGCAGATTCCCTGACTACCGCTCGGGGCAAACGCCTCGCCGGCGCGTCGTTTCGTTCCTTGAAACCCTCCGGGGTCGACGGTCGCCGGATGCGCCGGCGCGCCTATTCCCCGCGCATGAAGCGTGGCGAGCCGGCCATTGCGCCGGTCGTCCCGCCATCCACCACCAGTTCCGTCGCCTGCACGCCCGAGGCCTCGTCGGAGGCGAGGAACAGCACGGCGTTGGCCACCTCCTCCGCGGTCAGCATGCGGTCGAGCGGGGCCCGTTCGCCGAGGCTCCGGCGCATTTCGGCGGCGGCCTCCGGGTCGAGCCGGGCCATCGGCCAGCTCGGCGTATCGACGGCGCCGGGCACCACCACGTTGACGCGGATACCGCGCGGCGACAGCTCTGATGCCATGTGCCGCGCCATCGCGCCGACTGCCGCCTTGCTCGCGCCGTAGGCGGTCGCGGTCGGCGGGCCCATCGTGGCATAGACCGAGCCGTTGAGGATGATCGAGGCCCCGTCCCTCAAGTGCGGCAGCGCTGCCTGCACGGTGAAGTAGCTGCTCCCCGCGATGCCGGCGAACACGGCGTCGAAATCGGCGCGTGTGGTGCTCCCCAGCGCCGTCGTGCGGTAGTGACCGGCATTGGCGAACACCACGTCGATGCCGCCGAGCCGCCGGGCGATATCGCCCGCCACCTCCGCCATCGCCGCTTCGTCGTCCGCGTCGGCCACGTAGCCGGTGGCGCTGGCACCCAGCGCGGCAAGCGCAGAATCGAGCCGCTCCCGCTCCCGGCCGGTGATCGCCACGGCGGCGCCTTCGCGGATGAACACGGCCGCCGTCGCCAGCCCGATCCCGCTCGAGCCCCCGGTCACCAATGCCGATTTGCCCTTGAGCCGCATGGCCGCCTCCTTGTCCCGCGGCGACGCTAGCACCGCGGGCCAGCCGTGCGAAGCATCCCACCGGCTGGCACCATCCCTGCCGCCATCGCGCCTCCGACGAACAGCTTGTTGCGCCGCTACCGTTTTTCCGTCGATGATCCACCCGGAGTGGGAAGCGGTGGAGGGAAGATGAGGCCCATCAGAGGCTCGATGGGGCTGTTGGCGGCGTGCGTTGGTACGGTTCTGCTCAACACGCCTGCAATGGCACAGGAATCAGCGGCGCGCATCGACCTGACGCAGCATCCCGTCGGCTACCTGGCCCTCATGATCTTCTTCCTCGCCTACGGCTTCGTGGCGGTCGAAAAAGCCATCCAGTTGCACAAGTCCAAGCCCGTGATGCTGGCCGCCGGCCTCATCTGGGGGCTGATGGGCATCGTCTATGCGCTCGAGGGCCGGAGCGCCGTCCTCGAGGAAGCGGCCAAGCACGTCATCCTCGACTATGGCGAGCTCATGCTGTTCCTCATCGTGGCGATTACTTACGTCAACATGATGCAGGAGCGGCGCGTCTTCGATGCTCTCCGCACCCGGCTCGTCAGCCTCAACCTCTCCTATCGCCAGCTGTTCTGGCTCGTCGGCGGCCTCGCCTTCATCTTCGGCCCGATCATCGACAACCTGACGACGGCGCTCGTCATGGGCGCCGTGGTGGTGGCCGTGGGCGTCGGCAATTACCGCTTCATCGTCATGGGCTGCATCATCATCGTGATCGCGGCCAATGCGGGCGGCGTCTTCTCGCCCTTCGGCGACATCACCTCGCTGATGGTGTGGCAGAAGGGCAAGCTCAAGTTCTTCGAGTTTTTCCACCTGTTCCTGCCCTCGCTGGTGAACTTCCTCGTGCCCGCCCTGCTCATGCATTTCGGCGTGCCCAGGGGGCGGCCGGAACCGGGCGGCGAAGTCCGCCACCTCAAGGCGGGCGGCGGCGTGGTGATCGGGATGTTCCTCGCCACCATCGCGACGGCGGTCACGTTCAAGAGCGTGTTCAGCTTGCCTCCGGCGATCGGCATGATGCTGGGCCTCGGGTACCTGCAGATGTTCAGCTACCTCATGCAGATCCTGGGGCGCCGCAAGAACAACCAGGAAATGCTGCAGTTCGATTCGCTGCGCGAGATGCGGCACGTCGAGTGGGACACGCTGCTGTTCTTCTTCGGCATCATCTTCGCCGTCGCCGGCCTTGGCGTCATCGGCTATCTCGAGCTGGTCTCGAACACGCTCTACGGGGATTTCGGCCCCACCGCCGCCAACATCTCCATCGGCATCCTCGGTGCGGCCTTCGACAACATCCCGCTGATGTTCGCGGTGCTGACCATGAACCCGGACATGTCATCCGGCCAGTGGATGCTGGTGACGCTCAGCACCGGTGTCGGCGGCAGCCTCGTCTCCATTGGCTCGGCCGCCGGCGTCGTGCTCATGGGGATCGTCCGCAACCACTACACATTCATGAACCACCTGCGCTGGGCCTGGGCCATTGCCCTGGGCTACGTCGCCAGCATTGCGACCCACCTCTGGGTCAACGCGGCGCTGATGTAGGGGGCGGGAAGGAAGCGGCCGGATGCATGAGCACAGCCACGGAGACACAGCTATGACCGTCAGCGCCTCCTGCCTTTGCGGCGATGTCCGCGTCATTGCCACCGGCGCGCCCTATCGCACCGGCCTCTGCCACTGCCTCGATTGCCGCAAGCATTCGGGCTCGCTGTTCCAGACCTTCGCCATCTATCCCGAGGCCGCGGTGATCATCGCTGGCGAAACGCGCGCGTACGACACCCGCCACTTCTGCCCCCGCTGCGGTTCCTCGGTATTCTCGCGCTCTGACGACGAGATCGAACTGCACCTGGGCGCGCTCGATGCCCCCAACCAGCTCACACCGAGCTACGAACTCTGGACCGTCCGGCGCGAAACCTGGCTTCCGCCCTTCCCCCTCCGGAACAGCTACCCGCGCGACCGCGAGGGCTCCGGCCGAACCGAGGACTAGTGCAGCGCCGCCTCCATCGACGCCACCCGCGCCGGGCGTGTCCCGCTGACCTCGACGAAGCGAGGTCCATCCGCCAGCAAGCCGAGGTCGTCCTCCCGTAGCATGGTCTTGAGTCGGGCATCCACCCGGGTGCGCAGCCGCGGATATTCGATCGACGCCACAATCTCATCAGGATGTACCAGGGGCACGAAGACCACGAGGTCGAGCGTCGCCAGCGCCTTCTCGATCCGGCTGAGGAGCTTGCCGTCCGGACTCCACTCGAACCCTTCCGCAGCGCCGACCACATCGAGATATGCGATCAGGTCCAGCGGGCAGCGGTCGAACACCACGTCTGCCTCGTTCGCCGCGAGGATCAACGCGCAGCTCTGCTTCAGTTGTTCCTCGAGATCGGCAACCGTGGGCCCGTTCGCGAACACGACGCCCTGCTGCGCCAGCAGCCAATAGGGCTCCGGCACGTGCTCATAGCCGGGATGGGCCGCACAGAAATCCTCGACTAGGGTGGTCTTCCCCACCCCGTGCGTCCCGACAACCGCTATGCGCATCATGCCCTCCAGCGGCCCTCCGTGCCATCGTCGCGGCCCGTGCGCAACCCGCGCTTCCGCACCATCGGTACACTTGATCCCCGCGCCCATGCCCTGCATATCCGTCCCACACCGCGGGGGCGCCGCAGAGGAGATGGACGATGCCTGCCCCTCGTCCCCAAATGGCGCTGACTGCCGAGCTCGTCGCTCGCGTCGAGCGTCTCGAGGCCGATCCCGGCCCGCTGCCCGGACGGCGCGAGCCGACCGAGGCCGAAATGCATGCGGTTGCCACCCGCCTGCTCGCTACCCGTCCGGAAGGCCCTATCTGGCTTTTCGCCTACGGCTCGCTGATCTGGAAGCCGGAACTGGAGCATCTCGACAGCCGCCCTGCCCTCGCCCGAGGCTGGCACCGTCGCTTCTGCATGCGTCTCACCCGCTGGCGCGGCACTCGCGAGGTGCCGGGCCTGATGATGGCACGCGAGCGTGGCGGCTCGTGCGCCGGCCTCGCCTATCGCCTGCCGGATGCGGATCCGCACGGTCAGGTAATGCGCCTCCTCGCCCGCGAGACCGACGATGTCGAGGCCACCAATGTCCCGCGCTGGGTGACCCTGCAGACGCCGGATGGCCCGTTGAACGGCCTCGCCTTCGTCGCTTCGCCGGCAGGTGCCAATTATGCCGGCCGCCTGCCGATCACCGAGATTGCCCGCACCCTGGCCCGCGCTGCCGGCCACTGGGGTTCGGGAGCGCAGTATCTCTACAACACCGTCGATCGCCTTGCGGCCCATGGCATCCGCGATCGCAACCTCTGGGCCCTGCAGGCCTTGGTTGCTGAAGAGATCCGCAGCCTCACGCAGCCGCTCGCGGCGTAACGATCAAAGGTCGGGCTCACGCGGAGCCCGGCCCACCAGCATCTCGACCTCGACGCTATCGCCGACCGTTACCCCGATGCGCTTTCGAACCGCCAGCTTGAGGGGCAGCAGGTAGGTCCCGTCGCGGGGAAACAGCGAAGTCTCGAAGCGCACGCCCTCGATCGTCGCCGCTACGGGGATCGCACCCCAGCCATAGGTCACGGACTTGCGGATGCGGCTGATCTCCGCACCCTCCCGGTCGGGGATCACGGCATAGAAGAACGGAGCGGGCCCCCTCCACTCGATCACCACAGCCGCGAAACTGAGTTCCATCCCCCCGCCCTTCGACCTTGCCTACGCTCGTAGTTGAACTAGGCCACTAGTCGCAGGAGTGGTCAATCTTGCTGGCTTAGGTCTGCCTCGTTGCACCCGTGGCCATAACAGTAAAGCGTTGACTTAAGCGTATGCGTCGGTTAACCACTCGCTTAAGCGAATTCTGGTTGGCAGTTGGTCGATTTGCTCGCCCGCCGTTCGTCAAAGACGCAGGATGGAACACGGAGGGCCTTGGAATGGGACAGCGTTACGGGTGGGTGATCGTGGCGGCCGGCGCGATAATCACGTGCGTCGCGATGGGAGCGATGTTCTCGCTTCCCGTCTATCTGCAGCCGATCGCCGACGAGACGGGCTGGAGCCATGCCGGCATTTCCACCGCCATGACCGTGGGCTTCATCGTCATGGGCGTTGCCGGGTTTGGCTGGGGTACGCTGAGCGACAAGATCGGCGCTCGACCGGTCGTCCTGATGGCGGCCGTCCTGCTGGGCGGCGGGTTGCTGCTCTCCAGCCAGGCCACTGACCTCTTGGTGTTCCAGTTCGCATATGGCGGCCTTGTCGGCGCCTCCGGTGGTGCGTTCTTCGCGCCGATCATCTCCACGACCCTTGGTTGGTTCGACAAAAACCGCAGCCTCGCGGTCTCCCTGGTCTCCATCGGCGGCGGCGTTGCCCCCATGGTGATCACGCCGTTCGCAAGCGTGCTCATCGGTCAGTACGGTTGGCGCAGCGCCATGTTCATGATCGCGATTGCCGCCCTCGTCATCGTGATCCCGACCAGCTTGCTGATCCGCCGCTCCCCATTGCTGCTTGAGCCGCAACCGGCGTCTGCGCCCGCGTCGACGACTGAGCAGCCGGCGGCTCGCTCATCGGGTGGGTCGGTGCTCCGCACGCCGCAGTTCATCGTCCTCGCGGCCACGTTCTTTCTCTGCTGTGCCGCGCATTCCGGCCCGATCTTCCACACCGTCAGCTACGCCATGCTCTGCGGCGCCCCAGCCCTGGCAGCCGCCAGCATCTACAGCGTCGAGGGCGTTGCGGGCCTGTTTGGCCGCCTGATTTTCGGCACCCTGGCCGACCGGCTGGGCGTGCGTCGGGTGCTAGTCGCTGGTCTCGCGCTGCAAGCCGTCGGCATCTACACCTACATCTACGTGTCGGAGCTGCAGCACTTCTACATGCTCGCCGTGGTCCTCGGCATGGCTTATGGCGGAGTGATGCCGCTCTACTCCGTCATCGCGCGCGAGTATTTTGGGCCGCACGTGCTCGGCAAGGTGCTCGGCGCCGCGACCATGACCTCAAGCATCGCCATGGCTTTCGGGCCGCTGGGCGGCGGGTGGCTCTACGATACCTTCGGGACCTACCACTGGCTCTACATCGCCTCGGCTGCCGTGGGTCTGGCGGCTGCAGCGATGGCCCTTGCCTTCCCGCCGCTCAAGCGCGACGAGGACCAGCAGACGGGCTCCCTGCAACCGGCGTGACGCGGTTCAGGCGACTTCCAGGACGTCCACGCTCTCTTCGACGACGATGATCTCCTCGTTGCCGTCGATGAAATCCTCGAAGAGGACTGTGGTCCGGTCTTCGGTGCCGACGACCACGGCCATCTGTCCGGGCCCCTTGAGGCGCCGGAAGGGAACCTCGGGCTGGTCGACGTTGAAGCTCACCGAGTAGTGGCCGCCGGCAAGCGTCGTGAACGGCAGTCCTCGGTACAAGGCGGTCGAGGTCAAGTGAACGTGCCCGGCGATGACCTGGCGCACATCGGGGTGTGTCTTGAGCGCGTCGACGAAGGCATCGGGCTCGAGCATGCGGATGCGGTCCGAGTTGATGTGCAGCGCATTGGCGTTGTGATGAAGGACAACGATCACCGGCCGGTCCGCTGCCTCGTCGAGACGAGACTTCAGCCAGTCGATCTGACTGGACTCCAGCACGCCATCCACCCGGCCGGGCTCCGAGCTGTCGAGCAGGATCACGCGATAGCCTTTCGCGTCGATGACCTTGTCCACCTTGCCCGTTTCACCGGCATACTCGGCCCCGAATACATCGAGGAATGTGGGACGGTCGTCATGATTGCCGAGGGTGATGAAAGCCGGAATCGGCAGGCGCGCGATGATGGTCTTCAGCCGCTCGTATGCCGCGGCCTGACCGAGGTCGGCGAGGTCTCCGGCGAGGATGCAGAAGTCGGCGTCGCCGTAGCGCGCCGCAACTGCATCGATCGCCGCATCGAGGCGCGCGCTCGTGTCGAGGGTCATCGACAGATCGCCCTCGGGCACCAGGTGCAGGTCACTCATCACGATGAATTTCAGTGTCATTTGCGTCCCCGAGTTGCTTGTCGGGTGCTAGCGCCGGTGCGTGACTGGCGCATGACAGTCTGTTCGCGGATTTGTGGATGGTGTGGGTTTGGGGATAGGAGTACGCGCTGGGGCAACTTCAACTGGTGCGCGATACCGTCATGAAAAAGATCGGGTTTCTCTCCTTCGGCCATTGGTCGCCCTCCCCGCATTCGGGCACGCGTTCGGCTGCGGATGCCCTGCTGCAGTCAATAGACCTCGCCGTGGCGGCCGAGGAGGCCGGTGCAGACGGCGCCTACTACCGCGTCCACCACTTCGCCCGGCAACTGGCCTCGCCGTTTCCACTGCTGGCGGCTGCCGGCGCGAAAACCAGCCGCATTGAGCTCGGGACCGCTGTCATCGACATGCGCTACGAGAACCCGCTCTATATGGCCGAGGATGCCGGAGCCGCCGACCTCATCGCGGGTGGCCGCCTGCAACTCGGCATCAGCCGCGGGTCTCCCGAGCAGGTGATCGAGGGCTGGCGTTACTTCGGCTACGCCCCCGACGAGGGAAAGACCGACGCCGACATGGCTCGTAGCCATGCCGAAGTGTTCCTCGAGGTGATCCAAGGCAAGGGGTTTGCCCAGCCCAACCCGCGACCGATGTTTCCGAACCCGCCGGGCATGCTGCGCCTCGAGCCGCACTCGCCGGGTCTGCGCGAGCGCATCTGGTGGGGTGCCGCGACGACCCCGACCGCCGAATGGGCGGGCAAGCTCGGTGTGAACCTCCAGAGCTCCACCCTCGTCATGGCCGAATCCGACAAGCCGTTTCACGTCCAGCAGGCCGAGCAGATCGCGGCCTATCGCGCCGCGTGGAAGGCTGCCGGACACGAGCGTGAGCCGCGGGTATCGGTCAGCCGCAGCATCTTCGCCATCGTCAACGACCTCGATCGCCAGTACTTTGGCGGCGACAGCGATAGCCAGGATCATTTCGGCTATATCGAGCCCGGAAAGCAGGCCGTGTTTGGCCGCAGCTATGCCGCCGAGCCCGACAAGCTGATCGAACAGCTGCGCGAGGATACCGCGATCGCCGCGGCGGACACGCTGCTGCTGACGGTACCGAACCAACTCGGCGTCGACTACAACGCCCACCTCATCGAGAGCGTCCTCAAGCACGTGGCGCCGGCGCTGGGCTGGCGCTGACCGGCCATGTGCAACGCCTACGAGCAGCACGTCACCGAAGCCCTGTATCGCGACGCCATGCGCGCCGCGGAAATGGAAGCTGCCGAGGCGACGCTCCCCCCACAATCGGAGGTTCGCATCGGCGACATGGGGCCGGTCCTCCGTGCTTCCGGCAACGGCGTCGAACTGATCCTCATGCGCTTCGGCTGGCCGGCACCTCGTCCGAAGGCGCCGCCGGTGTTCAACTTCCGCTCCGACGGCCGGCATTTCGAGAACTCGAGGCGCTGCGTTATCGTCCTCACCGGCTTTTTCGAGTTCACCGGCACGAAGTCACCCAAGACCAAGCACCGCTTCCGCCTCAAGGATTCGCCGGTCATGGGCATCGCGGGGCTATGGAGCGAGGATGATGACGGCGCACTGAGCTTCACAATGCTCACGACCGCGCCGGGACTCGACATTGCGCCCATCCACGACCGCCAGGTCTGCGTACTACGGCCCGAGCAATGGGCGGACTGGCTGTTCCTCGAAAAGCCGGAAGCGGAACTGCTCGTCCCGCTTCCAGAAGGCACGCTGATCGTAGAGACGGTTCGCCCCTAAGGCTCGAGCCGGCCCTGCTCCGGGTGCTCTTCGAGGCTGGTGTCGGGTTCTTCCCGCGTCTTCCACAGCGAGTACAGCACGCCGCCAGCCAGGATGGCGAGCGTTGCGACGAGCGACAGGAGCGTATCGATCTTCACGCCGAACGGAACCAGGGCCACCTTCGCGCCAATCAGCACCAGCACGATCGCGAGCGACACCTGCAGGTAGCGGAACCTGTTCATCGCGGCCGCAAGTGCGAAGTACAGCGCACGGAGGCCGAGAATGGCGAAGATGTTGGAGGTGTAGACGATGAACGTGTCCTGGGTGACAGCGAACACCGCCGGCACGGAGTCGACTGCAAAGATCAGGTCCACCGTCTCGACCATGATCAACGCGACGCCGAGCGGAGTCAGGAACGTGACGAGCTTGCCCGTCTTGCTGTCCGGGCGCTTCGTCACGAAGTGCTTGCCGTCCAGCTGGTCGGTGATCCGGAAGTGCCGTCGCAGGAATTTGAGGATCGGGTTGGCTTCGATATCTGGCTCGTCGTCCTGGTGCGAGAAGAGCCGGACGCCGGTGAATATGAGAAAGGCACCGAAGAGGACGAGCACCCAACTGAACGAATGCACCAAGGCAGCGCCGAGGCCGATCAGGATGGCCCGGAACACGATCACGCCTAGGATGCCCCAGAAGAGCACGCGATGCTGGTACAATCGCGGGATGGCGAGGAAGCCGAAAATGGTCGCGATGACGAACATGTTGTCCATCGCGAGGCTCTGCTCGATCAGGTAGCCGGTGTAGAACTCGAGCCCGGCCTCGGCGCCGCGGCTGAACCAGACCCAGACACCGAACAGCACCGCAACGAAGACGTAGCCGGCATAGAGCGTCAAGCTCTCCTTGGCGGAGATCTCATGTTCATGCCGATTGAGGATGCCCAGGTCGAAGACCAGAAGGCCGATGACGATGGCGAGAAACGCCACCCAGAAATAGAGGGGAGTACCGAGGAAATCGCCCATAAGGGCGCTGAGCAGCATATCCATATGCCGGACCTTCTCCATGTGAACATTGGAGCAGTTCCGACATCACGGAGCGCAAAGAAGCGCCGCCGTCAGAGGGGCCCGGTACCGCGCGAAGAACGTAGCGAGCCGATTGGCCGTTACAACCCCCACGCTGGCGAAAAAATTCTGTGAACTAGAGGAAACGGGTCGCGGAGAAGGCGGTGGGATCGATGAAGGGCGTATCGCCCGTCACCATTTCCGCGATCAGGCGGCCCGTCGCAGGTCCAAGCGTAATGCCGTGGTGCGCATGCCCGATGGCGAGCCACAGTCCCTTGTGCTTCGGCGCCGGCCCGATGATCGGCATCATGTCGGGCGTGACCGGTCGCGCGCCCTTCCACGGCTCCGGATCGACACGTGTGCCGAGCCCGGGAAATAGCTCCCGAGCAAACGGTTCATCCCGATCCACCTGCACAGGCGTCGCCGGCGCGTCGCGCAGGGCAAACTCGGCACCGGTGGTCAGGCGGATGCCCTTCGCCATGGGTGTCAGCAGGTAGCCATACCTGGCATCCAGCATCCAGCTGGTCAGCGGATTCTCCGTCGGCTGCGTGTAGTGCATGTGGTAACCACGCTTCACACCCAGCGGCAACGCGTAGCCGAGGCGACTGGTCAGATCCCCGGCCCAAGGGCCGAGCGCGACCACAGCATCCTCGGCTTCGATCATGCCCGCGGGAGTGGGCAGCTGCCAGCCGGCGCCAGAGGCCCGCTGCTGCAAGGCCATCGCGTCTGCGTTGACGAACGTGCCCCCGAGCGCCTCGAAAAGCGCGAGGTACCGCTTAACCAGTCCACCGGGGTCGCGAATGCTCCACGGGTCGGTCCACCGTAGTGCCCCGGAAATGTCGATGCCGAGCCCGGGCTCCCTGCGGCGGATCTCGTCGTTGCCCACGACCTCGTGGTTCACGCCGTATTCCTGCCCCATCCACTCAGCCCTGCGGTAGGTGTCATCGCGATCCCGCTCGTCGCGAAACAGCAGGTACCAGCCCTGCCGAACGATCAGGTCATCCGCTCCGGCCTTCTCGATCAGCGGCGCGTGTTCGGTGACGGCGGCGGCAATCAGCGGAGCGTATGCCTTTATGACCTTGCGGTAGTTGTCCGGACGCGAATGCCACCAGTACCTGGCGAGGAACGGCGCGATCCGCGGCAGGGCCCCCATGTGGTAGTGCATGTCGGTACGGTCGTTGACCCCGTAGCGCAGCAGGTCGCCAAGGCTTTGCGGGAATGCATGGGGCATGATGCCCTCACGCTGGATAAGGCCAGCGTTGCCATAGGAGGTCTCCTCCCCCGCCCCGCGCCGGTCCACGAGCACGGTGGCGCGGCCTCTCATCTGCAGGTGAAGCGCGATCGAGACGCCCACGATACCCGCGCCCAGAACGATACTATCAGCCTGCATAGTCAGCGAATCCCGTTTGATCGCGGCATCCTAGCCAGACCGGGCCCTGTCGTCGCTGCGTCAGATGGGCAGGACGCGGGAGAATTTGACCTGCCCCAGCGAGAAGCTGGATTCGATCGAACTCACGCCCGCCACCTGGGTGAGCCTCTGGCGCAGGAACTGTTCGTAGGCAGCAAGGTCGGCGCAGACGACGCGCAGCAGGAAGTCGAACTGCCCCGTCATCAGGTAGCACTCCATGACCTCGGGCCAGCCGGCTATGGCCTCACCGAACCGGTCAAGCTCCTCGGCCCGCTGTCGCTCGAGCTTGATCGAGATGAACACCGAGACCGGCAAACCGACCGAGCGTTGCTCCACGACGGCGCTGTAGCCGGAGATGATGCCCGCGTCCTCCATCTGGCGTATCCTGCGCAGGCAGGGGGAGGCGGAGAGGCCAACGCGATCCGCTATCGCCTGGATGGTCATCCGGCCGTCTTCCTGCAGCGCCCGCAGGATACGCCGGTCGATACTGGTAAGTTCGTTTTTGGCAGAAGCTGCCAATTTGGCCGCCCTAGGTTCGTGAAAATTGCGAGGACGGGCCCCACCAGCGTCATATTAGGCAGGAAACGCCGATCTAGCTAGCGCATCGTAATTGTCAGACATATTCCGGAGGGGGAATGGCGACGAACAGGATCGCGGCGATCGAAGCGCTGACCAGCAAGGCCCTCTGGCTTTCGAGTTGGATGATCCACCACGCCAACCACATCCGGCCCAATCCGGATGGTCTCAAGGTCGGCGGCCACCAGGCATCGTCCGCCTCGATGACCGCGATCCTTTCGGCGCTCTATTTCGGCATCCTCCGCCCCGAGGATCGCGTCGCGGTGAAGCCGCATGCGGGCCCGGTGTTCCACGCCATCCAGTACCTGTTCGAAAAGCAGACCCTCGAGAAGCTCGAGGCATTCCGCGGCTACCACGGCGCTCAGTCCTATCCCTCCCGTACCAAGGACACCGACGACGTCGACTTCTCCACCGGCTCCGTCGGCCTCGGGGTCGCCTTCACGGCCTTCGCCTCGATGATCCAGGACTACGTTCGCGCCAAGCCTTGGGCCAAGGAGCGACCGGTGGGGCGCATGATTGCGCTGGTCGGGGATGCGGAGCTCGACGAGGGCAACGTCTACGAGTGCCTGCTCGAAGGCTGGAAGCATGACCTGCGCAACTGCTGGTGGATCATCGACTACAACCGGCAGAGCCTCGATGGTGTCGTCCGAGAAGGCCTGTATGAGCGCATCGAGGCAATCTTCACGGCTTTCGAATGGAACGTCGTCACCCTCAAGTATGGCGCCAAGCAGCGGCGGGCCTTTGCCGAACCGGGCGGCGACAAGCTCCGCGCCTGGATCGATGCCTGCCCCAACGATCTCTACTCTGCCCTCATGTTTCGCGGCGGCGCGGCGTGGCGCGAACGCCTGACCGACGAGATCGGTGACCAGGGTGATGTGACCGCCCTGCTCGGTCGCCGCGGCGATGCAGAACTTGCCGACCTGATGGCGAACCTGGGCGGTCACTGCATCGAGAGCCTTCTCGAGCAGTTCGAGGCAATCACGGACGACCGGCCGACAGTGTTCATTGCGTACACGGTCAAAGGCTGGGGCACCCCGCTCGCAGGTCACAAGGACAACCATGCAGGGCAGATGACCGGCGCCCAGATCGAAAGCCTCAGGTCGTCCCTGGGCATTCGGCCAGGGCACGAGTGGGAGCGCTTCGAGGGGCTGGCGCTTGGGACTGGCGAACTCGACACATTCCTGGCGCACGTGCCGTTCAATACCGCCGACAGCCGACGCCTCTCGTCGCCGGCGGTACCGGCGATTGGCCCCCAGTTCGTCGGACCCACGCCGACATCGACACAAACGGCCTTCGGCAAGATCCTCGACGCCATCGCCAAGACCGACAGCGACCTGGCGCGTCGCATCGTCACCACGTCGCCAGACGTGACGGTCTCGACCAATCTCGGCACCTGGGTGAACCGGCGACATCTGTTCGGCCGCGAGATGGCGGACGTATTCCAGAAGGAACGAATCCCGAGCGCCCAGAAGTGGCAGTTCACTCCTGACGGGCAGCACATCGAACTCGGCATCGCCGAGATGAACCTGTTCCTGCTGCTTGGCGCGGCCGGCCTCAGTCACTCCTTGTTTGGCGAGCGCCTGCTGCCCATCGGCACACTCTACGATCCCTTCATCGCCCGCGGCCTCGATGCGCTGAACTATGCCTGCTACCAGGACTCCCGCTTCCTGCTTGTCGCCACGCCGTCGGGCGTGTCGCTGGCTGGCGAAGGCGGCGCGCACCAGTCGATCAGTTCCCCGCTTATCGGCATGGCGCAGGATGGGCTCGCCGCGTTCGAGCCGGCCTTCGCCGACGAACTCGCCGTGATCATGGACTGGGCGTTCGACTACATGCAGAGTGACGGCAGCGAACGCACCGACCTTGCCGACTGGCCACGCGATGTCTCCGGCGGCTCCGTCTACCTGCGCCTGTCGACCCGGGTGATCGAGCAACCACCCCGGACTATGTCGGGTGCCCTCGCTGACGACGTCATTCGCGGCGGCTATTGGCTGGTTCCCCCTACCCCCAACTGCGAGGCCATCATCGCCTACCAGGGCGTCCTCGCCAGTGAAGCGATCGCAGCCGCCGGCATGGTGGGTGGAGACCGCCGCAACGTTGCCGTTCTGGCCGTAACGTCGGCCGATCGGCTGAATGCCGGATGGCACGGCGCTCAGCGCGCCCGCCTGCATGGCGACTTCGCGGCGACCTGTCACGTTGAAGCGCTGCTGTCGCAGGCGCCTGACACAGCTTCACTTGTAACGGTGATCGACGGTCATCCGGCTACCTTGGGCTGGCTCGGCAGCGTACGTGGCCACCGCGCCATCACGCTAGGTGTGGAGCACTTTGGCCAGACCGGCACCGTAAGCGACCTCTACCGACACTTCGGCATCGATGCCGAGGCCATTGCGAATGCCTGCCGCAGCCTTTTCGGGGGGCGGAAATGAGCAATCGCTGCCTAAGTTTTTGGCGTTCGGCGGCAACGAACGATCTTTATCCACCGATTGGCGAAAACGTCTTGCCAAGCCAAATCGGAGTTGTCAGACATATGTCATATGGCAGCGTTTCGAGGGAAGAGGCCTGCCAGAATTCGGCTTCCGGGAAGGGCGTCTAGGGCCCGGCAGCCGTGCTTTCGACCCCGCGGACAACCACCATCATGCATGGTTCAAGCGGACACAAGGGACGTCAAAAGCAAACCGGCTCTACACAAGGAGGGAGCTTCATGAACGCGTTGCTGAAATTCGTCGGCGCAGTGACGTTGGCGGCAGGATTTACTGCTGTTCCAGCGCTTGCGCAGACGGCACTGACGGTACCGGGCGGGTCCACCACCGGCACCTATATGGACTACATGAAGACGGTCTATGCGCGTGCATCGGGCTCAGAGCTGCTGCAAGAGCCGCTGACCAGCTTCGACAACGAGTATCAACTGACGCCGCTCGCAGCCGAGAGCTGGGAGCAGTCGGCTGATGGCCTCACCTGGACGTTCAAGCTGCGTCCGGGCATGAAGTGGAGCGATGGCGAGCCGGTCACCTCCGAGGACTATATTTTCGCCCTGCAGCGCGCAGCAACAACAGGCTATGACTTCGCCTGGTACTGGAGCTTCGCCAGCGGTATCGCCAACTGGGACGACGTGACGGCCGGCAAGGCCGATGTCTCGGCACTGGGCCTCAAGGCTGTCGACGATACGACGATCCAGGTGACCACCGCTGCCCCGAAGCCCTACCTGCCGGGCGTGGTGTCGCTTTGGTACCCTGTGCCCAAGCACCAGTTCGACAAGTTCGGCGATGACTGGGCCTCGAACGTCGAGAACGTAGTGTCGTCCGGTCCCTTCCTGCTCAAGAGCTGGGAGAAGTCGAACAACTCGGTCGTGCTGACCAAGAACCCCGACTACAACGGCCCATGGGTCGCCCAGGTCGACGAGCTCACCATGGATCCGTCTGTCGGCCTGCCGGAAGTCGGCATGCCCGCATTCCTGGCCGGTGACCTCGCTTATACCACGCTGAACGCCGGCCAGATTCCGGTGGTGAAGCAGCGCTTCCCCGACTCGATCCGTACTGAAGCGGTGTTTGCCACCTCGTACCTCGCGTTCGATCTGGAGAAGGCACCGTTCGACAACGTCGATGTCCGCCGCGCCCTCTACTACGCGGTCAACCGCGATGAGCTGACTGCCACCGTGCTCAAGGACATCGCCATCCCGGCGCACTCGATCCTCGCGCCCGGATATCCTGGGTACAGCGACAAGGTCGCCGCCCAGGCCGTGTTCGATCCCGAGAAGGCCAAGGAACTGCTGGCCAAGGCCGGTTACCCCAATGGCGAAGGCTTCCCGACGATCGAAGTCTGGTTCCGCGAGGAAGGCGGCTATAACGGCGCCATCCTGCCGCCGATGGCTCAGTACCTGCAGGCCCAGTTCAAGGACATCCTCGGAATCACCATGAATATCAAGGTGATGCCGGGCAAGGACTGGATGGAGGGCATGCTCGCCCGCAAGAACAACATCTACCTTGCGCCGTACGAGTATGACTACCTCGACCCGTCGAACTTCTACGGCCTGTTCTACAATGGCGGCCGCCACACCTACCACGTGGCCGAGTACGACAAGCTGGTCGAAGAGGCCGACAAGAACCCGGTCTGGGAAGAGCGCGTGAAGCTCTACGAACAGGCCGAACAGGTCATGATCGACCAGGGTCTGATCGTTCCGCTGGTTCACCCCGTCATCACGGCGGCTGTCAGCGAGGACATCACCGGTCCTGGCGTCACGCCGAATTCGCGCGGCTTCACCCCGCTCGGCCGTATCGGCAACTTCCTCTACTCGCACATCAACGTGAAGTAGCAGTTGTTTCGCTCCCCGGCCTCGTGCCGGGGAGCAACCTCCTAAGGGCCGGGGAGCCGCATGAGACTAGTCGATATCAAGGGCCTCAAGGTCAGCTTTGCCCAGCATGGCGGCACCATCGAAGCCGTGCGTGGGGTCAGCCTGCATGTCGAGGAAGGCGAAAGCCTTGGCATCGTAGGAGAATCCGGCTCCGGCAAGTCCGTCACCTGCATGGCGCTGATGCGCCTCCTGCCGCAGACTGCCACGGTCACCGCCGATCGCCTCGAACTCGATGAAGTCGATGTGCTCAAGGCCAACCGGCGCGCAATGTCGGGCATCCGCGGCAGATCTGCCGCCATGATTTTCCAGGATCCGATGACTGCGTTCGACCCGGTGTTCACCATTGGGCACCAGATTGTCGAGACCATCCGCACGCATCGACAGGCCAGCAAGGCCGAAGCGCTCGCCGAGGCTGAGCTGCTGCTGCGTCGCGTCGAGATCGTCAATGCCAAGGAAGTCCTCGGCTATTATCCCCACCAGCTTTCCGGCGGCATGCTGCAGCGCGCGATGATCGCGATGGCGCTCTCGTGCCGGCCGAAATTGCTCATCGCTGACGAGCCGACGACCGCACTCGACGTCACCATCCAGGCGCAGATTCTCCAGCTCATCAAGCAGTTGCAGGCCGAGTTCGGCATGGCGCTGATCATGATCACCCACGATCTCGGCGTCATCGCTGAAACGGTCGACCGCGTGGTTGTGATGTATGGCGGCCGAGTCATGGAGGAAGGCCCGGTGCAGCAGATCTTCGATGCACCCCAGCACAGCTACACCCAGCAGTTGCTCGGCAGCCTGACCGCAGGGGTTGCGAAGGCCCCTGCCGGCGACGAGCCACCCGTCGCGCCGGCCCTGGAACTGCGCGACCTGTCCAAGGTGTACAAATTGCGCCACCGGGGCCGGATCTTTTCGTCCTACTCGGACCATCATGCCGTTCGCGGCGTGAACCTGGTCCTGCCGCAGAACAAGATCGTCGGCCTCGTCGGCGAGTCCGGTTCGGGCAAGAGCACGACCGGCATGATGGCGATGCGTCTGATCGAGCCGACGCTGGGCAGGATTTTTGTCGATGGTGCCGATGTCAGCGAGCTCGATGTCGGCGCCATGAAGTCCTATCGCCGGCGGATGCA
The DNA here is from genome assembly GCA_023393475.1 of Pseudomonadota bacterium. Classification (GTDB taxonomy): domain Bacteria; phylum Pseudomonadota; class Alphaproteobacteria; order Rhizobiales; family Devosiaceae; genus Devosia_A. The sequence goes on from JAEWLC010000051.1 coordinate 30,214, forward strand.
GGTGGTGTTCCAGGACAGCTATTCTGCGCTCGATCCGATGATGACGCTGACGGAGATCATCACGGAACCCCTCCACATCCACGGGATGATGACACAAACCGAGCGTAACAAGCTCGCGCTCGACTGGCTCGAAAAGGTGGGACTCGATCGTAGTTTCGGCACCCGCTACCCGCACGAGCTTTCTGGCGGCCAGCGCCAGCGCGTGGCCATTGCCCGCGCGTTGATCCTGAAGCCGTCGGTTCTCGTGGCGGACGAGCCGACGTCGGCGCTCGATGTTTCGGTGAAGGCCCAGATTATTGGGCTGCTGAAGAACCTGCAGCGCGAGATGGGCCTGTCGATGCTGTTCATCAGCCACGACCTGAGCGTTGTTCGCTCGCTCACCGACAGCGTCGCGGTGATGTATCGGGGTCGCGTTGTCGAGCAGGCGGCGACCGCTGATCTCTTTGCATCGCCCCAGCATCCCTATACTCGTGCCTTGCTCGACGCGATCCCGGCGACCAACCCTCGCGACAGGCGTCAACGCACGTTCCTGAAGGCTGCAGAGATTGATGCGGCCATGCCACGTTTCGCTGCCAGCCGCCTCGCGACCGCCGCGGCGCCATCCGACACCCCGCAACTCGTGAGCGTCGCTCCCGGCCATCTGGTCGAAGCGATCGTCACCAACTAGGGAGCCCGGTACATGGTCCTCTATCTTGTCCGACGGCTTCTCTCGATTGCCTTCACGTTCTTTGTCGTGTCGGTCATCGTCTTCCTGATGATGCACGCTGTGCCGGGCGGTCCGTTCACCGAGAAGGACATGCCACTTTCGGAGGCGGTGAAGGCAGCGCTCAACGCCCGGCTTGGTCTCGATCAACCGCTCTATGTGCAGTATTTCAACTACATGGCCGGCGTTCTGCAGGGGAACTGGGGCGTGCCCTATCAGGCCCCCGGCGAGACCGTGATCAGCCTCCTCGCCGATGCCTGGCCCCCGAGCCTGATCCTTGGCGGCCTCGGCGTGCTGATCGGTGCGCCTATCGGCATCCTCCTGGGCATGGCGGCGGCGCTCAACCGCAACACGTGGATCGACTACCTGGCGTCGGCCCTCGCCACCCTTGGGCTGACCATCCCGGTCTTCGTCATCTCGATGCTGCTGATCCTCATCTTCTCGGTGTGGCTCGGCTGGCTGCCGGCCAGCGGATGGGGCAAGCCGGAGCGCTGGATCCTCCCGATCATCGCCTATGCGGCAATCCCGGTCGCGACCTATGCCCGCTACACCCGCTCGGCCATGCTCGACAACCTGAACCGGCCATTCGTGACGGCGCTCCGCGCCAAGGGGCTCAGCGAGACGCGGATCATCTTCCAGCACGTGCTGCGCAACTCAGCGATCCCGATGGTGGCGGTGTTCCTGCCGATGTTCATCGGCACCGCCACCGGCTCGATCTTCGTTGAATCGATGTTCCGGGTTCCGGGCCTTGGCTCCTATTTCGTCTCATCGATCGAGAACCGCGACTATCCGCTCGAGATGGCGCTCGTTCTCATGGTCACGCTGATGTTCTGCTTTGCCTACCTGATCAGCGATCTTTGTTACGCGTGGCTCAACCCCCGCATTCGCTTCGGGGACCGCTCGCAATGACCACTGAAACCGAACTCGAGACCGTCGCCGAACTCGCCGTACCGGCCAGCCTCAAGCAGCGGAGCCCTGCATATTTCGCCTGGCGTCGGCTGATCGCCAACAAGGCGGCAGTTGTGGGCGGGATCGTGCTCACTGTCCTGATACTGGCGGCGATCTTCGCGCCGCTCTTCACCAAGACCAGTCCGGATGCACAGGCGTTTCTCACGCAATCGCTCGCCTTCCCGTCGGCCGAGTTCTGGTTCGGTGTCGATGACCTTGGGCGCGACTTCTTCACGCGCATCGTCTACGGGGCCCGCGTATCGCTCACGATCGGTTTCGCCGCGGCCGCGTTCAGCGTCCTGATCGGTATCCCGCTCGGGGCGCTGGCGGGCTATTTCGGCGGCCGCACCGACTGGGTGATCATGCGCATCATCGAGTTGTTCTCGGTGGTCCCGTCCCTGCTTGCGGCGCTGCTGCTCGGGGCGATCACCGGTGGCGGCTTCGTCACCATCATCGTGATCTCCGCGCTGTTCGGCTGGGTGAATGTCTGCCTGCTCGTCCGTGCACAGGTGAAGGCGCTGCGCGAGAAGGAATTCATCCGCGCGGCCCAGGCTCTCGGCGCTTCGCCGTGGTACATCATCCGCCGCCACCTGATCCCGAATGCGATCTCGCCGATCATCGTCGGTTTCGTGCTGGCCATCCCACTCGCCATGATGCTCGAGGCGTCGTTGAGCTTCCTCGGCATCGGCGTGCCGCCCCCGACCCCGAGCTGGGGCCAGATGATCAATGTCGGCATGAATTTCATGTTCTTCTACTGGCACATGGCGGTGTTCCCCACTGCCGCGCTCGCCATCACGGTGCTCGCGACCACGCTCTTCGGCGACGGTCTGCGCGACGCACTCGACCCAACGCTGAAAGGGCGCTGACTTGTCCTCGAACCTAGCCAAGCACTTCCTCCTGCGCGAGGATGTGACGTTTCTCAACCACGGCTCGTTCGGCGCCTGCCCGCGACCAGTGTTCGAGACCTATCAGCGTTTCCAGCTCGAGCTCGAGAGTGAGCCCGTCGACTTCCTGGGCCGTCGCCTGACCGAACTGATGCGTGAGCCACGCGTCGCACTCGGCAAGTTCCTCGGGACAAGCGAGGAAAACGTCGTCGGCGTGGTGAATGCCACTGGCGGGCTCAATATTGTGGCGCAGTCGCTCGACCTGAAGGAAGGCGACGAGATCCTCACTACGGATCACGAGTACTCGGCACTCGAGAAGACCTGGGCCTACGTGGCCCGCCGCACCGGCGCGAAGATCGTCGTCGTGAAGGTGCCGATGCCCTTCGTCTCCGAACAGGCGTTCACCGACACGATCGTCGCCGGGATGACCGACCGGACGCGGGTGCTGTTCCTCTCGCACATCACCTCGCCCACTGCCCTCGTGTTTCCGATCGAGCCGTCGATCGCCGAGGCCCGGAAACGCGGCATCTGGAGCGTCATCGACGGCGCCCATACGCCCGGGCACATCCCGCTCGACCTCGAAGCCATGGGTGTCGATTTCTACTCGGGCAATTGCCACAAGTGGATGATGACCCCCAAGGGCTCGGCATTCCTCTACGCGCGTCCCGAACTGCAGGGCATGCTCAATCCGCTCGTCATCAGCCATGGCTGGACCATCGACAGCAAGCAGCCCGATGCCAAGGGCGCGTTCGGCAACTCGCCCTTCATCGACGAAATCGAGATGCAGGGTACGCGCGATCCCTCCGCCATGCTGGCTGTGCCGTCCGCAATTGCCTTCCGCGAAGAACACGACTGGGCATCGGTGCAGCGCGCCTGCACGGCGCTGGCCCAGGAGACGGCGCAGCGACTCGCCGAGCTGACCGGATTGCCCCCCTTGTCGACGCCTGAGTTCTCCGCGCCGCAGATGGTCGCCATGCCGATCCCCGAATGCGATCCGGTGGAAGTCCACAAGCAGCTCTGGGAGCGCTACAAGATCGAAATTCCGGTCTTCAAGTGGCAGGACCACCATATCGCGCGCCTGTCTGTGCAGGGCTACAACAGCCGGCCGCAGATGGACTACCTGATCGAAGCTCTTACTGAACTGCTGAATCTCGCCGCCATGCCGGAGCAGAAGCGACAGCACGGCTGACAAGACTGCTGAACTGTGATGAAGGTGCGTCGAACATGGGCCTGGAGCCCGAGGAGCCGGCGTGGCACGGGACGGAGCACTGGACTACCTCGAACCGCTTGAGACCCGCACGCGTGGCGTGGCGGTCCTGGATGCGCTTGCCGACATGATCGAGCGGGCCGGCCTCAAGGTCGGCGACCGGCTGCCGCCCGAGATATCCCTCGCGAGTACGCTGGGTGTTGGACGTTCGACGATCCGCGAGGCGCTGAACCGGTGGGAAGGCCTCGGCCTCATCAAGCGGCGGCGCGGGGACGGCACCTACCTCGCGGCACGCGTGCAGACGTCGAAGGGCCTCGTTCCGACGATGATCCGGCTTGAGGGCGAGGCACTGCTGCGCCTGATCGAGGTGCGGCGCGCGCTCGAAAAGGATGTGGTGCGCAAGGCCACCACCAACGCGACGCCCGCGCAGCGGGCCGAGATTTCCCGTCTGTGCGATATCCTGATCGCGGAGGTCGATGCGCGGCGCAACTGGCACGAGGCCGACCACGCCTTCCACGGCGCGATCTACGAGGCCTCGGGCAACCCGATGTTCGGGCAGATCCTGCATCGGCTGGACGACGCACTTGAGCGTTCCAACGAGTCACCGTTCGGGCGAGACGATTTCGGCCTCGACTCGTTCCCGCCGCACCGCGAACTCGCCGATGCGATCAGTGCAGTCGACACCGACGCGGCCGTGGCGGCGATCAACAAGATCCTCGATCTCGTCGAAGCCGACGTCCGCGCAATCATCACGGCCTAAGCGGGGTCAGGCGGCCTGCGGGGATAGGTGATCCGCGGCGGCAGGCGATGATGCACCATGGCGACCGTGACCAGGCAAACGGCGCCAACGACAACCACGACAAACAGCGTTTCCGCCGGCATGTGGGTCGAGAACGCAACGAGAGGCACCGCACCTGCCGGGGGATGCGTCACCCGCAGCGCCAGCATTGCCGCGATCGCCAGGCCTACCGCAAGGGTGGCGACCCACCACTCACTGGGCAGTACGGCCAGGATGGCGACCGATATCGCCGCGGCGATCAGGTAACCCCCAAAGATGTTGGCGGGTTGAGCCAGCGGGCTCTCGGCTTGTCCGAACAGCAGCACAGCCGTCGCCCCGAACGGCGCCAACAGCATCGGCAGTCCGGTCAACGCCGCGAGTGCGCCGACCAGCGTCATCGCAATGACGGCTCCCAGGCCGGACTTGAGGTGCGACAAAGTCTGGCCGCGCGGCTCATGCCGGTGGAGGAATTCGAGAAGTCGGCGCACGGGAAGGGGAACTCGGCGAGAAACAGGTGCACGTTTGAAGCGCAAATTGCCGCCGTTTTCAAGGGCATGCCGCCTAATCTTTGTGCTGATATCGACTAGGGCGCGGCCGCCCTTTTGGCGCGCTGCACCGCCGAGTCGAACTGCTGCAGGAAGTTCGAACGGTCCTTCGCGGTAAAGGCGGCGTTGAGCCCCCTGCTCTCCCCAGTCTCCCGCAGGTGTTGATTGAGTTCGCGCATGGCGAGGGCCATCCCTATCGATTGGTCGGTGAACGGCTTTCCCGTTGGCCCCATCACCACGGCCCCCTTCGCGAGCGCCCGGCTTGCCAGTGGGATATCGGAGGTCACGACCAGGTCGCTGGCGGACACGTTCTCGACGATCCAGTCGTCGGCGGCATCTGCCCCCTGCGGAACCATGACGTTGCGGATCAGCGGGTCGCGCGAGGGACGGAGCCCGAAATTGGCGACGAACGTCGTCACCAACCCATGCCGTTCGGCGATACGCACCACCTCATCCTTCACCGGACAGGCGTCGGCATCTACAAAGATCTGCGGAGCAGCCAAACGTAGACTCCAAACTGCACATTCGCGCCGCAATGGCAGCGCACCGGTTGCAGGACAATACAACGACACCGGGATTCGCCGATGCGCCTTGCCACGCTTGCCCTCCTTCTGACCATCCCCCTCCTCGCTGCCTGTGAAAGCTCACCGAAGGCACCAGCGGCGTCGAACAGCGCCCCTGCCAAGCCAGCAGCGACCAAGCCCGTTGCAGCCGTTCCCGCGAGTTTCCCGATCGGCGCCCGCCCCGTGCTCGGAACCTGGGCCGCGGACGGCGCCGCCTGCGCCGACCCGGCCAGGCTCACTACGGTCTCGGCGACCAGTTACGATGTGGGTGGGAAGTCCTGCGAACTGGCGCTCACGGACAACAAGGACGGCACATTCGCCGCGATCTGTGGCAAGCAGAGCATGACGCTGGAGCCGATCTTCGGGCCGACTGGTGAGGGCATCCGGGTCAAGGTGGGCGATGCCAAGCCGGCAAACGTGTTCCGCTGCAGCCGTTGACTACATGCCCTGGACGAAGCCGAGGATGTTACCTTCGGAGTCCTTGGCCCAGGCGTTCTTGACCGGTCCAAAGTCCGCCACGCCGTTCTCGGTCTTCAAGGCCGGCAGGTCGTAGTCGAGGAACGCGACTCCCTTGCCGCGGAGTTCGGCCATGTCCGCCAGGAGATCCGTCGTGTCGAAGCTCAGCAGCGTGTGTTCTGCCGTTCCCGCATAGTCCGACTTGTAGAGGAAGGCCGAAACCCCGTTGAACTCGAACGTCGCGCCGTACTCATCGGTGCGGGCGGGCTTGAAGCCGAGCTTCTGATCGTACCACTGCACGGCGCGCTCGACGTTGTGGGCCGGGATCATGGCGGTGACTCTGGTTTCGGTATTCATCAAATCCTCCATCGCTCCTGAGGCAACGCGTCAGTGCCGCCAGGGTTTCCCTCCTCGGCCGATGCTGACATCATCGCGGGAAATCAGGAGATTGGCCAATGACCCCGTTCGAGCGCATCAGCACACAGGTTCAGGCCCAGATTCCGCTGGTGCGCGCCATGGAGGCGGCCATGGGCAAGGAGGCCGCGCACAAGCTTGTTCGCGAGGCCCTGGACAAGGCCAATCGCGCGCTCGTCGCGCAGCGCGGTTCTCTGCTCGACATCCCTACACTTGCGGCGGAGTTTGCCGGGTTTGGCGAGGGCATTCGATACGAGTTCCAGACCCTCGAGCAGACGGACACCCTGCTCCGCAACCAGGTCAACCACTGCGACTACGCGGAGTTTATGGAGCAGATCGGCGCCCGCGACCTCGGTGAACTGTTGATCTGCAACTCCGATTTCGCCATGGCCGACGAGCTCGGGCTCAAGCTAGAGCGTTCAAAAACCTGCATGAATGGCGATGGCATGTGCGACTTCTGCTACCACGTAAAGTCGGCACAGCCCGGAGCCTAACGCCCCCACTTCTCCTGCCATGTCGGCACCACGTCATCCGGCGCCGGGGTCGCGAGATAGATTGCCCGGGCCATAGCTCGGCTTAGGCAGACGGCGGCGGCATGGCCGAGCTGCAAGGCGTTCAGTACGGGCGTGGTGATCGGCTTTGCGCCTGTCGACACCGAGAAGATCAGATCGCCATCGACCTGCGTGTGAGCCGGGCTGGCGCCCCGGGCGATGCCGTCCTGGGCCGCCACCGCAAGCCGCTTCAGCTGCGCCTTGGTGAGGTCGGCATCGGTAGCAACGATGGCTATCGTGGTGTTTGAGATCGGCGTCACCCAATCGCGCTTGGATCGAGCTGTCTGCTCGAACGGCATCGGCGCCGTCAGCGGGCCGAGCCCACCGAACTCCTTGCCAGCCTCGAAAGGCGAGGCCCAGAAGTGCCGGCTGTCGCCCATCGTGACGCTGCCCGTCGGGTTGGCGACAACCAGGGCGCCCACGGTGAAGCCCCCGGGTATGACCAGCGAAGCCGAACCCAGCCCGCCCTTGAGGTTGGCTGTCAGCGCGCCTACGCCCGCGCCGGCGGTGCCCAAGGCGAAGTCGACGCCGGCATTGCCGAGCGCTTCGACGCCTAGTGCTCGATAGGGGTTCGTGTCCCAGTCCTTGTCGCCCTTGTTGAGCAGGTCGAAAATGATGGCCCCTGGAACGATGGGCACCGTCGCCGACTCGACCCTGAAGCCACGCCCCAGCTTCCGAAGTGCATCCGTAACGCCAGACGCCGCCTCGAGCCCGAACGCAGAGCCGCCGGAGAGGACGAGTGCATCGATCTCCTCGACCAGCTTGTCGGGCGCCAAGAGCTCGGTTTCGCGCGAGCCGGGCGAACCACCCATTACGTCGACCGAGGCCCGGAACGGTCTGTCCGCGACCAGCACCGTCGTTCCGGTCTTGATCCGATGGTCCTCTGCATTGCCGACGCGGAGGCCCTCGACGTCGGTGATCAGGTTGCGTGGTCCGGTTTGCATCCGGGCTCCTTGTCTATGCAGCAGCGCCGAGCTGCTCGTTCACCAACTCCAGGGCGGCGTTGAGCGGCACCCCGTCGGGATCCCAGATGCGCCGCATCTCGAGCATCGGCTGGGCTATCGCCCAGTTGCCGAGCTTCAGGTGGGCATCCAGCAGAAGCTGGCCGAACAGGTCGCGCTGTGCGTGGCTCCCGCCGATCTCCGTCATCCGCGGATTCGCGACGGAAAGCCACCTGGCGGCCTCTGAGTGGTCCCTTCGGGCGTGGGCAAGTACGCCACGTGCCGCCGGCAGCGCGACTTCCTGCCAGACGACGCGGTCCCAGTTGGCGGAGGTGGCAGCCCGATCTTCGATCGCTTGCATCAGGTGACCGGCTTCAGCGCGATCGGCCCGGGCAAGGCCGTAGAGGTATTGCAGGGTCAGGAAGGGGAGCGTGGTGTCGTGCGCCCTGCCCTTCATGTGGTTGGCCACATCCTCCCAGCGGTTGCCGACATCCATCCCCGCGACTTCCATGCGGGCGAGGAGCGAGACGGCGCCGACCTGATCCTGCGGCAGATCGGGTTCGATACCCCAGACGTGGTTGTCGTAAGCGTCGAAAACGGCCGCGTTGTCGCCTTGGCTGATATGGAACAGCGCCTTGTGCCACCAGTTGTGCGTGTACATGAACGAGTTGAGCCCGACCCAGGTCTTCTGGGCTTCGCCGAGAAACTCGACGCCCTCGGCGACGCGCCCGGTGCCGAGCATGACGTGGGCCAGCGCGTGCTGCGCCCAGGGCTCCTTGGTCTGCAGCTTGAGGGCCAGACGGGCCTCGCGCTCGGCAGCATCGAGGTCGTGCATCTGCTCGTAGCCGAAGGCGAGCATGCCGTGGAGATAGGGGTTGTCGAGATTCCGGGGCTCGGCGGCCCGTGCGATGCGGAGCATGTTCGCAGCGTCGCCGCGGTTGAAGCTGAAATACTGGTGCAGCTTCACCGACGCCAGGTCGCGGGGATATGCGGCGATAAGTTGGTCGCCGATCGCCTGCACCGCCGGGATGTCGCCGGCGATCCAGCGTTCGAGCTGGGCCACCAGCATGCGCTCACGCTCGTTCGCGCCGGGCGCGGCGGCACTGGCGCGCTTGAGGTAGCGGGAGGCCATGCGGGTGGCACCATCGGCCTCGAGCAGCATCCACAGGAAGCCGGCATAGGTGTTTGCCAGCACGGAGTCCGGCTCGGCATCCGCGGCGGCGATGATGTTGGCGGCCTTCTTCTCGTAGCCGAGGAAGCCGGAGATGAAGTCGTCGATCCCTTGCAGCGTGGTGGCCGAGGCCCGGCTCACTTCATTTCCGAAGGCATCCTGTGCCATGTTCAATGCCGATTTGTTCCAATCGTTCAAACATATACCTGCCGTATCGTGTGTCCACGGCGCGGCTCGGCAAATGCTCGGGGATACCAAGATGCCGCAGTTCCTGAACGGCGCAGCCAGAGTGCACTACGAGACGATCGGCTCCGGCCGACCGCTACTCCTGATTGCCGGGACCGCCAGCGACGGCGCCAGCTGGGCGCCGCTGCTACCGTTGTTGCCGGATAGGCAGTTGATTCTGATCGACAATCGCGGATCGGGTCGCACCAAGGTCGAGGGACCAATCCAACTCGCGGAAATGGCCGAGGATTGTGCAGCGTTGATCGATCAGCTGGATGCCGGCCCGCTCGATGTGGTCGGCCATTCGCTCGGCGGCTTCCTTGGCCTCTGCCTCGCTGCCGCGCACCCGGACAAGGTGTCGAGGCTGGTGACACTTGCCTCGGCGGGGATAGGCCCGCGAACACGAAGCGTTTTCAATGACTTATCGAGGCTGTACTTCGTGCTGCCGCCGCAGGAATGGTTCCGGCTGCTGTATCCCTGGCTGTTCTCGGACCCGTTCTTTGCCGACGAAGCGAACATTGAGGCGGCGGCGGAAGCGAGCACTTCGTACGCATACCGCCAATCCCCTGGTGACTTCGCGCGGCAGATCGCGGCGCTGAATCGTGGGACGACGGTAGATCTGGCGAAGGTCGGTTGCCGCGTCCTTGCGGTGTCCGGGGACCTCGACCTGCTGGCGCCGCCGGGTTCGGTGGAGGCACTCCACGCCAAGGTTCCGGATGTCACGCACCACTCGATCCCCTACGCCGCGCACTCGCTGCATTGGGAGGCGCCACAGGCGGTGGCGGCTGAGATACGGAGTTTCCTCGGCTAGTGTTCGATCACCGCGGTAGCGGTGAGTTCGATCTTGAGGCCCTTCGCCAGCAGTTCCTTGACCACCACGGTGGCGCGGATGGGGTACGGCTTGGTGTTGAAGAACTCGGCATAGACGCGGTTCATCCCGGCAGCATCGGCGCTGTCGGTGAGGAATATCTGGACCTGCACGATGTTGGTCAGTTCGCCGCCTGCCGCGTTCACCGCCTGCCGGAGGTTGTTGAGGGTCTGGCGGGTCTGAACCTCGATATCGCCGGAGACGATTTCGCCCGTATCAGGGTTTTCCGAGAGAACGACCATCCAGACGTGATTGCCCGCGCGAACGCAGTCGTTGATTGGTCCGCTGGACGGCGCGATGCCGGTGTCGATGACTTCGATCACTCTAGTGCTCCCATGAATGGACAAGATAACACGGCCACATTCAGCGGGGACTGATGATCTCGCCGTTGGTGATGTCGATCTGTAGGCCATCGAAGCCGGGGCGCACATGATCGGGCGTCATAGCATCGGTCTGGGCGTAATCGAGATCGATGTGCAGGTTGGTGAGGACCGCATGGCGCGGCGTCATTTCCTCAACCAGCTCAAGCGCTTCGGAAAGGCTCAGGTGGCTGGGATGCGGCGCTGGACGCAATGCGTCAAGGATCCAGGTGTCGAGGCCACTGACGGCGTCGCGCGATACTTCGGGAATGCCGCTGAGATCGCAGGAATAGGCGAAGCCACCAACGCGGAAGCCGAGCGAGACGATGTCGCCATGCTCCTGGGCGAACGGGAGGACGGTGATCGAACCGCCGGGACCGTCGATCGTCAGGGGCTCGCCGGCTTCGATCAGATGCTGGTTGAGAATGGGCGGATAACCCGAGCCCGGGGGCGCAGTGAAACAGTAGGCGAAGCTCGGCACGATGCGGTTTGCGGCTTCCTGGCTGAAATAGACGTCGACGCGCTTTCGGTTGTTCAGCGCCAAAACCCTAAGATCGTCAATGCCATGCGTATGGTCGGCGTGTTCGTGCGTGTAGAGCACGGCCTCGACGCGATCGACTTCGGCAGCGAGGAGCTGTTCGCGGAGATCACAGCCGGTGTCGACGATGATCCGGGTGGGTTGGTCCGAGCCTTCGGAATACCCCTCGATCAGCAGGGAGCAGCGCGTGCGGCGGTTCTTGGGGTTATTGGGGTCGCAGACGCCCCAATGACCACCGATGCGGGGCACGCCGCCGGATGAGCCGCAGCCCATGATGGTGGCGATGATGCGGGTCGCTTCGGCCATCAGGCCTTCGCTTTCGAGAACAGGCGGAAGAAGTTTGCCGTGGTCTCGTCGCCGAGTTGCCCGACCGGAATTCCGCGGACTTCGGCGACCTTTGCGGCGGTGTGCGCGACGAAACTCGGCTCGTTGGTGGCACCGCGATGAGGAATCGGGGCCAGATAAGGTGCATCGGTTTCAACGAGATAGCGGTCGGACGGGACGAACTTCGCGACTTCGCGGATCTCTTCGGCGTTCTTGAAGGTGATGATGCCGGAGAAGGAAATCGTGCCGCCGAGATCCAGCGCGGTGCGGGCGAGATCGGCGCCGCCGGTGAAGCAGTGGAGGAGGAAAGGGAAGCTCCCCTGCCCCATTTCCTCGCGCAGGATGAACGACATATGATCGTCGGCTGAACGCGAATGGATGACCAAGGGCAGTCCCGTTGCGCGCGCCGCGGCGATGTGGCGGCGGAGACCCGTCTCCTGCGCGTCCTTAGGGGCGTTGTCGTAGAAGTAGTCGAGGCCGGCTTCGCCGATGGCGACGCAACGCGGATGCTCGCTGAGGCGCACGAGGTCCCCGGCGAAGATATCGAGTTCCTCGTCGGCGTGATGTGGGTGCGTGCCGACGGAGCACCAGACCTCCGGATGCGCCTCGGCGATGGCCTTGATCTCGTCGAAGCGCTTCACGCGCGTCGAGATGGTGACCATGCCGTCGACGCCCGCCGCATTGGCGCGGGCGAGCACGCCGGCACGATCGGCGGCGAGCTCGGGAAAATCGAGGTGGCAGTGGCTATCGATCAGCATCGGCTCAGTCGGCCTTGGGAAGCTCGAACTTCTTGAACACTGGTTCGGGCGGCGGCAAGACGGTGCCGGCGGGAACGGCCGATGCACCGAGCGCATGACTGAGGAGACGCTGGTCGGCGGGGACCGCGAGCGCATCGAGGAACTTCGCGGCCGAGCCCGGCACGAACGCCTGCGCCGCGATGGCTGCACGGCGGACGATGTCGGCGGTCGTCGCGAGGATGGTGCCCATGCGCGGCAGGTCGGCCTTCAGCCCCCACGGCGCCTGGTCGGCGAAGTAGAGGTTCGCGGCATTGAGCAGCGTGATGAGTTCGCCGGCCGCGTCGTGGAGCTGCTGGGTCTTCATGGCGAGGTCCATCTTGCCGATGGTCTCGATGGCGGTGGCGACGATGGCCTTGTCGGCATCGGTCTGGACCGCTTCGGGCAATGCGCCGCCAAAGTTCTTCTGGATCATCGACAGCGAACGCTGCGCGAGGTTGCCGAAGTTGTTGGCGAGGTCGGAGTTGTTGCGGTTGACGAACTTCTCCTTGCCCCAGTCGCCGTCGCTGCCGAAGCTGATCTCGCGCAGGCAGTACCAGCGAACCGGATCGGTACCGTAGAGATCGAGCTGCTCGTGCGGATCGACGATATTGCCGACCGACTTCGACATCTTCTTGCCTTCCGACGTGAGGAAGCCGTGGGCGAAGACGCGGTGCGGCACATCGATGCCGGCGCTCATAAGGAAGGCCGGCCAGTACACCGTGTGGAAACGGATAATGTCCTTGCCGATGACGTGCAGGTTCGCCGGCCAGAACTTCTTGAACTGCTCGGAATCGGCGTGCGGGTAGCCGACACCGGTGATGTAGTTGGTGAGCGCGTCGACCCAGACGTACATGACGTGGCCGTCGGCGCCGGGAACCGGGATGCCCCAGTCGAAGGTGGTGCGGCTGATCGAGACGTCGCGGAGGCCGGCCTTCACGAAAGAGATGATCTCGTTGCGGCGCTCTTCCGGCGCGATGAAGTCCGGGACTTCCTCGTAGAGCTTCAGCAGGCGATCCTGGTAGGCCGAGAGGCGGAAGAAGTAGCTGTCTTCCTCGACCCACTTCACCTCGGCGCCGGTCGGCGCGAACTTCTTGCCGCCCTCGCCGTCGGTGAGTTCGCCCTCGTCGAAATAGGCTTCGTCGCGGACCGAGTACCAGCCTTTGTAGACCGACTGGTAGATGTCGCCGTTGTTGTGAGCGGCCATCTGGCGCCAGATTTCCTGGCTCGCCTCGTAGTGGCGCGGCTCGGTGGTGCGGATGAAATCGTCGTTCGAGACATCGAGGCGACCGGCCAGCTCCTTGAAGCGGGCCGCATTGCGGTCCGCCAGTTCGCGGGCAGTGATGCCTTCAGCCGCTGCCGTCTGCACCATCTTGATGCCGTGCTCGTCGGTGCCGGTGAGGAAGTAGGTTTCCTTCCCCTGCAGGCGGGCCCAGCGGGCGATGGCGTCGGTCGCGATCATCTCATAGGCGTGGCCGATATGCGGCGCGCCGTTGGGATAAGCGATGGCGGTGGTGACGTAAAAGGTGTCGGTCATGATGCGGTTTGGGCGACGCTCAACTGATGGTGTTTCCGGATCGCATCGAGAATGGCGACCAGGGTCTGCCGCATGTCGAGGTTGTATTCATCGGCATCGGCGAGTGAAAGCCGGGCCTTGTCCCATAGCTCGTTGGCAGAGGCAAGACGCACGCGGTCGCCGGAGGCGGCGGCATCGCGCGCCGCGTCTGCGATCCAGTCGTTGATGATGTCGCGGGCGAAGCGGAGTTCGGACGAACTACGATCGCCACCGAGGAGGTCTGCGATGGCAAGGCGCTGTGCGGCGGGACCGGATGGATTGGCGAGCCAGCCCTGCAGCAGCGCCAGCGTGCCGCCATCGCCGAGCAGCATGGCCTCGTAGGCGCGACGGGGCTTGCCGGCGGCGAGGGACACGGCGCGATCGATCAGGGCCGGGTCGGCCTCGTTGCGCTCGAGCACCTGGTGGACCGCTGCGTCGTCGATCGGCCGCAGGGCGACCTGGAAGCAGCGCGACTTGATCGTGGGGAGGAGCGAGCCCGGCCGGTGCGAAACCAGCAGGAAGGTCGTATCTGCCGGTGGTTCTTCCAGAATTTTCAACAGCGCGTTGGCGGACGAGGCATTGCAGTCGTCGATCGGGTCGACGATGGCGATGCGGTGCCCTGCCCGGCCCCGGGTCATGCGCATTTCTTCGATGAAGTGGCGGACTTCCTCGACGCGGATGGCGGTGTAGTAGCCCTTGCCGGTGTCGCGCGGCGATTTCCGCATGACGAAGAGATTGGGATAGGCGCCGGCGGCGACCTGCGCGGCAATGTGCGCAGGCGACTCGTCGCCGGTGCGCTCGAAGATGCGGCGGGCAATGTCGAAGGCGAGCGTGGCCTTGCCGATGCCGTGCGGGCCGTGGATCAGGATGCCGCCCGGCAGGCGGCCGGCATCGAGCCGATCGAGCAGAGCCGCACTGGCGGTCTCGTGGCCGAGAACGGCGGTCTGGAACTCGGGAGGGGGGACGCCTTCGAGCTGATCGGGTTCGCGTTCGGGATAGTCCAACTCAGCCCACCTTCCGCTCGGCGAGCTCGGGATAGCGGCGGATCAGGATGTCCCAGATCTCCTCTTCCAACGCGTCCTCGGACTGGCCAGCAGGGAGGACGACGCAGCGATCGGGGTTGGCCTTGGCGATGGCGAGGAAGGCCTGGCGCAGGCGGCGGTGCCACTCGAGATCTTCCTTCTCGAAGCGGTCGCCGGTCTGGACGAGCGATTTCTCGATCTCGCGGGTCTCGACCCGGGCGAAGGCGGTGGCGGGGTCCATATCGAGGACGAAGGTCAGATCCGGCTGGTGACCGTCGAGGGCGAGTTCCTCAAGACCTTGAATAAGCTTGTCATTCACCCCGCCGGTGAGGCCCTGGTAGGCGCGGGTGGAATCGTGGAAGCGGTCGGAGATGACCCACTTGCCGCTGGCTAGGCTGGGGGCGATGAGCGAGCTGACGTGATCGTAGCGGGCGGCGGCGAAGAGAACAGCCTCGGCGCCCGGGCCCCAGCTTTCGGAGCGGCCCTGGAGGATAAAGGCCCGTACGGCCTCGGCTCTTGGCGTTCCGCCCGGCTCGCGGGTCCGGACGGCTTCGATGTCCATGCGGTTCAGCCGGACAAGCAGGCGCTTGACCTGGGTCGATTTACCGACCCCCTCGCCGCCCTCAAAGGTGATGAAACGGGCGTTGGGCCGAGTTGGAACATCGAGCATTCGGCTATTCCTGTTCGCGGTAATGTCTGCAGAAAAGCCGTGAACTCCTGCAGACTTCTCGGTTCGCTACAGCCAACCGAGCGCGAGTTCCTTCAGCGCGTCGGTCGCCTTGCGGACGATATCGCCCTCGCCGACGTCCTCGCCGGCGTAAAGCGGCGTGACCTGTACCACAACACCATTGCACATGACATTGAGTTGGCCGAGTTGCTGGCCCTTCTGCACAGGCGGACGGATGGGCGCACGGAAGCTGACGGTGGCCGTCGGGCAGTTCTGGGCGCCCTTGGGCAGGAAGAGATCGATATTGGTCTTGCCGACGAGGGGCACCTGCCCCGCGCTGCCGCCATAGACGTCGGCGTGGGCGACGGGCTCACCCTGGGCGAAGACCGGGACCAGCTCGAAGCCGCGGGTGCCCCAGGTGACGAGCTTGCGCGCTTCCTCCGTCCGCTCGTTCATCGACTTCAGCCCGTGGAGCACGGCGATGAGGCGGCGGCCGGTGGCAGCGGTGGAAACGACCTCGCCATAGCCGGCGGCTTCGGTGTGGCCGGTCTTCAGACCATCGACGCCGATGCCGATCTCGAGCAACGAGTTGCGGTTCATCTGGCGGATCTTGTTCCAGGTGAACTCGCGCTCGGCGAAGATCGGGTAGTACTCGGGGAACTGGGCGATGATGAAGCGCGCAATAGTCGCGAGGTCGCGGGCGGTGGAGTACTGGGCCGGGTCGGGCAATCCGGTGGAATTCACGAAGTTGGAGCCAGTAAGGCCGATTTCCTCGCCAAGGCGGTTCATCAACTGGGCAAAGCTGAGCTCACTGCCGGCGATTCCCTCGGCGAGCGCGATGGCTGCGTCGTTGCCCGACTGGATGATGACGGAGCGGACCAGGTCCATCACCGGAACCTTGGAGTTCAGCTCGGCGAACATGGTGGAGCCGCCCGAAGAGGCGCCGCCATCGCGCCAGGCGTGTTCGGAGATGAAGAACTCGTCGGTGGGCTGGAGCTTCCTGGTCTGCAACTGATCGAAGACCACGGCGAGCGTCATCAGCTTCGCCATGCTGGCGGGCTCGAGCTTCTCGTCGCCAGCCTTGTTGAACAGGATCGTGCCCGACTCGTAGTCCATCAGGACGGCGAAGGGCGCCTTGGTGTCGAACTCCTGGGCCTGCACAGGCGAGAGAGCCGCCATAAAGACGGCGACGATGATGCCCAGCAAAGGCAGGCCGAAGTTCCGCACTGTTCAACCCCGATCGCGGCCACTGCCCGGCCGCAGTACAATTAGTAAAGCACGAGGTCCTTTAGGCCAAGTTGCTGGGCGAGCACCATCACGTCATTGCGCCCGACACCCGGCTTAAGGTGGGTAAGTGTCAGGCGCGTGGCATCGGCACCGGGAACGCGCACGGCGTCCTGATCGACGGCGCCGAGGAAGGCGAAGCGGATCGCGATGTCCTCGGCAGCCGCGGAGTCGGTGAACACACCCAGCTCCAGCTTGATGGCTCGCTTGTCTTCGTCGACAGCGGCGACCCAGGGCTCGAGCGCATCGGCACGGGTGGCCATGGCGTTGGCGGCGGCGTGGGCGCTGTTGATGTCGGTGGTGGCGGCACCGCTCTCGGCATAGCCGAAGAGGTTGTCCATGAAATCGCCGAGCACATCGGGGCGATCGGCCGCGGGCTGGGCGCCACCGAAATCACCGAAGCTGAGGCGGCCGCCGGAGACGCCGACCGGATTCTGCGGATCGAGCATGGCCAGGCGGGTGGCTCCCTGCTCCATGTTGGTGAGGCGATCGACGCTGGCGAGCAGCATGCGGGTGTCGTCGCCGTTGAGGGGCGCCGGGCCGATATACTGGACCTGGATCTGGCCGACGCCCTTGTTGGCATAGCCCAGGATTTCGGCGGTGCGATAGCTGAGGTCCATCACCCGGCCATGCAGATACGGGCCGCGATCGTTGACGCGGCAAACGACCGAGCGGCCGTTCTCCATGTTGGTGACGCGCACGTAGCTGGGGAGCGGCAGGACCGGGCTGGCGCAGGAGAGGCCATTGGCGGAGAAAATCTCGCCGTTGGCGGTCATGCGGCCGTGGAAGTCGTTGCCGTACCAGGAGGCGCCGCCACTGGCGACGTAGCCGATCGGGTTCTCGAGCGGCGTGTAGGTTTCGCCGCGCACGGTATAGGGCTTGCCGACCATGGCCCGGCCGCCGCCCTTGGGCGGGTGCTTGGCCGTCGACATCCGCGGGCTGACGGCGACGCCGAATTCCTTGGAGGTGAAGGCCGCGCGCTTGACGTGGGGCACGGAGCTCCCTGCCCCGCAGGCAGCGATAATCGGCGCTACGAGCGCTGCAAGCACAAGCAGCCGGGCGGCCGCGCGAAGGTCGCGAGAGAGGAGTGCCAAGTCGATACCCGATACAAAATCCGACGGCGTACTTAGCCAAAGCCTCGCACGCATGCGTTGAGGGAAACGCATCGTGGTTGAGGTGCGGTTAATTTGAATGAAATGTGAGGGGGTTGGGGGGCGTGCCCGCTGGAATCGGCGCGGGAGGAGAGATGGGTCCCCGGGTCAAGCCCCCGGGGATGACGGCGTTCTTGTTGCCTGCCCAATGCGACCGGCCTCGCGCCTCTGTCACCGTCATCCCCGGGCTTGACC
>JAEWLC010000068.1 GCA_023393475.1 Pseudomonadota bacterium
GATCACATGCGTGATGTTCGGCACGTCGATGCCGCGCGCCGCGATATCGGTAGCGACGAGGATCCGGACATTGCCCGAGGCAAAGCCCTTGAGTGCCGCCTGCCGGGCGTTCTGGCTCTTGTTGCCGTGGATCGCCGCCGCTTCGTGACCATCGGCGGCTAGGCTCTTGGCGACGCGGTCCGCGCCATGCTTGGTGCGCGAAAAGATGATCACGCGCTCTAGCGACTTGTCTTCGAGCAGCGTGTTCAGCACGCCGCGTTTTTCTTTGCTGCCCGAGAAGATCACGCGCTGCTCGATCGTGCCAACGGTCTGCGCCGCCGGATTGGCCTCGACGCGGACGGGATCGCTGAGCAGCCCCTTGGCCAGTTCGGCGATCTCGGGCGCCATGGTGGCCGAGAACATCGCCGTCTGGCGACGCGGGCCGATGGCGGCGGCGATCTGCTTGACGGCGCCGATGAAGCCCATGTCGAGCATCCGGTCGGCCTCGTCGAGCACCAGCCAGCGCGTCTCGTTGAGGCGCAGCTTGCGATCGTCGATCAGGTCCTTGAGGCGGCCCGGCGTGGCGACCACCACGTCGACTCCGCGGGCAATCTTGGTCACCTGCGCGTGGCGCGAGGTGCCGCCGAGCACCAGCACGGTCGACAGGCGCTTGCTGCCGTCGAGCTTGTGCAGCACTTCGTCGATCTGCACCGCGAGTTCGCGGGTCGGCGCCAGGATCAGCGCGCGGGTGGTCATCGGCGCGGCGCGGCCCGTGAGCTCGGCAATGCCGGCGAGGATCGGCAGCCCGAAGGCGGCAGTCTTGCCCGAACCGGTCTGGGCGATGCCCATGATGTCACGGCGCTGCAGCTGCGGCGGAATGGCTTTCGCCTGGATCGGCGTCGGCGTGTCGAACCCGGCGGCGGTCAGGGCAGCCACGATGGGCGCCGGCAGGCCGAGCTCGGAAAATGAATTGGTCAAAGGATAGTCCTTGTTGGGCGTGACCGGGCCAAGCGGCACGCAGGATGCCCCGCGCGACCATTCGCGGCGGAGCCGTATCAAAGCAATGGCGACAGGGAATTGCCGCGCGGTTGCGATTTACCCGGGGCTCACCCTCGGGGCACTTCGCCGCTCACCGCATTGGCCAGTAAGAAGAGAAGTCCATCGCCATCGTGTGGCGAATAGCCCGCATATGGAGGAAATCTGCGGTCTTGGCAAGTGCACGGGTGCCATGCAGCCAGCGCCGGGACCTGCCACGGCCTCTTCTAAACCCTGACATCATTTGTCAGGCACCCTGCGATATAAGTCCCCACAACACCGGGGGACAACTCATGCAGCGCACCGCACTCAATGATTTCGGCTTCAACCACGGCGAATGGATCGTCGCGCACCAGCGCCTCCGGGAGCGGGGGGCTGGCAGCACCGACTGGGCCCGCTTCGAAACCCGCACCGATGCCCAGCTGCTGATGGGCGGCGCCGTCTCCGTCGACGTGACCGCCTTCCCCGCGAGCGGCTCCAGCGGCATGTCGCTCCGCGTCTACGATCCCACCCAGGACCGCTGGGCCATCTACTGGATCAACTCGAGCGACGGCGTGCTGCAGCCGCCGGTGTTCGGCAGGTTCGACGGCACGATCGGCATCTTCGAGGGCGACGATACCGACGCCGGGCGCCCGGTCCGCGTGCGCTTCGAATGGGACGTCACCGACCCGCACACGCCGCGCTGGTCCCAGGCCTTTTCCTACGATGGCGGCGGCAACTGGGAGGTGAACTGGATCATGTCGTTCCGACGCCCCGGCTAGATCCCGCCATACCAATCGTAGCCGTGGTCTTCCCAGTAGCCGCCCTGCCCCAGGCCGAACTGCGAGAAGCCGTCCACCAGTTCGACCGTGTGGACGTACTTGGGCTGCTTGTAGCCCAGCGCCCGCTCGATCCGCACCCGCACCGGAGCCCCGTTCGCGATCGGTAGCGCCGTGCCGTTGAGCCCGTAGGCGGCAAGCGTCTGCGGGTGGAAGGCGTCGATCAGGTCGTGCGTTTCATAGTAGGGCTCGGGCGCCGATAGCCCGCCACCCATCACGTCGTAGCAGCGGTAGAGCACGAACTTCGCCTGCGGCTTCACCTTAGCCTCGTCGAGCAGGCGGCCGAGCGGCACGCCCGTCCACTTGGCGATGCAGCTCCAGCCCTCGACGCAGTCGTGCCGGGTGATCTGCGTGCGGCCCGGCATGTTCTGCAACTCGGCCAGCGTGTATTCCTTCGGCGTCTCGACAAGGCCGGTGATCCGCAGCCGGTAGGCTGCGAAATTCCCCTCGGCGAGCTGCCGGTATTCCTCCACTGTCTCCCGCGGATCGGTCGATCCGTTCGGCCGCTGCCCCTGCCGGATCTCGCTCTCGGCGAACTCGCGCGCCAATGCCTGGTCGCCCACCAGCGCCCGCTGCGCCGCGTAGGTCAGCTGGTTGGCCCGCTCGAGGAAGTCGCGCGCCGGATGGTTGCGCTGGCCGAGGAAATCGAACGTGTCGCAGCCCGCCAGCAGCGACGTTCCCGCGGCGGCGGCGCCCAGCCCCAGCAGCCGCCGGCGGTTGTAGATGAGCCTAGCCATTGGACAAGTCCTTCTGGGCAGAGCCCTTGCTGTCGGGCTCGGTTCCCGGGCTCGTGCGGTAGTAGCCCGTGATCATCGAGCGCAGCTCGTTGAGAGGCCCCGCCAGCACGACCATGATGATGTGCACCACGAAGAACAGCACCAGCAGCACCATGACGCCGAAGTGGATGGTGCGCGCCGTCTGCCGGCCGCCGAACAGCTCGACGAGCCACGGCCAGCCCGCATTCATCGTCGGCGACATCGTAAGCCCCGTGAGAATGATGAGCGGGAACAGCAC
>JAEWLC010000096.1 GCA_023393475.1 Pseudomonadota bacterium
AGATGGTGTAGCTCGTCTCCGCCTCGCCGGTTCGCCCGGCGGTGAACTGCCGACGGATGGCCTCCAGTCCATCGGCAGGGATGGAGAAGCCGCCCGACTGCCGAAGGCTCGACATCATCGACACCACCGGCTCAGGCTGCCGCCCGACCGCCTCGAACAGCAGGCGCTCGAAGTTGGAGGAGACCTGGATGTCCATTGACGGGCTCATCGTCGGGGTAACGCCGGTGACCTCGTAGCGGCCACTCTCCAGCGTGCGGGCGAGGATGTCGTTGGCGTTGGTGGCGATGGCAAGGGTGCGGATCGGCAGCCCCATCCTCGCCGCGCAGTAGCCGGCGAAGATGTCGCCGAAATTGCCGGTGGGGACGGCGAAGATCACCTCGCGGTGCGGCGCACCGAGCGCCGCAGCGGCGGTGAAGTAGTAGACGATCTGCGCGACGATGCGGCCCCAGTTGATCGAATTCACACCGCTGAGCTTCACCTCGTCGCGGAAGCTGCGGTTGGCGAACAGGCCTTTTACGATGTCCTGGCAGTCGTCGAACGTGCCACGCAGCGCGATGTTGTGGACGTTCGCGTCAAGCACCGAAGTCATCTGCCGGCGCTGCACTTCCGATGTGCGGCCCTCTGGATGAAGGATGAAGATGTCGGTCGACGGGCGGCCGCGGAACGCCTCGATGGCGGCCGAGCCGGTGTCGCCCGAGGTGGCGCCGACGATAGTGGCGCGGGTGCCACGGCGAGCAAGGATCAGGTCCATGACGCGGGCCAGGAACTGCATCGCCACGTCCTTGAAGGCGAGCGTCGGACCGTGGAACAGTTCGAGCACGAAGTGCCCGGGCTCGAGCTCGATCAGCGGCGCCACCGAGGGGTGGCGGAAGCTGGCGTAGGCTTCGTCGATCAGCGCCTTGAGCTCGGCGTCGGCAATCTCTCCGCCCGCGAAGCGGCGGATGATGTCGAACGCCACCTCGGCATAGGGCCGGTTGGCGTAGCCGGCGATCTCATCGCGGCTGATCTGCGGCCAGGTCTCGGGCACATAGAGGCCGCCATCACTCGCAAGGCCGGTAAGGACAGCATCCGAAAAACCAAGCACGGCCGCCCCGCCGCGCGTCGATACGAACTGCATTATAGGGGAGGATCCCGTGCTGATGTCGCGCGCCTGCTGAGCGCCGCTTGTTCTGGGTTGGGCGCAAGGTAGTGGGGTGTTGAGAAAATCGCAACATTCTCAACAATGATCTCATCGCTACGTTACTGAGGGCCGCACCTGGCGGCGGACCCAGAAGAACAGCAGGAACGGTACCAGCAGGGCGAAACCATACCAGGTCATGGCGTAGCCGAGGTGGTTGTTAGGAAACTCGATCACCGTCTCGCCGCCCTGCGGCAGGGCGCCCGGCGGACCGGCGGGCAGGTCGACGTAGACGGGCGCCACCGGTTGCGGCAGGTCGCCAGCCATGGCAGCGAGCCGTGCGGGGCTGCGGACCCACTCGACATGCCGGGTGAGGTCCGGCGCGGGTGTGAAGCTGCCGACCGCCTCGGAGTTGCGAGCGATGCCGGCGATCGAGATGAGACCTGGGTCAATCGTGCCCCCCTGCGCGAAAGCCGGCCCGGACGCCTGCGGAACGAAGCCGCGGTTGACAAAGACGGTCCCGCCGGTTGCGAGCGCGAAAGGCGTCATCACCCAGTAGCCGGGGCCGGCATACTGCCCCTTCGGCTCCCCCAGGCTGGTGAACACGAGGATCGTGCCATCGGGACGCCAGGTACCCGTGAGGCTTACCGGGAGGTAGTCGTAGCCATCCGCCTCGAGGGCCGTCCACTCCGTGTAGATCGGGAAGGGCGTCGGCGCCTCATTGATGCGCGCGCTGACGTTGGCGATCAGCCGGTCCTTCTCCTCCAGCCGCTCGAGCTGCCAGGTGCCGAGCGCAACGAACAACACCATCAAGGCCAGCATGAAGACGAGGAAGGCCCAGAACCGGGCACCCCGCACTGGGGTTTCGGGAACAGGCCCGGGGGTGGACAAGGGCGGCGTGGAGCGCTCGGTAGCGGGTGTGGTCATGGCCGGTGCTTTAGCACAGTCGGATTGGCTTGCGTTGCGGATTGGCCGCGGCGTTTGCGGCAAGGACAAAGGGCGCAGCTTGCGCCGCGCCCCTCGTAAGTCTCTGCCGTCCTCGGGCGTCAGTGCGACAACTGGACGCCCCAGCTGCCCCAGACGTAGATCGAGGCGAAGAGGAACAGCCAGACCACGTCGACGAAGTGCCAGTACCAGGCGGCGAACTCGAAGCCGAGGTGATGCTGCTTGGTGAGGCCGCCATTGAGAGCACGGATCAGGCAGACGATCAGGAAGATCGTGCCGATGAGCACGTGGAAGCCATGGAAGCCGGTGGCCATAAAGAAGGTGGCGCCATAGAGGTTGCCAGTGAACTGGAAGCCGGCCTGCGAGTATTCCAGGACCTGCACGCAGGTGAACATCACGCCGAGCGCGATGGTCAGTGCCAGACCCCACTTGAGGCCCTCGCGGTCATCGTGCAGCAGGGCGTGGTGGGCCCAGGTGACGGTGGTGCCAGAGGTCAGCAGCAGCAGGGTGTTGAACAGCGGCAGGTGGAAGGGGTCGAAGAGCTCGACGCCGGTCGGCGGCCAGGCGCCGCCCATGGCGGCCACACGGGCGACCTGCTCGGCCGCGTCGTGGTTGAAGAAGCCGTCGAAATAGGCCCAGAACCACGCCACGAAGAACATCACCTCGGAGGCGATGAAGAGGATCATGCCATAGCGGTGGTGCATCTGCACAACCGGGGTGTGATCGCCGGTCTCGGACTCGCGGATGACGTCGCTCCACCACGCGTACATGGTGTAGAGCACGCCCGCAAAGCCCACCAGCATCAGCCAGATCGGCATGATCTCGTGGAACCAGAGGATGGCGCCGATGGCGGTGATCAGGGCCGACACCGAACCCACGAACGGCCAGGGGCTGGGATTTACCAGATGATAGTCGTGGTTGG
>JAEWLC010000070.1 GCA_023393475.1 Pseudomonadota bacterium
GCACCTCCGCCGGCACGGCTTCCTCGACGGCCGCCTGCACGGTCCAGCGTCCCTCGCCGGAATCCTCCACGTGGCCCGAGTAGCCGGAAAGTGCGGCGTCCTCCGCCAGCGCCGCCGCGGTGAGATCGAGCAGCCAGGAGGTGATGACGCTGCCGCGGCGCCAGACCTCCGCCACATCGGCGACGTCGATGGCGAGGCGCACGTCCTCGGGCAGGCGCTCCGACCCCGCATTCTTCAGGATGTCGAGGCCCTCGGCGATGGCCTGCATCATGCCGTACTCGATGCCGTTGTGGATCATCTTGACGAAATGCCCTGCCCCCGCTGGTCCGGCATGGATGTAGCCTTGCTCGACGCGCGGATCGAAGCCCTCACGGCCGGGTGTCAAGGGAATGTCACCCCGGCCGGGGGCCAGCGCGGCAAAGATCGGGTCGAGATGGTCGACCGCGCCTTTCTCGCCACCGATCATCAGGCAGTAGCCGCGCTCGAGGCCCCAGACGCCGCCCGAGGTGCCGACATCGACATAGCGGATGCCCGCCCGTGCGAACTCGCCGGCCCGGCGCATGTCGTCCTTGTAGTAGGTGTTGCCGCCATCGATCAGGATGTCCCCCTCGCTGAGGCAGGTGCTAAGGTGCACCAGCGTGCCTTCGGTGATCTTGCCGGCAGGCAGCATGACCCAGATGGCACGCGGGCTTTCGGTGAGGGAGGCGACGAGGCTTTCGAGAGTTTCCGCGGGGCGGGCCCCCTCCCCCCCAAGAGCCGAGCGCGCGGCGGCGTCGATATCATACACGGCGACATCGTGGCCGGCCCGCATCAGCCGTTTGGCGATATTGCCGCCCATCCGACCTAAACCGACAATACCGATCTGCATGATGCTCTCCGTGCTCGCGACTGCCTCGGGGAGTGTTATACGCGACACACTGTGACGGGACACAATACCCGCCTTGGAGGAGAGACTATGCGCGTAGTGATTACCGGTGCCGCCGGCAATTTGGGTACCAAGCTGAGGCGGTACCTCGAAACGGTGGACTGGGTCGACGAGATCGTCGGCATAGACGTGAAGCCGTTCGAGGCCTCGGGCAAATCGAAGTCGGTCGTGGCCGACCTTGCCGACCCCAGGGACGAGCGCTGGCTGGCTCCCGTGCGCAATGCCGATGGCATCGTGCACTATGCCTCGGCGAACCCCGCCCCGACATCGAGCTGGGCGGACTCGGCCAAGTCCTTCGACATGACGGCGAACCTCCTCGAAAACGCCGGTGGCGGCACGAAGCCCTGCCGGTTCGTCTTCGCGTCTTCCAACCACGCCATGGGCGGCTACAAGGACGAGCCTCTTCCCGAGGGCGAAAAGCTCCGCATGGCGACGCCGCAGAAGAGCGGCACGCGCTACTGGGACGGCCAGATGTACCGCTGGGGCGCCGCCTATGGCGCCACCAAGATGCTGGGCGAGCGCGCCTGCATGGCGCGCGCCAACGCCACCAACGGCCGCATCACGGCCGTCGCCACCCGCATCGGCTGGTGCCAGGGCGGCGCGAACCTTGCGACGACGCTTAGCGATGGCGGCGGCGGTGCGGGCGAGCCGAGCGCCGAGGTCGCGGCGCGCAATGCCAGGTGGTACCGCGACATGTGGCTCTCGAACGGCGACCACGATAAGCTGATGGCAGCGGCGCTCACCGCAGACGCCAGCAAGTGGCCGGCGCCGGCAATCGTCGTCAGCGGCATGTCGAACAATGCCGGCATGCCCTGGGATCTCGAGGATGGCCGCGCCTGGATCGGCTACGACCCGCAGGACGACGTTTGGGCCGATCTCAAGAAGACCGGCCGCGCCTGAGCGATGAGGTGGCGCTGGGGACCGACCACGCTGCGCAAGACAGTCGCCGGAGCGAGGGTGAAACGTCCCCCGCTCGGCGACATTGCCGATACCGCGCTCGCAGTGCTGGTCGATGCGCTCGACGGGCTCGAGGCGGCCGGCACGACGCACTGGCTGACTTATGGCACGTTGCTCGGCCTCGTGCGTGACGGCGCGATGCTGCCGCACGACCACGACATCGACATAGCGATCCTCGCCGGCTCCGATCCGGCGCGGATCCGCGAGGCGATGGCCGAGCGCGGCTTCGTACAGGTGTCCGAGCAGCACGACCGGCAAGGTCCGGCCAAGCAGAAGTTCCAGCGCGACCTTGTGCTGATCGACCTGTTCTTCGTGCAGCCATCGCAGCCGTTCTGGCTCGATCACGGATCACTGCGCAAGCATTCCGAGATGTTCGGCAGCCACCTCCCGGTTACGGTCGAGACATCGCGGTTCGGGGGCGTGGACGTTCCCGTGCCGCGCGAGACCGAGGCCTATCTGGCGCATCTCTACGGACCGCGGTGGCGGACCCCGGTGCGCCAGTGGCACTGGGTTCTGTCGCCGCCCAACGTCGAATTGCACCTGCACTGGACCGACGCGATCTGGCTGTGGCGTGAGCGCGGCCGCTGGCGGCGACGGCTGGCGCGCGATGCTAGAGCTTGATCCTCAGCGAGCCGTCGCGGAGCCGGTTGGCGATGCGCTCGACGATCTGGCGGGAGGCGATGCCGGCGGTGTAGCGGACGACCTTGATCCGTCCCGACGGCACCAGATGTCCGTACCAGAACTCCATCTGTTCAGCGCTGAAGTCGTCGCCATGCACCACGAAATCGGCGCCATAGGCATCGAGGTCCTCGACCGTGACGCGAAGCGGCGCCGGGAACTCGAGCGTGCGATCGACGAGGCGGCAGGTTTCGACCATCGCGCGGCGCTCTTGGTAACTGAGGATCGGACGCGGTTTGTAGGTCGCGACATCGTCGTCGGAGTGCACGCCCACGATCAGGTGATCGCCGAGGGCCCGCGCCTGCTTCATGAAGGCGATGTGGCCGGCGTGGAGCATGTCGAACACGCCGTCGACATAGACCCATACCGGTCGCGATACCGCGCCAGACGCCATGATCGCCCCCGAATCAATCGCATCAAACCGTGCCAAGCCAATCGGTCGAACGGACATGGCGCAAGGCAGTTTAAACATGGGGTGGGTTCGGATAGGTTCACGCCCGATTTGCGAGGGACACAATGAGTTTTGCCGATATCTACGCCCGTGTAGTTGCCTGGGTCGGGGCCGGAGCCATCCTGGCGCGCAGCTTCAACGAGCCGAAGCGCAGCCCGGTCTATGGCACCACTCCCGAGATTCCCGAGGCGCGTCCACAGTCGATCCCGACGCTGAAGATGCCGACGGCTAAGGGCTGGTCGGGCGACCACAAGCCGACGGCCGCCGCTGGGCTCAAGGTCAATGCCTTCGCCCGGGGCCTGAAGCACCCGCGCTGGATGCACGTGCTGCCCAATGGCGACGTGCTGGTCGCCGAGGCGCTGTCGACGCCGGGCGGCATCAAGAACGCCTTCGACTACGCGATGTTCGCCACCATGCGCCGCGCCAAGGCGGCCGGTGTCAGCGCCAACCGCATCACGCTGCTGCGCGATGGGAACGGCGACGGCGTGGCCGAGGAACAGCACACGCTGCTGGAAAACCTGAACCAGCCGTTCGGCATGCAGCTGATCGGCGAGACGCTCTATGTCGGCAATACCGATGGCGTCTATGCCTACCCGTTCAAGGTCGGCGAGACGCGCATCACCGCGCCCGGCAAGAAGCTGATGGATACCAAGCCCGGCGGGCACTGGACGCGCAGCCTTCTCGCCAGCGCCGACAAGACCAAGCTCTATGTCGGCGTCGGCTCGCAGTCCAATATCGCCGAGAGCGGCTTCGCGGTCGAAGAAGGGCGCGCCTGCATCTTCGAACTCGATCTCGCCACCGGCCAGCACCGCATCTTCGCCGGCGGCCTGCGCAATCCGGTCGGGCTCGCCTTCGAGCCGACGACCGGTGTGCTCTACACCGTGGTGAACGAGCGCGACGGCATCGGCGACGAAACACCGCCGGACTACCTGACCTCGGTGAAGGACGGCGGCTTCTACGGCTGGCCCTATTCGTACTGGGGCAAGATCGTCGACAACCGCGTGCCGCAGGATGCCGCCAAGGTCGCGTCCGCGACGGCGCCGGACTTCGCGCTGGGCGGTCACACGGCCTCGCTCGGCCTCTGCTGGCTGCCGGAAGGCACGCTGCCCGGATTCCCCGACGGCATGGCCATCGGCCAGCACGGCTCGTGGAACCGCTCGACGCTCTCGGGCTACAAGCTGGCCTTCGTGTCCTTCGTCAACGGCAAGCCCACCGGCACGCCGCGCGAAATCCTCACCGGCTTCCTCTCGCCGGACGAGAGCGAGTCCTATGGCCGCCCGGTCGGCGTCGTCATTGCGTCCGATGGCGCCGTCCTGATGGCCGACGATGTCGGCGACGTGATCTGGCGCGTGACGGGCGCCTGATCGCCAATTACTCGTGATCGACCCAGTTGCCGCGGGATCCCCGCGGCGGCGCAGTGATCGCACCGAGCAACCGGCTCAGCAGCGCGTTCTCGCGCGGCTGGTCGGTCGCCTGGCTCTGCAGACGAACCAACAGGGCCGAGGTCGTGTTGAGCCGGGCGCAGGCGATCGTGGCGATATGCAGCGCCAGCTCGGGGTGATGCACCAGCGCCTCGAGCGCATCGTCCAGCACCCGAACCGTGCTCGACGTCTCGGCCACCACGGTCGCGCTGTGCGGAATGCCGAGCAGCACGGCCATCTCGCCGACAATGGCGCCGGGCTCGTCGATCGTCGCCAGCGTAATGCCCGAGCGGGTGACCCTCAGCCGGCCGCTTTCGAGGATGTAGAGCTGGCCCGAGCGGGTGCCTTCGGTGGTCAACTGGGTGCCAGGGGAAAGCGTCTCGAGGGGCAGCACGACGGTTAGGGAGGCAAGACCGATCATCAGCAAGGCATCTCCGGTTGGTGACCAGATTTGCATGGCGGACGCCGCCAGCGGAAGGGGCCAGCGCGCCGCCGTAACGGCTTGTTAAGCCTACCGTCACGTCAACCGTCGCCGTTCACCAATAGTAACCATGACCGCCGTAGCGTCGGCTCCACGGAACTCGCCACAGAATGCGGCGGGCATCATATGGGGGCATATGATCATGCGGCGCGGCTTCACGTCGGTTCGCTTCGGGCTTTTCGCGGCACTCGCGCTGGGTGCGACGGTGCTGACGGGCTGCAGTTCCGTCGGCTATGGCAGCTTCGGGCAGAACAAGCTCGAGGTCGCGGAGCTTTCCAACATCGGCGACTACACCGCCGAGCGGGCCCTGGCCGAAGGCAAGGCGCATTTCCGCAACAGCGATTTCGGTCACTCCGCCGCCTTCTACAAGCGCGCCGTGGAACTGGCTCCCGGCAATGCCCAGGGCTATGTCGGGCTCAGCGCTTCGTACGACCGGCTGGGGCGCTTCGATCTTTCGGACCGCGTCTATGCCTCGCTGCTGAAGCTCTCGGGCGCCAACGCCCAGTACTACAACAACCTCGGCTATTCCTACATGCTGCGCGGCAAGCTCAACGATGCGCTGGCCAACTTCCGCAAGGCTCAGGCGCTCGAGCCCGAGAACCTCGTGGTCGCCAACAATATCCAGATCCTCAAGGACGCAGCCGCCTCGCGCGCCTGACGCCGAAGCGTCAGTTCGCGACGGGTACCGGTGGCGCTTCTTCCATGCCGCCGGTCGGCGACTTGGGCGGCACCACGCCATCCTTGCCCAGGCCCTTGGTCGAGTTGGCCGACGGACGTGCCGGATCGATGGTCTGCGCCTCGAGGTTGGCCTTCACCGCATCCCCGGCGCTGTAGCCGACACGGTCAGAGCGCTGAAGGTAATCGTAGGTGCAGCCGCCGAGTGCGAGCGCTGCGGTGCCGGCGACAAGCAGGGCGAAGCGGTTCATTTCCCCTCCCCCAGATCGATGATGTAGCCATATGGCCCGACGATGCCGGCACCGTTCTGGAAGTTCTTGATCATCTTGGGCGTCACTTCCATCTGGCCGAGGGCGAAGAACTCGACGTCGTTGGCCGGCTGGGTCTGGTCGAGCGGCGATGCGGCGACCTGGCCCGGCTTCAGCGGCTGCACGAGGCGCGGCGTGACGATCACGACGAGCTCGGTGTCGTGCTTCTGGTAGCTCGAGGACTTGAACAGCGAGCCGATAACCGGGACATCGCCGATCCAGGGCAACTGGTTCTGGTTGAGCTGGGTGTCGTTCTGCAGCAGCCCAGCCACGGCAAAGCTCTGTCCATCGCGCAGTTCCACCGTCGCGTTTAGGTTGCGCGTGTTGAAGACCGGATCGCCATTGGCGGTGAAGCCGTTGATGCCGCTCACCTCGGGCTGGAGGTGGATCTGGATGCGGTCATTGTCCAGCACCATCGGCGTGAAGCCGAGCAGCACGCCGAACTGGCGATATTCGAGCGCAATGTTGCCGTTGGGATCGGCGGTGCGGATGGGCACCTCGCCGCCGGCGAGGAAGCTCGCCTGCACGCCCGACAGCGTCGTGAGGTTGGGTTCGGCGAGCGTGCGCACCAGCGCCTTGCCTTCGAGCGCGTGGATCAGCACGTTGAGGTTGATGCCGCCCGAGATGATGTTGGTCATGAAGCCGGAGAAGGTCGCGGCATCACCGGCCGGATTGGACGGGCCGCCACCGATCCCGACTTCGACACCGCCGATCGAGCCGCCCCACTGGATGCCGAGCTGGCGGCCGGCGTCGCGCTGCGCCTCGAGGATGCGGACCTCGAGGTTGACCTGCTGGCCACCCACGAGCGTCATGGTGTTGATCACCTGCGGGCTGCCGTACTGGGCGACAATCGCAAGCACCCGGTCCATGGTGTTGGTATCGGGCACCGTGCCGGAGAGCCGGACCCGGCCGTTCACGGTCGAGACCTTGACGTTGCTGGCGGGAACCGCGGCGCGGATCGATCGCGAAATGTCGGCAACGTCGGCGCCGACTTCGACTGCAAGCAGGCCGACCGGAGCGCCATCTTCGGAGAACAGGCTGACCGTAGTCGTGCCGAAACCCTTGCCGACGAGGTACAGCGAACGGTCGGTAATCGGTTGTGCGTCGGCGATCAGCGGATCGGCCGAGACGATCTTGCCGACCGTATCGGAAATGATGACGGTCACCGCCTGCGACACGGGCAAGTTGACCCGCATCACCGAAGTCGTCTTGAGGTCATAGTTGACCGTTTGTGCCGCGGCTGGCGTCGCGAGGGCAGCCAAGCCCATCAGCATCGCGATCACCGCAACAACCATCGTCCGAGCCAAAGCTCTCAACTGCCTACCCGCCGCCACTTCACTCTGCCCGCTAGCGTAACCAAGCCCTGTTCCAAATCGTACCGGCGTTAGGTCAACGCCGGCTTAATGACGCGGGGGCGATCAATTGACCCAGAAGGGGCTCGATATGCGGATCGCCTGGTTGGCGGCGCTGACCGTGTCGTCGCCACCACTGCTGTCGGCTACATCGGCAGTCGGCCTCAGCACTATCGACAGCCGGCCGTTCTGCGTGGCCGAGATGATGACCTCGGCCTGGCGCGGATTGAGCGCAAGCGTCGCGATGGCGGCAGAAAACCGTGCGGGGCCCGCGTCCTCGTCCTCGGAGCCTGCGCGATCGCTGGCGCCGCTGTCCTTGGGCTTGTCGGCCTGCGAGCGGGTGCCGGCGGTCTCGCCGATCTGGCTGTTGATGGCGAGAACGCGGACATTCTCGAGGATCGTGCTCGAGACCTGCCTGGATCCGACGCTCGCGGTCAGCACGACATCGACCCGATCATTGGGCAAGATGAAGCCGCCCGAGGCGGACTGGGCGCTGACGTCCACCGAAACGGCGCGCGTTCCGGGATCGAGCACCGCCGAAAGGAAGCCGCGATCGGCGCGGGCCAACTTCACCTCGCGGATCGGCTCGCCCGGGAAGAACTCGTAGCGCGCCACGGCCCCCGACATGGTGTCGAGCGCGTCGGGCGCCGACGCCTGGGTCACGAAATCGGAGCGCGCGGTGTCCTCGGGCCACTCGACCCACTCGATGGTCGCCGGCGTCAGGCGCTGGCCCACCACGATCGGTGTCCGCGCCACCAGCACCTGCACCTTCGGCTCCTCGATCACCTGCGTGATCGTCTGCGGCTCCACGGCGGCGACAATGGCGGGAGCCTGCGGGGCAGGCGCACCGGGTTGCTGCATGGCAAGTAAAGCCGCCGCGCCGCCAGCCACGAGGGCTACGGCAAGCAGGGCGATGTTGGTCGGCTTGAGCAGGTGGCGCCAGCGGCTCGGCTGCACGTCATCGTCTTCGCTCGCGCTGACCGAGCGCAGCACTTCGGTGCGCCAGCGGTCGATGTCGCGGCGCTGTTCGGGGGAGAGCTGCGGCAGCGGCTCGACCTCGTTGCGCCAACGTTCGGTGTTCATTTCCTCGACCACCGGCTTCGAAGCCGGCCCCTCGTCCTCGAGGATGGCGGTCGTCGGGGGCGCGGAGCGAAGAGCGCCCAGGCCGCGACGTTCGCTCGCCGAACGTGGGGTGGATCGATCCTCGGTTTCGGTCTCGTCCTTGAGGACGATCTTTTCTGTGCGCCGGAGCAAAGGTCCCTCCTGGGAACGGATGCGAAACGAGGCACGACCGGTAGCTGACGCCAGTGAACCCCCGCCTGCATCTAAGAGCAAAAGCCTCACTGCTTCGTCCCATTTCGCACGGTGAGGTTTATCGATGGTGGCGAGGGACGGTTAACCGTTCGCTGCGCCGCCGGACTGCAGATTCATGTCGCTGGCCGCCGCTCTTCCGGCTAATGAGCGCGCATGGATATCGCCACCGATCTCGAGATGTTCCTCGTCGCCCCACCGGGCCTCGAAGCACCACTATGCGCCGAGGCAGCGGAGTGCGGTTTTTCTGGCGCCACGGCCGTCGAAGGCGGCGTCACTATCAAGGGCAGTTGGCGGGACGCGTGGCGTGCCAACCTCGATCTGCGCGGGGCGAGCCGCGTGCTGGTCCGCATCGCGAGCTTCCGCGCCATGCATCTGGCGCAACTGGACAAGCGCGCCCGCAAGGTCGCCTGGAGCGAGATCCTCAGCGCCGACGTGCCCGTGCATGTTGAGGCGGTCTGCCGGCGCTCGAAGATCTACCACTCCGGCGCCGCCGCCCAACGCATCACCACGGCGATCCGGGAGGAACTCGGCGCCCCGATTTCGGCCGAGGCCGAAGTGGTGGTCAAGGCTCGCATCGAGGATGACCTCGTCACCATCAGCATCGATAGCTCCGGCGAGATGCTGCACAAGCGCGGGCACAAGGAGGCGGTGAACCGCGCCCCGATGCGCGAGACGCTCGCCGCGCTGTTTCTGCGCCAGGCCGGCTACGACGGGAGCGGACCGGTGTTCGATCCGATGTGTGGCTCCGGCACCTTTGCGATAGAGGCCGCCGAAATCGCCGCAGGGCTGAAGCCCGGCCGGGATCGCGCCTTCGCCTTCGAGCAACTGGCCAACTTTGATGCGGCGGCGTGGCAGAAGATGCGGTCTGGTGGCGCCACGGTCGCGCCGGTCGCGCGCTTTTACGGCAGTGACCGCGATGCGGGCGCGGTGCGGATGGCCAAGGCGAACGCCGAACGCGCTGGGGTTGCCGCGTTCACGAGCTTTGTCGAGAGCGACATCGCCGATGTCGTGCCTCCCGAGGGGCCGCCGGGGCTCGTCGTCATCAACCCGCCCTATGGCACGCGTATCGGCGAGCGCGGTGCGATGGCTCCGCTCTACCGGACGATGGGGCGTAGCCTCTCCCGCTTCACTGGCTGGCGCGTGGCGCTGATCACGACCGAGGTAGCGCTGGCGAAGGCGACCGGGTTGCCCTTCCACGCGCCGCTGCCCAGCGTCTCGCATGGCGGTATCCGGGTCAGCCTGTTTCTGACCGACCCGCTGAAATAGCCGCTGTCACTCGCGGTAGGTCGCCTCTTCGGGGCTGCCGAACATGTCGCCCCGCGCCACCGAGGCATAGTGCTTGTCGTCGACCGGCAGATGCAGGGCGGAAAGGATCCGGCCGAAGATGTCGCCCTCCGGCTTGCCGCTGTGCTTGCGGGCCTGCTCGACCAGCAGGGAAGACGTGGAATCCAGCCTGCTCGCCATCAGATAGGCGATGCGAAAGGCGAAGTCGGCATCCTGCGACAGCGTGCTGCGCGCGTCGGCAAAAACGCGGACCACGCTCGGCCTCGTCGCCTTGACCGTTGCGCTCGTCGGAGTGCCGAGCACGACCGACATCTCGCCCACCACCGAAAAGGGCTGCGAGACCTTGGCGATATCGACGCCATCGCGCACCACCCCGAGCTCCCCTTCCTCGAGCACGAACAGCGTGCCGCCGGGCTCGCCCTGCTTGATCAGTACCTCGCCGGGCGCCAGGCGTAGGGTCGAATAGGACGCGGCAGACGATACGGGGCTCGACATGGTCACCTGGGGCTCCGGGCAGTTTTGCGCGCGAAACCTAGCCCGTTGCGATGGCCAAGAGAAGGGGCGAACAAGTAGATGCAGGCATCAATACTGGCGCGATCCCGGATGCACGCATGAGAGCCCTGCGTCAGCCAAGCATACGCGGCGGCTTCGCATTGCAGCCAAGCTCGGTTACCATCCCCCTGTCGGCGTTCCGGGCGGGAGTGTGCGAGTGACGGATCAGGATTGGCTGCGGTTCGATTTCTTTCCGGCCGGCAGCGAGCTCATCGTCCAGGGCGGTAACGCCGGCGGCAGCCTGATGGTGCTGAGGGAGGGCGAGGTCGAGGTCATCCGCGACGGCAAGTTCGTCTCCACCATCAAGCAACCCGGCGCCATTTTTGGCGAGATGAGCGTGCTGCTGGAACGGCCCCACTCGGCAACGGTGCGCGCCGTCACCGACGTGCAGCTCTATGTCATCGACGATGCCCTGCGCGTGCTCGAGGCGCATCCGGCATGGCTCCTGCAGATCGCGCGGCTCCTCGCCCAGCGCGTCAACGCGACGACGGCGCAGCTCGTCGCCCTCAAGAGCAGGGATGGCGGCGACGACGACGATGTACTCGTGCTGCCGACCAACGTCTTTTCCAGCTGGGCCGACCCGCAGATATGACAGACAAGCCGAAACTCCGGATCACCTACTGCACCCAGTGCAACTGGCTGCTGCGCGCCGCCTGGATGGGACAGGAAGTGCTCTCGACCTTCAGCCTCGAAATGGGCGAAGTGAGCCTCGTTCCGGGCACCGGCGGGATCTTCGAAATCCATCTCGATGGCGAGCTGGTGTGGGAGCGCAAGCGCGATGGCGGCTTCCCCGATGCCAAGCAGATCAAGCAGCTGGTGCGCGACAGGATTGATCCCGGCCGCGATCTCGGCCACATCGATCATCCAAAGGGCCCTGCCGTGAAGCACGGCCATTCCTGATCAGGGTCACAACGCCACAAGCCGTTTCCCAGAATCTGGTTGAGGGCGCGAGACCTTAGCGGATATTGTCGCCGCCATGCCGGCAGGGGTGACAAGCGCCGGCGCGAAATCATCTTCCGGGAGAACGCCGCCTCATGAAATCCGTGCTGACCTACATCGCCGCGCCGCTCGTGGTGCTCGGCCTCGCGCTGCCTGCCCATGCGCAGGACCTGCCGGATCTCGGCGGCCGCACCATCAAGGCCGTGACCGAGAACGCCTATTACCCGCTCAACTTCGCCGACAAGACCGGCGCCGGCATCGGCCTCGAATACGACGTGATCAACGAGGTAGCCAAGCGCCTAAATGCCAAGGTCGAATGGGACCTCTCGGCCTGGGACGTGATGATCGAGGCCGTTCGCACCGGCCAGTTCGACATCGGCGCCGACGGCATCACCATCAACGAAGAGCGCGAAGCCCAGATCGACTTCACGCAGCCCTTCATCACCGTCGAGCAGTATTTCCTCGTCCGCGCCGACGAGAGCCGCATCACCGGGGTCCAGAGCTTTGCCGACGACACAACCCTGCTGTTCGGCGCCCAGCCCGGCACCTCGGCCTTCTACACCGCCATCTACGACGTGCTCGACGGCGACGAAGCCAATCCTCGCGTAAAGCTGTTCGATACCTTCGGCGCCTCGGTCGCGGCGCTGAAGACCGGCGACGTCGATGCCGTGATTGCCGACCAGTCGGCTGCGGCCGGCTATATCGGCGCCGATCCGGGCGCCTTCAAGCAGGTGGGCGAGCCGATCAAGTCCGAGCCGCTCGGCTTCATCCTCACTCCCGGTTCCGACCTCGTGGCCCCGTTCAACGCCGCCCTCGAGCAGATGCGCGCCGACGGCACGCTCGATGCGCTGATCAAGAAGTGGTTCTTCGAGTACGGCGAGCAGAACTCGTAAGGTCCTGACGGGGCGCGCGGCAATCCGCGCGTCCCACTTCCGATGCCGCCCTCCTCCTCTCCCCGCAATTCCATCGCCCGCTTCCCGTGGTGGCTCCTCGCCATCGCGCTGATCGGGGTCGTCACGCTGTGGGCCATCGTCACCGACGAGGGCTATGCCGAGATCTTCGACGTCCTCCGCAAGGGCGTGGTGACAACGCTGTGGGTGACGTTCGTCTCGTTTGCGCTGGCGAGCTTGCTCGGCCTCGTCGTCGCCCTCGCCCGCACGTCCGGCAATCCGTGGCTCAGCCAGATCGCCACCTTCTACACCGAGATCATCCGCGGCATCCCGATGCTGGTGGCGCTGTTCTACGTCGCCTTCGTCGGTGCCCCGGCAATGGTGGTTGCGGCCAACTGGGTGCTGACGCCGCTGATCCAGTCGGGCTTCATAGACCCGCTGACGGTGCGCAACTTCGATTTCACCTGGCGCGCCATCGTCGCACTCACGGTCTGCTATTCCGCCTTCATCGCCGAAATCTTCCGTGCCGGCATCGAGGCGGTGGATCGAGGCCAGGTCGAGGCCGCGCACTCGCTCGGGCTCCGCCGCTGGCACACTTTCCGCCTCATCGTCGCGCCGCAGGCGCTGCGCACCATCCTGCCGCCGCTCGGCAACGACTTCGTCTCGATGATCAAGGACTCGGCACTCGTCTCGGCGCTCGGCGTGCAGGACATCACCCAGCTCGGCAAGGTCTACTCGTCCTCGACCTTCAAGTTCTTCGAGACCTATAACGTCGTCGCCTTCCTCTACCTCACCATGACCATCTCGCTGTCGCTGTTCGTGCGCTGGCTCGAGCAGCGGCTCAAACAATCCGACATGCGCTAGTTGCAGCGGGGCCGTAAGGTCCCCACATCACCGCCGTTCGCAACGCCAACCCGGGATTCCGACCTGATGTTCAAGCGCCTCGCCTCCCTCGGCCTCGCCCTCGCGCTCACCGGCGTCCTCGCGGCGTGCGGTAACAACAACGGCACCAGCGTCGGCAGCGTCGGCGTCGACTGGACCGGCAATGACATCAGTGTCGAAGCCGTGGCCGATCCGCAGGTGAAGGGCGTCGTCTGCCACGTCGCCTATTTCAACCGCTCTCTGATCGACCGGCTGCAGCAGGGCAACTGGTTCGAGGACCCGTCCTATTCGGCCGTCGATTGCGCTGCGTCGGGCCCGATCACCGTCGGCAAGATCAACACCAACAAGGGCGGCGAGGAGATCTTCCAGCAGTCCCGTTCGCTGATCTGGAAGAGCCTGCGCGTCTCGCGCATCTACGACGCGGAGAACAATTCGCTCGTTTATCTCGCCCATGCCCGCGAACTGCAGCAGGGCTCGGGCAAGATGAGCCTGTCGGTGGTGCCACTCACCGGCCTCGACGTCACCTGGACCAACGGTGCCCCGGCCGGCGCGCAGCCGGCACCGGCAGGGACGGCCGCCGGCGGCATCTAGTCGGCGCAATACCGATCAAACGCGACCGATCGCGGCAAGGGGGCAGCAATGTGGCTGCCCCAAGCATCCGCTTTGGGCCAATTCGCCCGGGAGATCGTCCATGTCGCAAGCGCTTGAGATGCTCCAGCAGAATGCTGCCGTGCTTTTCGCCTATGTCGTGATCATCGTCGCGATGTTCCTCATCGCCCGCATCGCCCGGCTGAGCCAGGGCATGTCGCTGGCTGTGGCGCTGACCCCGATGGCCTATGCCGTCGCGCTCCAGAACGGGCTTGCGCTCGGCGTCATCTAGCCCGCCTCGTTATCGCTTCGCGGCACTCCGCAAGATCGCGCAAGCAGTTGCTTCGCCTTGACGGCAAAGCACAAAAAGTTTTCCTGCCATGCTGTCGCAATCGCTGCTCCGGCAGTCGATATTGTGCATCCAGGCGCTTAGCGCCGCGAGCGGCAACGACCGCAACAAGGAGTTCATCATGGCAATTCTCATCGGCGACGTCGCGCCCGATTTCGAGGCGGAGACCACCGAAGGCCGCATCAAGTTCCACGACTACATCGACGGTAGCTGGGCGGTCCTGTTCTCGCACCCCAAGAATTTCACACCCGTCTGCACCACCGAGCTCGGCTACACCGCCAAGCTGAAGCCCGAATTCGACAAGCGCGGCGTGAAGGTGCTCGGCCTTTCCGTCGACAAGCTCGAGAACCATGCCGGCTGGGCCGCCGACATTGCCGAGACCCAGGGCGCCACGCTCAACTTCCCGCTGATTTCCGATCCGGCCGGTGACGTGGCGCGCCAGTATGACATGATCCACCCGAATGCCGACAACTCGCTGACCGTGCGGTCGGTATTCGTCGTCGGGCCGGACAAGAAGGTGAAACTCAAGATCGAGTACCCGGCTTCGACCGGTCGCAACTTCGACGAGATCCTGCGCGTCATCGACAGCCTGCAGCTGACGGCCAAGCACCAGGTGGCGACGCCGGTGAACTGGAAGACCGGCGAGGACGTGATCATCGTTCCGGCCGTCTCCGACGAGGCCGCCCGCGAGAAGTACCCGGAGGGCTGGAAGACGCTGAAGCCCTATCTCCGCATTGTGCCGCAGCCGCGCGCCTAATTCAGCGGTCCGACCAGATGCAGCAGGCGGTCCGAAGGGGCCGCCTGTTTCGTTCAGGGGTTGCCGCGCAGCGACCGATCGATCGAGCCGAGCAGCAGCAGCATGCGGCCAAGCCCCATCAGCACGAGCCCGCCGATGAACGGGACCGCCGCCCAGTGGAGGGCCTGCACGAGATCGGTGATGGCGCCGAGAGGGCCGGCCGTATCGAGACCGGCAGTGAAGTTCTGGATCAGCGCCGGCGCGGCGAAGCCAACCATCACCAGTGTCGCCAGCGCCGCTATCAATCCGGCGATGTAAAGCAATCCCGCAACCATGCCCGCCCCCTCCCTCAAGTGGTTGACAGAAGGTTAAGGACCGGCGGCGAAGGAAGTCAACGCAGCTCAGAGGCCGAGCTCGGCCCGGAGCTTGCGCGTCAGCTTTTCGGCAATCATCCGGTGCGACTCGCGGATGTAGCCGGCCAGCAGCTCCGCATCGAGGACACCGGGCGCCACGCGGAGCCACTGGCGCTTGGCGAAATAGGCCGCCTGCCCGATGCCATCGAGCTCGACCAGCCCATCGAAGGCGATTTCGCTCACCTTGAAGACAAGCTCGCCATTTTCGTAGCCGATGAGGCAGAACACCTTGCCGCCGACCTTGGCGACCAGCGCCCCCCACTGCTCGACCGTGGTGGTCGCCGGCAGCCCGGCGATGAACTGCGCAAACCCGTCGCGCTCGTGGAGATTCATTCGAGCGCCCTAGATCTGGTCGTGGCGGACGAAGAGCCGGGTCTTCCGCGACCGCCCGGCCCAGGCGAACAGGGCGCCCGGCGCGGCCAGCACGGCCCAGCCGGGACAGGCGAAGATGAACTCGGTCACCGGCTCGAGCACGAGGCCGAAGAAGCGCCCGGCGACGAAGGCGCGCACGGTCTCGAGGCTTTCCGCGTTCAGCCAGGCCCAGTTGTCGGCAAACGAGGTGAACAGCAGCTGGTTGGCGCCGAGCGAGCGCGTCCCGTCGATGATGAAGAGGATCAGTGCCACGCCGAGCAGCCAGGTGCCCAGCACACGAAGGAAGAGACGCATCCCAAGTCCGTCCACACGGGGGCCGTGCCCTCAGCCCCGATCGCCGCAATTGTTTCCCGCGCGCCCCTTCTGCCACGCGTTCGGCCCATGCCACAAGCCACGTTCCGACATGCTTGTTATCTCACTTGCGGTCCGGGCCTCGATGAGTATATTGCGCCCGCTCCGGCAGGCTCACGCCCCGGACAGCAGACTCCGGGCCCAACCCGGCCGCTGCAGCAGCGGAGAGATGGCCGAGTGGTCGAAGGCGCACGCCTGGAAAGTGTGTAGGCGGGGAACCGTCTCAAGGGTTCGAATCCCTTTCTCTCCGCCATTTCCTGCTATTCGTGGACATTCGCATAGGTCCGCTGACAGCCGGAAAAGCGTTTAAGCTCAGCTAGTTAACCCTAATTTCCGAAACATCAACTGTTCGCCGCCGTTCGCTGCGATCCGCTGGTTTCCGTGCTGAGGTTGTATACGCAACTGCAGGCCGAAACCGAAAGTTCTTGTTCTGGACTTCAGCGGTTCGTGGAGAGAAATGGTGGCCCGGAAAGGGTAACTGCCATGGGAAAACCACTCACCGCGAGCCAGATCGAGAAGGTCACGACGCCCGGACTGTATCGGGCCGGCCCCGGCCTCTACGTGCAGGTGCGCGCCAGCGGCGCCAAGCATTGGGCGCTGCGCTATCAATTGAATGGTCGGGCCAGAATGATGGGTTTGGGGAGCACCCGCCTGTTCAGCCTGACCGATGCGACCAAACGAGCCCGCATTGCGCAGGTGATGCTCGCGGACAAAATCGACCCCATTGATGCACGGCGTGGCTCACAGCCTGTGGTTCCCCGTCCGGTGAGTACCGCACCCACGTTCGAGAAGTTTGCCGGCACCTACATTGAGACGCACCGTGCCGGGTGGCGAAATCCAAAACACGCGCAACAGTGGGAGAACACGCTCGCCACCTACGTCTTTCCACACCTTGGCAAGTTGCCGGTCTCGGACATTACGGTGGAGGACGTGCTCAAGGTCCTCAAGACCATCTGGACCACCAAGCCCGAAACGGCCTCGCGCCTAAGGGGACGTATCGAGCAAATCCTCGGTGCCGCCGAGGCGTCCAAGCATCGCGCCGGTGCCAACCCGGCAAGCTGGAAAGGTGCCTTGCGGCACCTACTACCCGCGCTCAACAAGGTCCAGAAAGTCGAGCACCACGCGGCGTTGCCCTACAAGGAACTGCCCGCCCTGATGGCTCGCGTTCGTTCGCGGGACGGTTGTGCCGCACGCGCAATCGAGTTCGTCGGGCTGACGGCCGCTCGATCCGGCGAGGTCCGCGGCGCCAAGTGGTCGGAGATCGATCTGACGGCCAAGACTTGGACCGTGCCAGCGGAGCGGATGAAAGCGGGTCGCGAGCATCGAGTCCCTTTGTCGGACGAGGCGTTGGCGCTGCTGCCGTCGAAGGCAGGGGCACCAAGCGCTCTGCTATTCCCCGGCGCGCGGCGAGGCGCCCCGCTTAGCGACATGAGCCTGTTGGCCGTACTGCGGCGGCTCAAGGTGGCCACCACCGTCCACGGCTTCCGCTCGTCATTCCGCGATTGGGCGGCCGAAACCGGCGCCACACGCGAAGTGGCTGAGGCTTGTCTAGCGCACGCGGTGGGCAACGCAGTTGAGCAGGCGTATCGGCGCACAGACTTTCTTGAGCAGCGCCGTGCTTTAATGGACGCGTGGGGCAAGTTCGTGGTGGGCTCAGCAGATGGCAAATGACCCGCTTGCGGTGACGCAGTTCGATCTGCACTCTTTGGTGACTCCGACTGGACCGTCGCGGGTCGCAGATATGCATACGTTCGCGCGCCCCGGCGATGTGAGTTTTGCCGATGTGTGGCTGGCTCACCTCGGCGGGCAGGCGATGGCCGAGCGCCATACTCGCCAAGCTCTCGGGCCTGCCGACAAGCGTGCCAACGAGCAGCACATCGATCTGGTAACGGGTACGTCCACCCTTGTGCCGGCGCCGGACCGCGGGGACGTACTCGCGGCCCGCCTCGGTCTCCGCACCCTCATCCACCACCGTGCCCGGACGAAGCAGCGCAGCTTGTCAGCGGACCTGTGGGTGGCCCTCGTGCGTGGGCTCCGCATCGAACCGATTTGGACGCGGCGCAATCGCACACGCAATGCAGTCAGGACCGCACGGACCTTGCAGGGCCGAACGAACCGCGGAGAACCTCTGATGGCCACAGATATCGTGGCCTCCGTCGCCGGGTGGCAGGGCACCAGCAAGGCGACCACGTGGAATGCTCTCGCCCATGTTTCATCGACCAATGCTGCAGCGGGGCACGCCTCGGACCCATGGTTTGACAGTGGGAAGCAGGACGCAGTGGCCGCCGAGCTTGGCCGCATGTTCCGATCTGGCGAGGCGGAACAGCGCACACGGTGGGACCTGTTCAATCTAGTTGAGGGCTTCTACGCCCGCGGCCTTGTCCCAACCGATTATGCACTGAAGGCTCTGGACCATGCCCTAGAAATGACGGAAACCGCCGCCTTGGCCGATGTGGTACGCCGTGATGCCTTTATGGTCTTGGCCGGCTATTTGGCGGAGCACTCGACGGAGCCGTCCATGGCCTCGATGCTGGATGCGCTGGCAGGTTTCGATGACGTGCCGGACTCAACCACTGTTTGGCGGTGGGTGCGCGGGCCGCTTAGTCCGCTCTTTAGCCGCGCCGTGGACCTCATCCGACGCCACTGACCATAGCGACTCTAAATAGAGGCCCGACCGGACCAAATCCCGGCTGAGCCCTCTGTGTTGTTCTGTCCTCATCGACAACGCGCCGAACGCAATCCGCACGGATGCCGGCGAACAAGATGGAGGGCAGATATGCTCAACAACCCCGACGCAAACACCGGCTCCGGCGTGTCGCTTCTGCGACTCGGCGCCGTCAAGGAGCGGACCGGCCTCGGCAGAACGGTCCTCTATGACCTGATTGGCCGCGGCGATTTCCCCGCACCCATCCACGTCGCCGGCACACGTGTCAGCGCATGGCCTAGCCACCTCGTGGACCGCTGGATTGCGGCACAGATTGCAGGAGGCGCCAATGGCTAACGATCAGGCGCTCCAC
Source organism: Pseudomonadota bacterium (assembly GCA_023393475.1). GTDB lineage: Bacteria > Pseudomonadota > Alphaproteobacteria > Rhizobiales > Devosiaceae > Devosia_A. The sequence goes on from JAEWLC010000070.1 coordinate 18,936, forward strand.
AATGCGGGTGAACTCGGCAATGCCGAATTGCTCCTCGAACTCATCGCTGACGCGAACCGCGCGGAGGCCACACAGGACGGTTTCCATCGTGCTCACCAAGCGGCTCACCAGTTCTACCTTGAGAAGAAGGCGGACCGAGACCGCGTAGTCCGGAACCACCAACTTCATGGACAAGGCGTGCCCGCGGCCCAAATGGCCGCTTTGGACTCGGCCGTTGAACGTGCCGACTTTGAACGCAAGTCCGCCTACGATGATGCTACCCGGCACAGCAAGGCCGTCGCGGTGCCGGCCAAGGTCTTGCTACGTGATGCCGAGCACTACCTCAACACGAATGCTCAGCACCTTCGCGTCGTCCTGCCCCCTGATCTGAACAATGGGGGTCGCAAATGAGCTACCGAAAGACTCTGGAAGACTCTACCGCAACTATCGCCGCTAAGCGGGCCGAAAAGCGCTCTTGGCGCAATCGGCCAGCGCCGTACGAAGTGACGCTGCGGGCGCGTCTGGATGACCTCGAAAAGGTGTGCGTACCCGTCAATCCTATCGTCGGCTTGGACGCCCTTAGTTGGGACAGGTCGGCTCGTGGCTTCGATATCCCCGGTCACGACAGGATCGAGCTTATCTACGACCCGCGGGCGTTCTACCTCGCCGATCCTGCCAACAAGAAGCGCGTAGTTGAGCATATCGAACGCACCCTCCGCGAGCAGTACGCCGGTATCAAGGACACCGCTACCGATGCGGAAAGGCGCTCGGCTATCGCCAAGCTGGACGCCGAAATCCTCGAACTTGAGCGACTCCAGGTCGCGGCTATCCGCGCAATCCGGGCGGCCGGCGAGTGGGTCCCATTCCCGCTCAAGGTCGATATCCGCGCCGTGTTGTCGGTGGACGGCCCCAAGCCTCGTCCTCGCGACTGATCATTAACGCGCGGCGGCCCCTCCTCCGTCGCGCACACCGGCCGGCGTAACGCCCCGGCCACCCCCGGCGCGGCCTACATGGGTTGCGGGTCGCGCCGGCCCTATCCCACGGTTCTCCTGAGGGGCCGTGGCAAACTGGGCCGCCTCGTCATTCCTCGGGTGGCAAGGCGGCTTCCTTTTCCAACCGTTCACGAAAGGAACGACCATGACCACGAAGATTCAGATCAGCGGAAACGCCAACGCCAACCTGCCGAGCTACACGCTGGACGAAGCCGAGCGCATGCTCGCCGAATATCCTCCCGGTGGCTTGCCCCCCAAGGATATGGACAAGTTGTCCCGTCGCTATTGGGCCAAGCATGGCAAGGCCAAGCCGGTGGCCGGTGCCGATGAGGACATTAGCGACCTCATCCCCACGCCCAAGACCCATGAGGAAATCTGGGCCAAGTGGAACACTCAGGGCCGCGGCCGCACCGGTGGCGCCAAATGACCCATGTGCCGCGCCCTGAACCGTGGGCCGATGTGCCGCCCATCATGCCGACGACCCTCGTTGAGGTCGCGGACGTGGTGGGCGCCACGGGCACACGGCCACGCCGCAAGGCGGGTGCCGCGCCGACCATGAGCGCGACGGAAATCAGTCGCCGCGCCGCCGACTTTGTCGAACTTCGCGAATCCGGACTGCTACGGCGCCGGACATGACTACCGCGGTATGGGTCGGAACGGAGCACGTCCCCTCAACCGCGTCCCCCTCAACGGCCGTCTAGGCCAAGCTAAGGACAAGCTCCGATGTCGTACCATCACGAACTACCAGTACCCCGCCCTATGTCGCGCCTTGAGCGCCAGCATTTCGATGCTCAGAACACCGTCACCGGCATTCGCCGCCGCACGCACGACACGCTCATTGGCGAGTTCGCCGCGCTCAATGGGATTGCACGCACGCCCCGTCCATTCGCCCTGTCCACCCTTGCGGCTGGTGGCGTCTCGGACGCCAAGGACGCATGGGGCGCCATGTACCGCTTCCCGGCGGCGGACCACCTCACTTGGTTCCGCAACGGCGCCCAAGCCGCCTTGGTGCTCAGCCAGCCCTACGCCGGCTCCGACGTGGACAGACTCCATGCCTATGCGGCCGAGCGCGGCCTCGCGTTGCACATGCCGCCGAACCCCAAGGCCTCCTTCTGGTTTCCGGGCTGGACGCTCGCCATCGCCATCACACGTCCCGACTTTGGACCGGTGCGCTGGCTGGACGACCAAGTGGCCTTTTCATGGGACGGGCCGGTCCAATGACCGAGAAACGACAAGCTTCACTCGGGGTGCTCAACGGAGTTACCCCCAAGTTTGAAGCCGCCGCATCGTGCCGGGTGTGGCGAGCAGTTCAAGCGTTCCGACCCCGGCACGGGTCGGTTTATGCGGGTGGTGTCGAGGCGGATTGGTCTCCTCACCTCGATGCCACCCAACCAATCTGAGGAGACCGCTATGACTCACAAGCTAGACGACGACGCCTTGAATGCGCTTAGCCGCATCCGCTCAGCCGGGCTCGATATCATCCCCCTCGGGGTGAGGTCCAAGCTACCAAAGGACAAGGGATTCTTGTTGCACGACTACGGCGACTGGGACTTCCAGCGGCACGTGGGCAAGGGCGGCAACCTGGGCATCCGCGCTCGCGCCAAGGACCTCATTATTGACGTGGACCCAAAGAACGGTGGCGAGGAATCCTTCGCCGCGCTGCAATGGGAATGTGATGACGACTTTAGCCGCTACCCGTACACCATTACTGGCTCAGGCGGCCGGCATATCTACATGTCCAAGCCCGAGGAGGGTCGGTGGCGCTGGCACCTGAAAGGGTATCGCGGCATCGATTTCCAGTCGCTCGGACGCTACGTCGTGGCGCCGGGATCGATCCACCCCGAAACCGGCAACGCCTACACGTTCCACATGCCTAGCGGCGCGGATTTCAACACAGCCGCGCCGTCCCTCTTGCTGGACCTTTTGCGCAAGCCTGAGCGTGCAAGTAGCAACGTGGGGTCCGGCGTTGTCAGCCGTGATGACCTGCGCGATCTGTTGTCAAAGCTCGATCCAGCGGACTTCGGCAAGCAGGGTGAACACCATGACGAATGGCTGGACCTCGCGATGGCGGCGCATCACGCAACTGGTGGCGACGGTATGGACGAGTGGTTGGAATGGTGCGCTCAAGATGAGCAGTACGGCGAGGATGCGAGCCGTTTGAACGCCTACCGATGGGACTCCTTCGACGAGGGACGTAGCGACGGTATTACCTACAAAACTCTGCTGCGTGCCGTGTCGCGGGTTGCCCCAAAGGCCGTCGCGGGCCTTCGGCTCGCCGGTGATGCGGCGAAGGACTTTGCCGATGATCTGGATGATGAGGTCAGCGAGGATGCTGCGGTAACGCCGGGCGACCGTGTCGCCGGGCTCACGACCATTCGCGCATCCAACATTATTCAGAAGCCTATCCAGTGGTTGTGGCGTCACCGCTACGCCATAGGCAAGCTCAGCGGCATTGCGGGCGTTCCTGACCAAGGCAAGTCACAGGTCACCATCGCGATTGCCGCCGTGGTGACCAACGGCGGGCTCTTTCCCGATGGTGCCCGCGCGCCGCTCGGCGATGTGATCCTAATGAGCGCCGAGGATGACCCGGCCGATACGACCGCACCGCGCCTAACCGCGGCTGGCGCTGATCTGGAGCGCGTTCGCATCCTCAACATGCTGGTCAAGGTCAAGGGGGAGCAGCGGATGTTTTCCCTCAAGGACGACGTGAATCGCCTACGGGAACTCCTCCGACAGAATCCGGCCGTGAAACTCATAGTGGTTGACCCTATCAGCGCGTACATGGGCGCCGGTTCGGTCGATACATTCAAGAACTCGGATGTTCGCGCCGTCCTCGCGCCGCTGAGCGACCTCGCCGCCGAAACTGGCGTTGCGGTCATCTACGTGTCGCACTTCAATAAGTCGGGCACGGGCGGGGCCCTCAACCGCGTGACCGATAGCCTCGCGTTTACTGCGCTGGCGCGCTCATTCTGGGCAGTGCTGCCGGAGCTAGACGATAGTGGTGATGCGACTGGTCGCAAGCTGATGGTGCGTATCAAGCAGAACATCGCCGCACCCGTTGGCGGCCTCGCGTACCACATCGAAAGCGTCGTTCTGCACGACGAGCAGGGCAATGAGATTCACACCTCTAAAGTGGTCTGGGACGGCGTCGTGGACAAGACGGCGGATGAGGTGCTGAACAGCCGGCCGGCTGAGCAGGGGACACCAAAGCAAAACGCCGCAAAACTCTTTCTGGTCGAGACGCTGGAGTATGGTCCGGTCGAGTCTGGCGTGATGTACCTCATGGCGGAAGCTCAGAAGATCGCCGCTAGAACGCTGGACCGGGCCAAGACGGAAATGGGCGTTACATCGGTGAAGATCGGGGCCAAGTGGTACTGGACGGCCGGCGATGACTAAGGAGCCCTCGCGTACACTTGGCAATGTGGCAACCTTCACCGAAAAGCGCCAAATAGGTCATATTTTTCAATGCACTGTAAGGTTGCCACGCGTTTGGCAATCTTCCTTGGGAGGTACTACGATGACAACCTTCCTTCCAAATCATCCGCCTCAACGTCGCCATAGCCAAATGAAGATTGCCAAATAGCGTGGCAGTCTTCATTTCGTATGTAGATCAATGCTTTAAGCAGTGTTTTCGCTCAAGGCCGCCACATTGCCATGTGTACGCGAGGACGTATCGACATCGTCGGGACTCGGAGTCGTGGGTCCTTGCTGACCAATAATGCTATGAGGGGCAGCTTCAGCGTTTTGGCGATCCAGCTATGACCTTTTTTGGGTACTTTCGAGCAAACGAACGAATTTCGCATACTTTACAATACTCTTAAGTGATTTCGTACGTAGGCGGCAGACCGAAGACTCTTGCGAATCCAGCGGCCTTCGGCACTTACGTTCGGTTGGTCAATAAGCCTTAGGAAACAGGCTCCTTGGCGACTTTGCGCGTCGGAACTAGACGCCGCTCTTTCGCCACCCGGCCGCTCGGGCATCTGCCTCCGAGCAAAACCACCGCTCGCCGTACTCCGACCGGATTTTGGTCTCGGCATAATACCGTTGGCCTGGCACGTGGTAGATGCGCTCGCCGGACCCAATCGAGACGTTGCCCTTGATGCGGCAGTCCGAGCTGCCCACCAGTGACACCACGGTCCCGCCCACGGCCTCGCCCGCATCCGCAATCACCTTGCCCGCGTCGGGCGAGGTAAGCGCGTAGACGCCACCGGCGCCGAGGCCGGCCGCGAGGACCATGGGAGCAATGATGCGAGGGATGCGCGCCATGATGCCACTGGAGCACATGGGTGGCATCAATCAACGGAAACCCGCGCCGGAGGTGAACGGTAGGCTAATTCGCGTCCTCGGGCGCCTGGCGGGGTACGGGTGCCCGAGCGGGCCAGTCCCCAGGATAGCTGTTGCCGCCTCGGTCGACTCTCGGGGACCGAGGTCGAATTTGATCCAGTACGGCCGTAGTGTCCCACGGTGGTTTAGGACCAGGAATGAGGTGACATCAGCGGCGGCGGCGGGGGCCACGAGGTCAATTATTTCCATGTTTGCCCGCGATGGGAATGGGGGCGGCCGTACAGACGCCGGCGCGCCTTTCCAGACCTCGGGCGAGAACTAGACCGGCTTGGCGAGGACTCATAAGGTTGCGACTACTGCGGGCAAGCGAGGGGAGATGAACCGTGGCGAGGAGGCAGACGAATACAGGGGAGTCCCCAACGGTTCACACCGTTCTGATTTCCACCCCGCTCGACATGTGGTTGAAGCTGCTGTGGGACTTCCGAGTTTTTCGCAACATTCAGGCTTCCTACCCAGATGATCAGCAGCCGTTGGTGTATGCCTCCATCAACGTATGCATCGCGTCATCCTCGCTCGAAGACTATGTGATGCTAGATAGGCCGGTGGGCATGCAGCGCGAGAGTGTGCGGAGCAAAATCCGAGCCGCAGTCCCCAACAGTGGTGTTCTGAGGGACATCGCCAATACCGCGAAGCACGCCAGCCACCGCGAGGAGTATTGGACCGGCGGCAAAGTTGTACTGCGCTGGCAGGACAGCTCCGAGGATGGCCCTTCCACGTTCGTGCTCGAACACGAGCATCGCGGGGAACAGACGGTGGTGGCTTTGACCGCTTTTGAGAATTGCGTGAGCGATTGGTGGAAATTGCTAGTTGAACTGGGGCTGGCCTCGGGGCCCAAGCCCGTGCCGGAGTGGTATCAACGAGAGTTAAGGGCGATGTTCTCGGGCGTCCCCGAGCTTCAATCGCCTGGATTTCCCGACCAAAACAACTACTAGAGCGCCTCCCGAGCAACCGTGCGCCTTCACGCCGGTCTTAGCTGTCCTGCGCAATAGAAGGTGCGGATGGGGGGAGACTATATGGCATCGAATCAACTAGCCTTCACAGATGACATTCATAGCTCAGCCACACGGAACCCCGAGGCTCGGTGACTTTCTCAAAGAGAACTTTGAGATGGAGTGGCCAATTTTTCGCGCAGCGATTGCATTCGCGAAGCGTTCTGGCACCAGACACATCCTGTCGGCACTGCAGTCGTTCTCGAAGACGTCTTACGCGGACATTATCGTCGGTATTGACCATTCTGGGACCTCGAAGGAGGGTCTGGAGGATTTGTTGGAGGCGGTTGCCTCGAACGGTCGAGTGGTCATATTTCATAATCCTGTTGCCTCCACTTTCCACCCCAAGGTTTACTTGTTCCGGTCCGAAACAACTGCCGAGTTGTTAGTGGGCTCAGGGAATATGACGCAGGGTGGACTGTTTACTAACTATGAGGCGGCAGTTCGCCTGTCGCTCGATCTAACTAAGCCGGACCACAAGACTCTTCTGTCGAGTGTCGAGGCCTCCCTAGATAGCTGGTCCGACCTTTCGTCAGGACTTGCCCATCTACTGGATACGACATTTCTGACGAAACTGGTTGTGAATGGGTATGTGCCAGTTGAGGCACTATCCGCTAGTGAGGGAGCCGAAGCGCGCGCAGATGATGAGGACCATGCGGAGCTAGATCAGGTCGTTTCGGAGAAACTGTTCAAGGGAACCGCTGTACCGTCGGCACCGGCCTGGACCTCGGGGGGAGCAGCAGCAACCTCCGCAGCACCTGCCACGTCATCGACAGTCGCCACGGCAGTGCCGGCAGCACCCGCCCCGTCTTCTACAGCTGGCACGGCGGCGCCTGCTGCAACGGGAACGCCCGTTGTGTCTCCTCACGGAGGTAAGAAGGGCTTCGTTATGACCCTCCAGAATACCGATGTCGGAACCGGTCAGGTCACGGCCGGAACAACACGCAGATCGCCCGAAATTTTCATACCGTTAGGGGCCCGAGATCAAGAGCCTAGTTTTTGGGCTTGGCCAGGTGGATTCACTGACACCGGGAAGCACTACACTCGAAATGGCGTAAAGATGCGAATGGGCACCGGCAACGTAGACGTGAACATGATGAGCAGTAAGCTAAAGCACGACTTGCGGCTTAGGAGTGAAGCGCTGCGCAGCGGCGGTGCCGTTGGCGATATTCTGAGGCTTGAAGTGCCCCCGGTTGGCAGTACCTACGACTACTACGTTGAAGTTATTCCGGCCGGCACTACTATGCATAGCGTCTACGATGCACTGTGCACTCAGGCCGTTGGCGGAATTAGCAAGAAGCGCTTTGGCTATTACTAGTTTTTTCGTAGAGTGATAATCTGCTCCGATGGCATAGCGTTCTTCTGGAAGATATCGCGGGACTTGAGCATCTCCATCGACAAGTTTCCCGCCATCTGAAATCCAAGTTCCTGGGCTATCGCCGCCAGATGGTCGGTGGTTCGTATTTCAACGTCCTCGCCGCCCGCGTTGGTTCTGTTGTTTCCAATCACCATAAACATCGTTCCGCCGGAGCGAAGCAGATCATGCTGCGCTGCGATAACATCGCGCATGTCAAAAAAGTACTTAGCCAAGAGTGCTGATAGATTTCGCCTTCTAAACCCGACGTCTGCATCTGTGTTGAGGCGATCTACCTTGCGAATTAGCTCCTGAGTACTGGCAGGAAGCTGGTCGTGCCGCTCTTCGAACGTGGACCAGTATGCTCCGCGGACGCGGGTCGTTACTTCTCTGTTCCCGATCATCTGCACGTCTTTTGCGCGATGTTCCACACGGGGCAGCAGGCCAAGATAGATGAGGCTAAGACGATCAGTGTCGAGGTAGGGAAGTGCGGTAGCGTAGGGAGGCGAGGTAATCACGCAATCAACGCGCGAGCCTAGCTCGGGCAGCGCTTGTGCTGCTAGGCGTGCATCCGCTTCCTGGACGACGTAGCGTCCGAGAGGACCCTCCCCTCTCACGGCGCTGAATGCCACCAGAGACTTGACGGCGCGAGTGGCTTCATCGAGGAACCGTGCAATGGTTTCTCCTAGGGGAATATGAATCACCTCTTTCCGAACCCTTAAATCCTCCGGCTTTTGCCATGAGACGCCACGAATTATGTTGCTCAGGCTCAGTCCGAAAAGGTTCTGCAAAGACACCTTATTCAGCCGTCGCAACGTAAGCTCGATGTGATCCAACTCCTCAAGAACGGATGGCGCTATCCAAGCCTCAAGATACCTTTGGTCGCGATCAGGCAGGCCTGCGAAGTACGAGTTTTGGCCGAGCTTCGGGACCGGTTGCTTGAGAGCCGAAACTACCTGGTTGTGCGCATCGATGAGCTCGGCGGGTCGTAGGCCCAGAACTTGGCATTTCACCGTTGATAGAAAGACGGACAACGGGTTCATATCTAGCCCATACGATGCGCGTCCGGCGAGTGTCGCTTCGACCAATGTCGTTCCACTACCGCACATCGGATCGAGCACGATTCCGTTCTCAGGCACCTCCGCCATGTTCATGAGCGATCGCACGAGCTGAGGAAAAAACTTCCCGCGGTACTCATGCAACCCATGTGAGGCATATCTCAGGGTGCGCTTGTTCGGCACCTTGCTGTCCACAACACTCGGGGCCAGCGTTGGCATATCCGCGAGCAACACTCCGTTCCGCGCAATTGCAGAAGTGGCTTCCGCCCTAACCTGTCGAGTGAACTCTTGCTCACCTGCCCCAATCGATTGCCAATAGGCTAGCTTTGAAAGGAGGCGACCCGCATCAACGGTCGTATTCACTTTGTACAAGTTTTCGGAACCGCTGGATGGGACTGCTTCCGGCTCCGCTCCCGAAAGCGCTCGCAACTCGGCAATAGCGAGTTGTCGCTCGAAAGGCTGAATGTAGCCCTTCATATGGCAATTAAGAAAAGCCACGTTAGTCCTTCCGAAGGATCAGAATGTTCTCACTCTTGATCTTGCCGATAATGGGATTGAACGCTTTCCTGGTAGATTGGATGGTTCGGCTTATGCGAGAAACCTCGCGAAAGCCTGCAGCCTGTCCGGCCGAGGCTATCAGCGTCGCGTTGTCTATCCGTTCTCCTGCCAAGGTTGAATCGCCAATGACGAAACACGCGTATCGCCCGTCGCGTAGCCGACCCCGGAGCCACTGAAAGATGTTCACGAACTCTCGTTTGAAGGTCTCTTGGGTAGCTCGGTCACGGCCTTTAGCACTGTATTTGCGATGACTACCAATCTCGACACGTTTGAACTGCTCTGGATCGTAACCGAGCCAGAGCATGCGAGTCCGATGGTACAGGTGGTAGCTGAAAGCGTTAGGATAGGGTGGGGATGTGACCACCAGATCGAGGGGCTCGGTGTCTGGTGTTTCCAGAATATTGTGCTGGTGCACATCGCAATGAAATCGATCTTCCAGCAGGTCGGTTAGCTCGCGCGCCGCCGTGAGACTCGACGAGAGCTGTCCCACATACCGCCGAACGGTGTCACCTGGTGACACCGATTTGTCCCTACGCACATACCTTGTGTCGGAGTCTTGCTTCGACACCGTTACAATGATTGCTGAGAGCGCGACCTTGCAAAAGTTCCGGGCAACGTCGTCCTCGAGCAATTCGACCCGGCGAGCAATCTCTGCGAGTTCCTCGACGACATGGGGGAGGAACCAAAACTCACAGGTTCGCGGGTCCGGTCGCCTGCCCTCCGAGACGAATGGCCTTCCGCCATAGAACATATCACCGCCGGCCGTGCCCGCTTCAACAACAAGCGCATCGCAACTGGCCTTGTGGCGTTCGACAATTGAAAGTTGGTCCAGGTTTAGCGGCCTGGTCTTGACGCTGCTGATCAAGGCGGCAAGCGGATTGGCGTCTATTCCGACGGCGTTCCGTTTCAGTTGAAGGGCTTCGAGTAGCGTAGTGCCACTACCGCAAAAAATGTCTCCGATGGTTTCGCCCACCGATGACAGCTCCTGGATCAAGGCATTCGGAATCTGGGGTATGAACTTAGCCGGGTACGGATGAATTCCATGGGTTAGGTAACTCGTTTTTGCAGCATTGAAGTCCCACTGAATGCCGGCTAACCGCCGGAGTGATGGGTCATCAAGCGACACCTCTTGAGGCACGAGATTTCCGTTAGCAAACTGCACAACCATCTCCGCTTCCCGCTCAGTAAATAGACGCCAGCCCCGGCGATCACGCGCCGGTTCTGCGACCGACTGCTCGCGGAGCCACCTAAGGAGGGTGTCCTTATGAACTCCGGCGAGGTCGGCCACGCGCTGAGTGGAGAGGAAGGAAGCCATGCGTGCCTATAGGTGCATATACTTCGACGCTAGGTGATTTGCGGTCGCCCGACCAGCCCCCTTCGGTAGGAAAAAGGTTCTGGCGCTCGGATCGTCTTAGCGAGCCCTACGCGTCGGTGCCGTGTCGATGTGCGCTTTGACGTCCGGGGCTTGCACCGATGAGCGGTGATTTATCCAAGTTGTAGTCTACCTTGTATACCCGCCGAAATGGAGCTACCAAGCGGCCCGGAAATTGGGACTTCTTAGCGGACTTTCTCTCCGCCATCTGCACCCTACTCCCTGTAGTTCTGCACCACCTGTTCCAGACGGATGTATTCTTCCTCGAGGCTTGAGGCGTCGACGCCGCGTTTGACGGTTTCGTCGTGGCGGCGGGCGGCGGCTTCGGGGGGGAGGCGGGCGCCTTTGGCGAGGGCGGCGAATTCGGGGAAGTCGGCGAAGCGGGGGACAGTGCCCTTTTCCTTGAACAGGGCGAGGGCGCGGCGTTCCCAGCCGGGTTTGTCCTCGGGGAAGCGGATCAGGTAGCGGAGGATCTTCAGCCAGTCGAGCACCGTGCCCGAGGCCGGGGAACTCACCTCGTCGAGGAAGATATGGGCCACCGCCTGCGAGGCGGTACAGGCCATGACATGGGCATCGTTGAAGAAGGGCGAGGCGTCGACCGTGTCCTTCGACATCAGCGAGTGCGAGCCGACGATCTCGTCATTGGCGCCGCTGTCGGTGACGTCGACATAGATCTGGCTCTTCTTGTTGAAGGCGTCGATCTGCTTCTCGTTCTCCATACGCTCGATATGGAGCTTGGTTGCGAACTTGATGAGGATGCCGCCCGCGCCGGGGGCGCGCTTGTCGAGCTGCTCGGATTCCCAATCGATATCGAAGGCCCGGTCGAGCGCGGCCCGGGAGCGGGCGCCGATCATGCCGCATTCGCGCAGCAGCCGCATGCCGAGGCGATAGTTGCTCTCGACCGTCCCGTCATGTTGCCTCGTCGGCGTCAGCGCCTTGGCATGGCGCTCGCCCTGTAGTTCGACCTCGATGCCCTTTTCCTGCTCTGCCGCGACGGCGCCGGGCGCCAGCGGCCAGTCGGCGGCCGGCACGTTGGCGGCCAGCCGGTCGCGCTCGGACTCGTAGAGAAGAGTCAGCACTAGCGGCATCCACTCGCGCAGCACATCCATCGCCACCAGCTCGGCCTTGTCGCGGTCCGTGCTGTTGATGATGCGCAGCATATCGGCTTCGGTCTGGACATGGTCGGGCACGTCGATACCGCGGGCCCTGGCCCTCTCGCGATAGAGCGCGCGCCCGCCGGGGGTCTCGGTGATGAAGCGCTGCAGCGCGCATTCGATGCCCGGCGGATGGGTTCGGCGCGGCTGGTTCTCATCGCGATGGAACTTCCCCTCGAGGTTTTCCAGCGCCCCGAGCAGTGTGTGCGCCGTGTCCTGCTGCGAGGGAAACGCCGGATAGGCGAGCTTGAGGCTCGGGGCCGAGGCCTTGCTCTTGCTCGGCGTGCCGCCGCTCGCGGCGCGGGTGGCTGGTTCGTAGACCGGGAAGCGCAGCCGCCGGTAGAGCCGGCGCTTGAACTCGATGCGGCGCTCCTCGAGCGTCGGCGGCGGGGTGCGATGGGCATCGTCGCCCTTGAGATAGGCCTCCTCGGCGACCAGCGCCTCCTTGACGAAACGGCGGAGGAAGGCCTCGTCGGTCTCGGTCGGCTGCCGCGCGGGGCGGTGCGCCACGAGCCGGTTCAGCTCGACCACATTGGAGTGGAAGAACCAGTCCTCGACCCCGTGGAGGATCTTGCCCAGCCGGATCAGTCCGGTCCGGCGCGGTTCGCTTTCGGAGGGCTTGAAGGCGCGCCAGTCGGCCTCGAGCTTCGTCAGTGCGTCGGCGAGATAGGGGATGTAGCCATCATCGACCGCGGTCATGATTCCGGCCTCGCTGGCAATGGTCTGCTGGCGGCGGCTGGTGCCGTACCATTTCTTCACCCCCGGCCGGCGGCTCGCATCCCAGACATAGGGCGGCTGGTCGGTGTGCTCGTGCGGATAGTACTGGGTGAAGAAGCGCCTGTAGATGTCGTCGACTTCCGTCTCCGACAGCGGCGTGATCGTCGTCCACGCCCCCACCTGCCGGTCGGCAGCGCCGTTCGAGAAGATGAACTGGGTCACGCCGTCGGTGAAGTGGCGGAAGAACTCGCCGACATAGCCGAACTGGGCATGCGTCCGGCGGCTGCCTTTGGGCCCCTTGAACGGCACACCGAGCATCTTGTCGAGCCAATCGTCGAGGCCGAGGAGGCCAGCGAGCATGTCGGGGGTGATGCCGAGGAGGCCGACCAGCCCGGCCAGCGCGCTCGCCCAGGCGACCCCGCGAAGGCCCGACGCC
>JAEWLC010000099.1 GCA_023393475.1 Pseudomonadota bacterium
GGCTTTCCGTCCGCATGATCGAGTAATCGTTGCCGCGGCGCAGCTCCAGCGTCACTTCGCCGGTCACCGCCAAGGCCACCCAGCGCTGGGCGGTCTCGCGCAGCATCAGCGCCTGGCTGTCGAACCAGCGGCCCTGGTAGAGCAGGCGGCCGAGCTTGAGGCCATTGATGCGGTACTGCTCGATCGTGTCCTCGTTGTGGATGCCGGTCACCAGCCGCTCGTAGGCGATGTGCAGCAGCGCCATGCCCGGCGCCTCGTAGATGCCGCGGCTCTTGGCCTCGATGATGCGGTTCTCGATCTGGTCGCTCATGCCGAGGCCGTGGCGGCCGCCGATGGTATTGGCTTCGAGCAGCAGGTCGACCGGGTCCGTAAAGGTCTGGCCGTTCAGCGCCACCGGCTGGCCCTCGACGAAGCGTACGACGACCTTCTCGGCCTTGACCGGCTCTTCGTCCTTCCAGAACGGCACGCCCATGATCGGGTTGACGATCTTGATGCCGCTGTCGAGGCTTTCGAGATCCTTGGCCTCGTGGGTGGCGCCCAGCAGGTTGCTGTCGGTCGAATAGGCCTTTTCGGCGCTCATCTTGTAGGCGAAGCCGCTGGCGGTCATGAACGCCGACATTTCGGCGCGGCCGCCCAGCTCGTCGATGAAGTCCTGGTCGAGCCAGGGCTTGTAGATGCGCAGGTTCGGGTTGGTCAGCAGGCCGTAGCGGTAGAAGCGCTCGATGTCGTTGCCCTTGAAGGTCGAGCCGTCGCCCCAGATGTTGACGCCGTCTTCCTTCATTGCCGAAACCAGCATCGTACCGGTGACGGCCCGCCCGAGCGGCGTGGTGTTGAAGTAGGTGATGCCGCCGGTGGAGACGTGGAAGGCGTTCGACTGGATGGCGGCGATGCCCTCGTGCACCAGCTGGGTGCGGCAGTCGATGAGCCGCGCATTCTCGGCGCCGAAATCCTTCGCCTTGCGCGGGATCTCGTCATAGTCGGCCTCGTCGGGCTGGCCGAGATTGGCGGTGTAGGCATAGACCTTGGCGCCCTTCTGCTTCATCCAGAGCAGGGCGGCGCTGGTGTCGAGGCCACCGGAAAAGGCGATGCCGACTTTCTCACCCTTGGGCAGGCTCTTCAGGATCGTAGTCATGGGGGCTCCAGTCGGCTCGAATGTTTGGCAGGACGCTTGCTGGCCGCGCGAATAGCAAACTTCGTCCCGCTCGCCTAGCGGCAGCGATGGACAGCGCGCGGACGGCCCGCTATCGGATGCCCACCGAACCCGAGGAGTTTTCGCATGGCCGACTGGTCCCCCGCGCAATACCTGAGGTTCGAGGACGAGCGGACGCGGCCGTCGCATGACCTGCTCGCACGGGTGCCGCTCACGGCGCCAGGTCGCGTGGTCGACATGGGCTGTGGGCCGGGCAATTCCACCGAGCTGCTGGTCGAGCGCTTCCCGCAGGCCGAGGTGATCGGGCTCGACAACTCGCCCAACATGCTGGCCGAGGCGCGGAAGCGCCTGCCGACGGCGAAATTTGCGGAAGCTGACGCCAGCAGCTGGACGCCGGAACCGGGCACCGATCTCGTTTTTGCCAATGCGATCTACCAGTGGGTGCCGGAACACCTCGCGGTGTTTCCGCGTGTCGTCGCGGCGCTGCCCGAAGGAGGCGTGCTGGCAGTGCAGATGCCGGACAATATGGGCGAGCCCTCGCACGTCTTGATGCGCAAGGTCGCGGCCGAGGGGCCGTGGGCGGAAAAGCTCAAGGGTGCAGCCCGCCATCCTTTGCCGCCGGCGCGGGTCTACTACGATGCGATCCGGCCGGTCGCGCGCCACGTCGACATCTGGCACACGGTCTACAACCACGCGCTCGCCGGCCCCGAGGCCATCGTCGACTGGGTGAAGAGCACCGGCCTCCGCCCCTTCATTGATCCGCTCGAGCCGGCCGAGCGCGAGACTTTCCTCGCGCAGTACCTGGCCGAGATCACCGAGGCCTATCCACGGACGGTCGACGGCAAGGTGCTCCTCCGCTTCCCGCGGCTGTTTGTCGTGGCCGCACGCTGATCAGACCGCGGCTGCGTTGACTTCGACGACGTTGCGATCCGGGTCGAGCACGTAGAGCTGGGCAAAGCCCGCGGCGCCGGTGCGCTTCATCATGATGCGACGCGGATCGCCTTCGGGTGCCGTTTCGCTAAAACCATTCGCCTGCAATGCCGCGACGATGCCGTCGAAATCGTCCGTGCGGAAGGCGAAGTGGATGTCGTTGTTGTCGATGTCTCCGGTGCGAAAGGTCGCAGTGGAGTGCACGACGAGGTGAACCTGGCGGTCACCGCAGCCCAGCCAGGCGCCCCCGATCGGAAAATTGGGGCGGGGTAGCAGAACCAGTCCGAATATGTCGCGGTAGAACGCGAGCGAACGTTCAAGATTGGTGGTCGGTATAGAGACGTGATGCAACATCAGTGACGGCATTACTTCCTCCAATTGACGGCACTACCTTTAGCCGCCCGACCGGATGGGGGATAGCGGCGGGAATGCCCGGTCTGGCCTCCGCCGCGCCGTGGTGCTAAGTGCCGCGCATTGACGATCAGCGAGGCGCTAGCCATGTCCTCTCCCTTTGAAATCCCGTTCGATGGTGCCGTGATCCGTGGCGAGGCCGATGGCTTCGGCTATCCGGTGGTGTTCCTGCATTCCGGCGTCACCGACCGCCGCATGTGGGCGGACCAGATGCAGATGCTGGCCGAGGAGGGTTACCACGTCATCAGCTACGACCGGCGCGGCTATGGCGAGACGACCACCGAGGACGTTCCGTTCAACCATCTCGTCGATCTTGAGGCGGTGCTGGACCGGCTGAGCGTGCATGCCGCGATCTTCATCGGCTCATCCATGGGCGGCGGGCTTGCGATCGATTTCGCGCTGGAGCACCCCGAGCGCACGATCGCGCTGGTGCTGATGGGCACGGCCGTTACCGGGGCTGAGGGCTACGAGGTCGACGAGGAAGTCGAGCAGCTCGAAGAGGCGTTCGAATACGCTAGGGAGCGCGGCAATATCGGCACGGCCAACCGCATCCAGGCGCATCAGTGGCTCGATGGGCCCTATGGCGAAGCAGGGCGGGTGACGGGCAATGCCCGGGAGCTCTTCCTCACGATGAACGAGATCCATCTCAATCATCCGCCGCTGAAGCAGGAGGATTTTCCTGAGCCGGCCTTCGACAACGTCCACACCATCATCGCCCCCACCTTGCTGGTGGTGGGTGAACTCGACTGTTCAGACATCATCGCCATCCACGAGGACCTTAGCGAGGAGATCGAGAACGCCTTCGCGGTGGTGCTCGAGGAGACGGCGCACTTTCCCAATCTCGAGCGGCCCGACCTGTTCAACCCGATCCTGGGAGAGTTTCTCGAGGCGGTGACGGGGCAGGGCGACGATGATGACGAGGACGATGAGGACGCGCAGGACGTCTAGGCGGCGGCCTTTCCGAACGAGCGCCGGAATATCGTCGGGCTCACGCCGGTGCGGGCTCGGAAGTGGTGGCGGAGCGTCTCCTGCGTCCGGAACCCCGTCGCCGTGGCGATGGCGTCGAGATCCAGCGTCGTCGTTTCCAGCAGTTCCTTGCAGCGTTCGACGCGCTCTGCGATCAGCCAGTTGAGCGGGCTCTGGCCCGTTCCGTCGTTGAAGTGACGAATCAAGGTCCGCTCGGAAAGCGTTGCCAGCGCAGCCATGCGGGCGATCGACCAATCCTCGTCGAGCCGTCCGCGCAGCGTGTCGAGCAACGGTCCGATGCGGCCACGGCGTTCGCGTGGCACCGGGCGCGCCACGTATTGCGCCTGCCCGCCTTCGCGATATGCGGGGAGCACCAGCCGCCGGGCCACGGTGTTGGCGACCTGGGCTCCAAAGTCCTGGCGCACGATGTGGAGGCAGAGGTCGATACCGGCGGCCGAGCCGGCCGCGGTGAGAAGGTCGCCGTCGTCGACATAGAGGATGTCCGGCTCGACCGCGATGTCCGGATAGCTGCTGCTGAGCGCCTCGGCATAGCGCCAATGGGTGGTGGCGCGGCGGCCGGACAGCAGGCCCGCGCCGGCTGGCACGAATACGCCGGAGCAGAGCGTGGCGATGCGCGCACCACGGGCATGTGCGGCACGAAGCGCGTCGATCAGCGGCTGCGGGACGGGCTGCTGCGCGCCGCGCCAGCCGGGAACGACGATCAGGCCAGCCTGTTCAAGCCGGCTGAGATCGTGCCTTGCTTCGACGGTGATGCCGCCGGTCGAGCGGTAGGGGCCCGGCTCGATGCCGACGATCTCGTGGCTGTACCAGCCGAGATCGGCGAATTCCGGCCGTGCCAGCCCGAAGATTTCGACGGCGATGCCGAACTCGAACATGCAGAGCTGGTCGTAGGCGAGGACGGCGACGTGGCGGTTTGGCGTGCTCATGATGGCGCGATATTACCGCATATTGGCAATCCCGCCACTCACGCCTCCTGCCATTTGCCGGCAAGTTACTGCCATCCGAAGCGATGGAGGGCCAGATGGCCAGCAATGTCTCGATGGTTGCAGCAGCAGAGCCGGCCGATGCGGTGGCGCATTTCAGCCGCCGGCTATCGTTCGAAACCGACTGCTGGGACGTGAATGATGCGCTCAGCCGCGCTGCCGATGATTTCGTGCTGCTCGATGTGCGGAGCCCGACGCTCTACGCCGCGGGCCACGTTCCGGGCGCCATCAACCTGCCGCATGGCAAGATCACCGAGCGGCGGATGGCCGAGTGGCCCGATGGAACGCTCTTCGTCACCTATTGCGCCGGGCCGCATTGCAACGGCGCCAACAAGGGCGCGCTGCGGCTCGCCCAGCTCGGCCGGCCGGTCAAGGAAATGATCGGTGGCGTGACGGGATGGCTGGATGAAGGGTTCCGGCTCGCCACGGGCGAGGCTGTCGGCAGCCTCGTTCCTGTGGCGGCGGCGGAGTAGTCCGCTGGTGCTACACCGGCAGCAGGTCGGCGAAGTGGCTCTCGAGCTGCGGTGTCGGCACGTTGGTGAGATCCTTCGGGAGTTCGGCAAGGATCGTGTCCCTCACGCCCTTGCTGAACGCCGGCCGCAGGTCGCCGAGCGCGGTGGGGGCAGCGGCCACGATCAGCCGCGTGAAGGCGCGCTGCTGGAATTTGCGATCGAGCTCCTCGGCGACGTTCTCGACGAACTTCCGCTCACGCACCGCCACCGGGTCGGAGGAGTACTCCATTGCGGAGCGCCCGCTCAGGCTGCCGGAGGAAAAGCTGCGGCCCGGTTTGTCGGCCATGATCTCGCTGGCCTTCAGCGGGGTCTGCTCGAACATCAGGTCATCGACAGCCTTCAGCCCCTTGCCGGGGCCTGAGTGCTCGAAAACCTTGGCTGTTGCGCCGTCCGCGATCAGGATCCAGGTTACCTTGGCTTTCATGGCACTCTCCATCTGTTTACGTGAAGGCTAATGCGTCACGTGGCGATTGGTTTGATCACGATCAAGAACGCCACTGACCAGGATCACAAACTCTCATTTGTGCGAGGGGCGGCCGGGCTGATAGAAGCGCGATAGTTTGGGCCGTCCGGGCCTTCGAAAGACCGCCCTTGGCTTCCATTACCACAACCGAGCAGAACAGGGCCGACAGCGGCCTCGTGGCAGGCGTCGCGGCCTATCTGCTCTGGGGTTTCCTGCCGCTGCTGTTCAACCTCATGCGCCATGTAGGCGCCACGACGCTCGTCGCGGACCGGACGCTCTGGTCGCTGCTGCTTGTCGGCGTGATCATGATCGTGGGCGGTCGTACCGCCGAAGTCCGCGCCATCCTGCGCGACTGGAAGGCCGTGCGGTCGATGGCCGTGGCGGCCTTCGTCCTTGCCGGCAACTGGCTGATCTACGTCTATGCCGTCGAGACCAACCAGGTGCTCGAGGCGAGCTTCGGCTACTTCATCAACCCGCTGGTCAACGTGGCAATGGGCGTCGTGTTGCTCGGCGAGCGGCTCAACCGCTGGCAGACCGTGTCGGTGGCGATTGCGGTGGTGGCGATCGGCATCCAGGCGCTGGGGCTCGGTGGAGTGCCTTATATCGCGCTGAGCCTCGCGCTGACCTTTGCGCTCTACGGCTATATCAGGAAGACCGCGAAGGCGTCCTCGGCGACAGGCCTGTTCGTCGAGACGCTGATCCTCTCGCCGGTGGCGCTGGCCTACCTGCTCATCACCTTCGCCATTGAAGGCGGCGTCGGCGTGCACGGCGACCCGTACACGCTGTTCCTGCTGATGCTGACGGGGCCGGCGACCGCGGTGCCGCTGCTGTTGTTCGCGTTCGCCGTGCAGCGGTTGCGGCTGACGACCATCGGAATGCTGCAGTACATCGCGCCCTCCATCCAGTTCGTGCTGGCGATCACGATGTTCGGCGAGCACCTGAACGGGGTTCGTCTCGTCAGCTTCGGCCTTATCTGGCTGTCCCTCATCGTCTACACCACGGACTCGGTGGTGCGGCGCAGGAGAGGCTAGGGATGAACGACGAGATACCCGCAATGACCCTGGTGGCTCGGGTAGAGGGCGTGTTCGTCGTCGAGAGCAATGCGGTGGAATCGACCCCGCGGGCAGAACTGCAACTCACCTACGCGGGCGTCGCCGGGGATCGGCATGAGGGCCTCGTGCGACCGAGCGGAGCGCGCGAGCCGTGGTATCCGCGCGGCACGATGATGCGGAACGAGCGGCAGATCTCGATCCTCTCGGTCGAGGAATTGGCGGAGGTCGCGGCCGACCTGAACCTGCCGGCCATTCCGGCCGAATGGATCGGCGGGAACCTCGCGATCTCAGGCGTGACGCACTTCAGCCTGCTGCCGCCGCGCACCATGCTGATGTTCCCGAGCGGCGCGACCATTCGCATCGATGGCGACAACGGACCGTGCCGGAAGTCGGGCGCGTCCATCGTGCGGCATCATCCCGATCGCCGGGACGTCGAGTTTGCCTTCGTGAAGGCAGCGACGAACAAGCGCGGCCTCGTGGGCTGGGTCGAGCGCGAGGGCATTGTCAGGCCCGGCGACGAAGTGAAGCTGCGCACCTGGCGACAGGTCGGCTACCCGGTTGGTGCCTGAGCCGGACGCGCGCTGCGGATCGTCTCCGCGACGCTGTCGAACACTTTCCTGAACGGTGATCCCTCGCGCCAGACGAGCCGCAGCTGGCGATGAGCGCCGGGCGATTGCAGCGGGTGGATGCGGATGCGGTCCGAGGCTTCCTTGCGCAGCGCGATCTCAGGCAGCAGCGTGATGCCCTGGCCGTTGGCAACGAACTCGACGATGGTCGAGAGCGATGTCGCCGCGAAGGTGCGGCCCGCCGCATCCTGTTCGATGCCACAGGCGGCGATTGCCTGTTCGCGGAAGCAGTGGCCTTCGTCCAGCAAAAGCATGCGGTTGCCGTTGATCCGGTCGAGCGGTACCGGGCCGCTCACCTTGTCGTCGGGACCAGTTGCGAGGACGAACTGATCGTCGAACAGCGGTTCGATCGCGAGGCGCGGACCACCCGGCTTCGGCTCGCTGGCGATAAGAGCGAGGTCGAGCGTGCCGTTGCCGAGGCCATCGATCAGAGTGTCAGTGCGGCTTTCCGAGACGATGAAGCTGACCGATGGCAGTTCGCGCTGCAGGGCAGGGAAGGCGTGCGGCAGCAGGTAGGGGGCCACGGTCGGGATCACCCCGAGCCGGATCGGTCGGGCCGGCTGGCCATGCTGGGCAGCGACGAAGATCTCCAGCGCCTCGGTCTGCTGCAGGATCGGCCGCATGCGGTCGATGAGTTCCCGGCCGAGCGGGGTCGGCTGCACGGATTTGCCGAGACGGTCAAACAGCGGAGCGCCGCAGTGTTCCTCGAGCTGGCGGATCTGCTGGCTGAGCCCCGGCTGCGTGACGTGGCACATCTCGGCAGCTCGGCCGAAATGCCCGGTTTCCGCCAGCGCGACGGCGTACTGCATCTGTCGTAGCGATATCATAATCACAGCTTATCACGTTGAGTAGATCAATCAACTTGCCTTATTCTCGGCGCTGAGTCAGAACGCCGCCAACCACTCAAGACCCAGGAGAATAGACATGGAAGCAGCAACGGAAGGCGGAGCGGGGAAGTGCCCGGTGCCGCATGGGAAATCCGGTCGCGGTAACCGCGATTGGTGGCCGAACCAGCTCGACCTGTCGATTCTGCATCAGCACACGGCGCTGTCGAACCCGCTGGGCTCGGCTTTCGACTACGCCCAGGAGTTCCAGAAGCTCGACTACGAGGGGCTCAAGGCCGACCTCAAGGCGCTGATGACCGACTCGCAGGACTGGTGGCCGGCTGACTTCGGGCACTACGGCCCGCTGATGATCCGCATGGCCTGGCACTCGGCCGGTACGTACCGCGTGCAGGACGGCCGCGGTGGTGGCGGCGCTGGCCAGCAGCGCTTCGCGCCGCTGAACTCGTGGCCCGACAACGTCAACCTCGACAAGGCGCGCCGCCTGCTCTGGCCGCTGAAGCAGAAGTACGGCAGCCGCATCTCGTGGGCTGACCTCTTCATCCTCACCGGCAACGTCGCGCTCGAGTCGATGGGCTTCAAGACCTTCGGCTTTGCCGGTGGCCGCGCCGACACCTGGGAACCCGAGCTCGACATCTACTGGGGGCAGGAAGGCGAGTGGCTCGCCGACACCGAGCGTTACCAGGGTGAGCGCGAGCTCGAGAACCCGCTCGCGGCCGTGCAGATGGGCCTCATCTACGTCAATCCGGAAGGTCCGGGCGGCAACCCCGACCCGATCGCTTCGGCGCGCGACATCCGCGACACCTTCGCGCGCATGGCCATGAACGACTACGAGACCGTGGCGCTGATCGCCGGCGGCCACACCTTCGGCAAGACCCACGGCGCCGGCGATGCCTCGCTGGTGGGCGCGGAGCCTGAAGCGGCCGGCATCGAGGCGCAGGGTCTCGGCTGGGACAATACGTTCGGCACCGGCAAGGGTGGCGACACCATCGGCTCGGGCCTCGAGGTTACCTGGACCACGACGCCGACCAAGTGGAGCAACAACTTCCTCTGGAACCTCTTCGGTTACGAGTGGGAGCTGACCAAGAGCCCGGCCGGCGCACACCAGTGGATCCCCAAGCACGGCATGGGCGCCAACACCGTTCCGCACGCCCACGACAAGGACAAGCGGCAGGCTCCGGCCATGCTGACCTCCGACATCGCGCTGCGCGCCGATCCGGCCTACGAGAAGATCGCCCGCCGGTTCCTCGAGAACCCGGACGAGTTCGCCGACGCATTCGCCCGCGCCTGGTTCAAGCTGACCCACCGCGACATGGGCCCCAAGGTCCGGTACCTCGGCCCGGAAGTCCCGGCTGAAGACCTGATCTGGCAGGACCCTATCCCGGCCCTCGATCACGCGGTCGTCGATGATGTCGATGTCGCGGCGCTCAAGGCCAAGATCCTCGCCTCGGGCCTTTCGGTCTCCGAGCTGGTCTCTACCGCCTGGGCTTCGGCCTCGACCTATCGCGGTTCGGACATGCGCGGTGGTGCCAATGGCGCCCGTATCCGCCTCGCCCCGCAGAAGGACTGGGAAGCAAACCAGCCCGAGCAGCTGGCAAAGGTGCTGGGCGTGCTCGAAGGCATCCAGGCCGAGTTCAACGCCGCGCAGTCCGGCGGCAAGAAGCTCTCGCTGGCCGATCTCATCGTTCTCGCCGGTGGCGTGGGCGTCGAGAAGGCGGCGCAGGATGCCGGCCTCGCCATCACCGTGCCGTTCGCTCCGGGCCGCATGGATGCGTCCGCCGAGCAGACCGACGCGGCTTCGTTCGAGTGGCTCGAGCCGACGTCCGATGGGTTCCGCAACTACCACCGCGGCCCGCAGCGGCTGTCGCCCGAGGCGGCGCTGGTCGACAAGGCCCAGCTCCTCGGCCTCTCGGCTCCGGAAATGACCGTCCTCGTCGGCGGCCTCCGCGTGCTCGAAGCCGGCAAGCCGCAGCACGGCGTGCTCACTGCCCGTCCGGGCCAGCTGACGAACGACTTCTTCGCCAACCTGCTGGACATGGCGACGAAGTGGAAGCCGGCCTCGGAGGACCATTCGGTCTACCAGGGCGTCGACCGGGTCACCGGCGAGCCGCGCTGGAGCGCGACCCGCGCCGACCTGATCTTCGGCTCGCACAGCCAGCTGCGCGCGCTCGCCGAGGTCTACGGCCAGGCCGATGCGACCGAGAAGTTCGCCAACGACTTCGTTACCGCGTGGACCAAGGTCATGAACGCCGACCGCTTCGACCTCGCCTGACGGCCAGGTCTATCAACTGAATGGCCCGGATCGCCTAGCGATCCGGGCTTTTTTGTTGCCCACCAGAACCTTGTCCGGTTCCGTACAATTTGAATCAAATCACGCGCCGTACCTTCAGCGCACGCACCGAACTCACGGGTCAATCTGCATGTCAGTCGGCAGAAGCCGGAGGGAAGTGACATGACAGAGATGGAAGAAGGCACGACGAAGGCCTTCTCGACGTTCAGGGTGCTGAACGGGGACTCCAACATCGTGGAACGCGAGCAGCTGTTCCGCAACATGGCCCAGCTCTACTCCTATGTGTCGGATCGCTGCGATGACGAGCAGGTCGCGCAGTACGACGAGGTGCTGTGCCAGCTGGCCGAACTGGTCGAAGCCGAGGCGCGGGCCCATGTGGCCAAGCTTCTTGCGCCGCTCGACCGTGCACCCGGCAACGTGGTGGTACGGCTCGCCAACGATACGATCGAGGTCGCGCAGCCGCTGCTCGAGTTCTCGAACGTGCTCAGCGACGACGACCTCATCGAGATCATCGCCAAGCAGTCCGAGGAACACCGCGTGGCCATCGCCGGCCGCCAGCAGGTGACCGAGCGGGTGGGCGAGGCGATCGTCGAACATGGCGAGACGGCCTCGGTGGTCCGCCTGATCCGCAACACCAATGCCGAACTCGGCCAGGAAACGCTCGAGCGCATCGCCGGTCGTGCCGCACAGGATGCGGCGATCGCAGCGGACTTGCGTGGCCGTACCGATATCGACTGGAAGGCCATGAGCGCCGGCATCGATGCCGTCGGGGACAAGGTGCGCGAGACGATCGAGCAGATCGACCCGCGCGTCGATCCGGTCACGGTCGGGAAGGTGCAGGCTGTCGTCTACAACCGCATGCGCAACCGGGCCGGCTTCTCCAGCCAGGACTGGAAGGTCGCCTACAACCAGGTGAAGGCGCTCTCCGATCGCAAGCAGCTCGACGAGCGCGCGCTGATCCGCTTCGCCCGCTTCGGCTACGGCCATCACACGGCGGCGGCGCTCACCATGCTGCTGCGCGTCGGTCCCGAAGTCTTCGTGAAGTGGCTTGCCATGCAGGACTACGTGGCGATCACCGTGGCGCTCCGCGCACTCGGGATCCAGCCCGACCTGTTCGAGGCGATGATCGCTTCCATGCCCTGGCGCGATCTCCCGAGCCAGCCGGACCTGCAGAACGTGCGCAAGCGCTTCGAGGCCCTGAGCCGGGACGAGGCCGTGGGTATTTTTGAACTCTGGCGCACGCATGCCTTCCGCCGCCGGCTTCCCAACGAGGATGTCGTCGGCGCCGCCTGAGTATCCAAAGTCTGTCCAGCCCAACTCTCACGGCGGCCCGAATGGCCGCCGTTTTTCTGAAGCGCTCACCCCAGAGGACAGAATGTCGCTCGTTCCGGTTGTTGCCCTGATCGTCTTCCTGCTGCCGTATCTCGTCGCCCACGCCTTGCGCCAGTTCGCGCCGGCGGCAATCGCTCGGCTCGTCGGCCGCGTGTTCGACACCATCGCCTGGCTTGCCGCCGCCATCTGCGCCGGCCTCGGCGCATGGTGCGTGTTCTCGATGAGCCAAAGCATCGCGCCGTGGAGCGGGCTCGGCGTGCTCGGCATGATCGGCTTCGTGATGCTCGGCTCGATCCTGTGGACGGCCTTCCATCTCGCCTATCGCGTGCTCGTCCCCGCCAACCGCTTCAGCCGGTTCGCGCGGCTGCCGGTACATATCGAGGGCTGGCCGGCGGCGTAGGCTGCGTGCTACGTCCTTCGCCCCTCTGATCCATTCTCTCAGTCGTCATCCGCGGACTTGATCCGCGGACCCATGGGATGTCGCGGCCCCCGCTGGGTCCCCGGGTCTTCGCCCGGGGATGACGGTGGTTTGAGGCAGCCGCAGTGGACAGCTACGCGTCCGCCCGCTCCACCAGTTCAGCCAGTTGTCCCGCCACGGTGCCCCAGCCGTCGTGGAAGCCGAGTTGCTCGTGCATGGCACGATCGGCCTGGCTCTTGTGCATTACGTAGGCCTGATACGCGGTGCCCTCGGGATGATCGGCCAGGGTGATGATCGCGGTGATGAACGGGGTTTCGGCCGGGCGCCAGCCTTCGGTCAGCGAGTTGGTGAAGACCAGCCGCGCCCCCTCATCGACGGCCAGATAGCAGCCATCGAAATGCGGAGCGAAGTCGCCGCCATTCTCGCTGATGCGCGTCACCATGGCGCCACCCGGCGTCAGGTCCATCTCCGCGACACGGCACAGGGCAGGGCGGGGAATCCACCACTGCTCGAAGCTCTTCGGGGTCGTCCAAGCGCTCCAGACCCGTTCGCGCGGCGCGCGGATGATGCGGTCGATGACGAGGTCGAGCTCGGGGTTGCGGGTCATTTTGCTTCGTCCTTCTGTTCGTCGATGAGAAAGGCTTCGAGACGATCGGTACGCTGATCCCAAAGGAGCCGTTGTTCGCTCAGCCAGCCATCCACCAGCGCCAGCCGTTCGCGGTCGATCTCGCAGGTGCGCACCCGACCGTGCTTTGCCGTGCGGATGAGGCCGGCGTTCTCGAGCATGGCGATGTGCTTCATGAACGAGGGCAGGGCCATGCCGAACGGTCCGGCGAGTTCGGTGATGCTGGCCGGGCGCTGCCCCAGCCGCGCGAGCACCGCGCGGCGCGTCGGGTCCGAGAGAGCCAGGAAGATATGGTCGAGTGCGTTCTGATGCTGAGCCATGCGACTAAGTATCGCCTCAAAACACTTAGCGCAAGAGCTAAGTGTCTAGTCCGAGAACTGCAGGCTGGACGTTCCCTCCATATCGGATATAAAGATATCTTTATATCTCGCGAGGCTCGATGAACGATACGGCTGATCTGGTGGGGGTGCTGCGCGCGGCGGGGGAAACTACCCGGCTGCGCCTTCTGGCATTGCTGTCGGATGGCGAGCAGTCGGTCAAGGACCTTACCGAAATCCTCGGCCAGAGCCAGCCGCGGGTTTCGCGCCATCTCAAGCTGCTCGCCGATGCCGGCCTCGTCAGCCGCAATGCCGAAGGGGCGTGGGCCTATTACGGTCTGGCACCGGACGGTCCCGGCGGCGATCTCGCCCGCTGGCTGATCGACCGGTGGTCGCCCGAAGATCCGGACCGGCTGCGAGACCGGCAGCGGCTCGAATCCGTCAGGCTGCAGCAGGCCGAGCAGGCCGCCGCGTACTTCTCCAAGGTCGCCGACAGCTGGGACCTGCTGCGGTCGCTGCACGTGCCCGAGGAGGCGGTGGAGGCGGCAATCGTCGAGGCGCTGCAGGGTAGGGTGGTCGATACGCTGATCGACCTCGGGACCGGCACCGGTCGCATGCTTGAACTGCTGGCGGGGCACTATCGCCGCGGCATCGGCATCGATGCCAGCCGCGAAATGATCGCGGTAGCGCGCGCCAAGCTGGCCCAGTGCGGCATCGGCCATGCCCAGGTGAGGCTGGGAGACATCGTCGATCTCGACGCCAGCGCCGGCCGCGCGGACGTCATCGTCATCCATCAGGTGCTGCACTATTTCGACGATCCGGGCCGCGTGCTGGCGCAGGCGCGCCGGGCGCTGAAGCCGGGTGGCGAGATGCTGATCATCGACTTTGCACCCCACACGCTCGAGTTCCTGCGCTCCCACCATGCCCACCGCCGACTCGGACTCAGCGAGGCTCAGATGGCTGGCTGGGCCAAGGCCGCCGACCTTGCGGTTACGGAGCTGCGCAGCTTTCCACCGACCAATACCGCCGAGGGCCTGACGGTCTGCCTCTGGCGCCTTACCGACGAGACGGAAACTTCCCTATGAGCACCGACTACACCGATCGCCCGAGCCGCCGCAGCCCGGACGCGCGGCCCGATTTCCTCGTCTCGTTCGAGTTCTTCCCGCCCAAGACGGACGCGATGGAGGAGCGCTTCTGGGACTCGATCCACAAGCTCGCTCCGCTTCATCCGCGCTTCGTGTCGGTGACCTATGGCGCCGGTGGCTCGACGCGCGAGCGCACGCTGCGCATGGTCAAGGAAGTGAAGGCGCAGACCGGCGTCGATGCCGCGGCGCACCTAACCTGCGTGGGCGCCAGCCGCGACGAGGTGGATGAGGTCGTGCGCGGCTACAAGGATGCGGGCATCACCCGTATCGTGGCGCTGCGCGGCGATCCGGCCGAGGGCATCGGCCAGCCCTTCATCCCGCATCCGGATGGCTATCGCAATGCGGCCGACCTCGTGGCCGGCATCCGCAAGATCGGCGACTTCGATATCTCGGTTGCGGCCTATCCCGACAAGCACCCGCAGTCGCCGGACTGGGACACCGAGATCGACAATCTGAAGCGCAAGCTCGATGCCGGGGCGACCCGCGCCATCACGCAGATGTTCTTCGATAACGACGACTACTTCCGCCTCGTCGACCGGGCCCAGGCCGCCGGCATCACTGCACCGATCGTGCCCGGCATTCAGCCGATCCACTCGTTCAGACAAATATCGAGCTTTGCGGCCAAGAACGGTGCATCCATTCCAGGCTGGATGGCGGATCGGTTCGAGGGGCTGGACGACGACCCCGAGACCCATGCGCTGGTTGCATCGGCGGTAGCCGCCGAGCAGGTGTTGGAACTCGTCGACAATGGGATTACCGAGTTCCACTTCTTTACGCTGAACCGCTCCAACCTGGTTCTGGCGCTGGCGCGACTGCTGGGCTACCGCCCCGACTGATCCCGAAGTGTTCAGCGTCCGTTCAGGTCGAATCCGGTAGGGTCGAGGGTAGGGTCGATTCCCGGGCCATCCACAAAATGGCCCTATTGATTGAGTTCCGTCCGGGGCGAAGGTGGGCGGGGCAAGTTGAAGGACAGCAGCCAATGAAACTCGATGCGAAGGTGAAGGGCGGATTGGCCTGGGCCGGCCTCGTCGTCGTTCTCGCGGTACCCGCCGCGGACATGATCTTCGGCAAGCCTACCAGCGAAACCGCAGCCACCGTGACATCCGATGCGTCGGCAACTGCGACGGGCAACAAGGCCCCGGCGCTGAAGGCTCCGGTCGCGGCCACCGATCCGATCCAGACGGCCAGCGTCGATGAGGCGCCGGTGGTCGACAAGTTCCTCAAGTCCGGCAAGAAGCTGCCGTCGTACATCTCCGATGCCGACGAAGTGCAGCCGGTCGCAACAACTGCTCCGGCAATCAAGGCGCCCGCGGTGAAGCCGCCGGTGGCGGTCACCACGCCGACCACCGTCGCGACGGCCCCGAAGGAGAATCCGCCGATTCCGCTGCCGCGCAGTGCCCGTCCGCAGACGACGCAGGTCGCCGCGCTCCCGGCCGACGAGGAACCGCTGATCATCGACCAGCCCACGGTCCGTCAGCCGCCGCAGGCAGCTGTCGATCGCTACGGCAACCGGGACGACGTTGTTACCGGCGACCAGCTGGAGGAATGGGATTCCGGTTCTCTCGCCGAGTACCTCGAGCGCAAGGGCCTGATGAACGAGTCGTCCCCGCGGCCGTCCGATGACGAGATCGTGTATCTCGACGAGGCGCCGAACCGGCCAGTCAGGCGGAACCTCGATTTCTTCCTCTTCTGACTTCATCGGCCGCCCCCAACAGGCGGCCGAAACTTTCTCGGGGGCATCGATGCAAGCTGCCACATGCCTGAAGGCTATCAATTTCGGATTCGGCGGCTATTGTGCGCCCCGGTCGGAGAAGGTCATGTCGGTCTGGAGTCGACTTTCGGCATTGGTGGGTTCGGTATCGGAGCGGACGGGTATCGTCGGTTCGCTCGCGAACGTGCTCGACCCGGACAACTGGCTGCCAGGTGGCCGTGATGCGGCCTTCACGCTGGCGCTGATTGCACTCTCGGCAAAGATGGCGGTGTCGGACGGCGTGGTGACCGCTTCCGAACTGCGGGCCTTCCAGCGTACCGTCGATATTCCCGCAGGTATCGAGCAGCAGGTCGACAAGCTGTTCAAGCTCGCCCAGCAGGATGTGGCCGGCTACGAGTCCTACGCCAAGAAGATCCGCCGGTTCTTCTCGGACAGCCCGGACACGCTCGAGCACGTGCTCGACAGCCTGTTCTTCATCGCCTCGGCGGACGGCATGATCCACGAGAGCGAGCTCGACTACCTCAAGAATGTCAGCGACATCTTCGGCTTCGATGATGCCCGTTTCGAGCAGTTGACCGCCCAGCACGTGCTGTTCGAGCGCGGCGTCGATCCATTCGCTGTGCTCGGTCTGGCGCCGACGGCCGACCGCGACGAGGTCAAGCGCGTCTATCGGCTGCTCGTCGCCGAGCACCATCCCGACCGGCTGATCGCCAAGGGTGTGCCGGAGGAACTGATCGACGTGGCGACGGCTCGCATGGCCTCGATCAACAACGCCTACAACCAGATCATGAAGCGCGCGGCTTGACGGGCAGGGGCTTGGCCCCACATATGCCCCTCGCCAGTTGACCGGGTGGCCGCTCCTGTTTCCGTGGGAGAGGAAAGTCCGGGCTCCATCGAAATACGGTGACGGCTAACGGCCGCCGGGGGCGACCCCAGGGAAAGTGCCACAGAAAGCAAACCGCCGGTCTTCGGACAGGTAAGGGTGAAAGGGTGCGGTAAGAGCGCACCGCGGACCTGGCAACAGGGACGGCACGGCAAACCCCACCGGGAGCAAGACCAAATAGGGGTGACGCGGGGAAACCCAGCCGATTTCGAGGCCATGTCACCCGGGTTGGTTGCATAAGGCCGGCAGTAATGCCGGTCAAAGATGAATGGTCACCACGTCAGCGCCGTGAGGCGCAGGCCCTACAGAACCCGGCTTATAGGTCAACTGGCACTTCCATCCTTCGGCGACTGCATCACGAGGGCAGGTCAAGTTCACACGACGTTATGTATGAAAAACTTGACACAGTGTCGGGTAATGCATACCTGTTGCCTGGAACAGTGGAGGTTTGCCATGTCGATGAAGGAATGGACGCCGGTCATCCAGTTGGTCGGGGTGATGCTTGTCGCCGGATGGTTGTTGTTCGACGGGCTGGGCGGTGGGTTCAGCACCGCTGATTTCGCCGCCGTGGCGATGCGGCTGGTTTGGGTGATCGGTGCGGCGATAGTCTTCAACATCGCCATGACGATCCTTGTCGCCATCGGCGTAGGCATCGTCACGAGGGCTGAGTTCAAGGACGAGAAGGCCGACGAGCGGGATATCGCGATCGATGCGAAGTCTATGCGGAATGGTGGCGTGATCACCTCGAGCGTCGCCGCGCTGAGCCTCATCGCCATCGCCTTGGGCGTGGTGCCGATCTTTGCGGTCTATGCCCTGTTCCTCGCGCCGTTGCTCGGCGGTGCGACCGATGCGGTGTCGCGCATCGTCTACTATCGGATCGGCTGATCCGATGGGGAAGGGACAGGCCCAGATCAGCAACACCATCCGCACCCTCCGCTTCCACGCCGGCGAGATGACGCAGGCCGAGCTGGCGGAGAAGGTCGGGGTGACGCGGCAGACCATCGTCGCGATCGAGCAGGGCAAATATTCGCCGTCGCTCGAAGTCGCTTTCCGCATCGCCCGGGCGTTCAGCGCGCCGCTCGAGCAGGTCTTCACCTACGAGGGCGACGCCTAATCGCCGCAACCAGAGATCAGCGCCGGCTCGACGCGGACCTGTTCCGCGAGCGATGTCCTGCGCCCAGGAGAACGAGATGAAAGCAGCGATTGTCGATCGCTACGGCGGGCCGGATGTTATCCGCATCGGCGAAGTCCCGAAGCCGATGCCTGCCGTGGGCGAGGTGCTGATCCGTATCCACGCCACGGTGGTCACGCCCTCCGACGTGGCGTTCCGGTCGGGCACGCCGTTCGTCGCGCGGCTCTTCGCCGGGCTGCTCAAGCCGCGGATTGCGGTGATGGGCGACAGCATCGGCGGGGTGGTCGAGGCGGTCGGCGAGGGCGTTCAGAAGTTCAGCGTCGGTGACCGGGTGTTCGGCACCACCGGCCCCGACCTTGGCGCCTATGCCGAGTATCGTTGCCTGCCCGAAGATGCGGCGCTGGCGCCGCTGCCGGATGGGCTCCGGTTCGGCGAGGCGGCCGGCATGTCCGACGGCATGCTGACGGCGCTGCCCTTCCTGCGCGATGTGGCCAAGCTCCAGCCCGGCCAGCGCCTGCTTGTCAACGGTGCCTCCGGCAGTGTCGGCAGCGCTGCGGTGCAACTCGGGCGCCACATGGGCGCTGTCGTCACCGGCGTCTGCAGTGGCCGGAATGTCGACACGGTCCGGTCGCTGGGTGCACATGGCGTCATCGACTACGACCTCGAGGACTTCACCGACCGCCGAGAGGCATGGGACGTGATCTTCGACGCCATCGGCAAGAGTTCGTTCGCGCGCTGTGTGCCGGCCCTTGCGCCAGGTGGCGTCTACCTCACCACCGTCCCCGACCTCCGAGGGCTGCCGGCGATGCTGCGGAAAAGCGGCAAGCGTGCCCGGTTTGCTGCCACCGGCCTTCGCCCCAGCCGCGAGAAAGCGGCCGATCTCGCTCACATCGTCGAGCTCTACCGGGCTGGCCACATCCGGCCGCTGGTCGATCGCGAGTATGCGCTGGAGCAGGTCGTAGAGGCGCACCGCTATGTCGAGACCGGCCGCAAGGTCGGGAGCGTTGTGCTGTCGCTGCTGGCGGACAGGTAACCTCAACAGAATCTTAATCTGGCCCCGTCAGAGTGCGCCGATATCCCCACTATGGGGAAGTTGCGTGCCGGCTGTCGCCGGAGTGGAGTTCGGGCGGAAGATGACCAAGCCGAAGGGCAGCTACAGCCAGGGGCCGCACGTGCCGGTCCTGTTGGCGGAGGTGCTCGAAGCGCTGGAGCCGCTCGAAGGTGCACGCATTCTCGACGGCACGTTCGGCGCCGGTGGCTATTCGCGCGCCATCCTCGAAGCCGGCGCATCTGTCGTCGCTGTCGATCGCGACCCCTCAGTGCTACCGCATGCCGAAAAGCTGGCCGCCGAATATCCGAGTCGATTCAAGTTCGTGGCGGGGACTTTTTCCAATCTGGATGAGCTGGCCGGCGAGCCCGTGGATGGCGTCGTCCTCGATATCGGCGTCTCGTCCATGCAGCTCGACCAGGCCGAGCGCGGCTTTTCGTTCATGCAGGAGGGGCCGCTCGACATGCGGATGTCCTCCGATGGCGAAAGTGCCGCTGACCTCGTGAATGGGCTGGAAGAGGCCGACCTCGCCAACCTGCTGTTCGCCTTTGGCGAAGAGCGGAAGTCGCGGCGCATCGCCCATTCCATCGTTGCGGCTCGTGCAAGCGAGCCGATCACCACGACCACTCAGCTCGCGAAGCTCATCGAGAAATCCATCGGCCGGAAGCCGGGCGACGCGCATCCGGCGACGCGGAGCTTCCAGGCGCTGCGGATCGCCGTGAATGGTGAGTTCGAGCAACTGGTCGAGGGCCTGTTCGCCAGCGAGCGCCTGCTCGGCGAAGGCGGGCGGCTGGCGGTGGTGACGTTCCATTCGCTCGAGGATCGCATCGTGAAGCGGTTCTTCGATCCCGAGAAGGGCGCTCCGACCCAGTCGCGCCACCTGCCGCAGGTCGTGCAGGATGCGGTGCGCTGGTCGCATGTCGCCAAGGCGCGCAAGGCGTCCGAGGCGGAAGTAAGCCGCAATCCCCGTTCCCGCTCGGCGACCATCCGGTCCGGCGTGCGGACCTCTGCGGCAGCCCGCGCCGTCAGCTATGCCGGCCTCGGCGTTCCCATGTCGCGGGGTGCCGCATGATCCGCGTCATCAATCTCATCCTGTTCTGCACCTGCCTTGCCGCGCTCGTCGGCGTTTATGGGCTCAAGTACTCGGTCGAGGACATCGCCGCCGAGAAGGTGTCGATCGAGCGCAAGATCGATCGCCAGACCGGGGAGCTCAGCCTGTTGAAGGCGGACTGGTCCTATCTCAACCAGCCCGCGCATGTCGGCCCGATCGTCGCCCGCCACCAGGAAGCGCTGGCACTGGTGCCGACCGGGCAGGAGCAGTTCGGCCGGATGGACAACCTGCCGATGCGCCCGGCCGCGCCGGACACGGCGGCGCTCGACGAACTGCTGAACTCCCTCGACGCGGGCATCGACCCGATCGAGCAACTGATCGAGGCGAACTAGATGGCGATCCTCTCCGTCGGCGCCGAGACCATTTCGCTCGATGGCGGCCGCAAGTCGCGCGGCAACCTGACCAAGTCACGCATCCGCGTTGTCGTGGCGGCGCTGTTCATCGTCTTCGCCGTTGTCGGTGGGCGGTTGATCCAGCTCGGCGCGACCGTCACCGACTCCAACATCGAAGGGGTGGCGCGTGACGTCATCACCGCCAGCCGTCCGCCGATCCTCGATCGGAACGGGCTGGAGATGGCCGTCGATATCCGCGTGCCGTCGCTGTTCGCCGAGCCGCGCCGGATCATCGACGTCGAGGAAGCGGTGCAGAAGCTCCGCACCGTGCTGCCCGACCTCAACGAGGACTGGCTGCGCAAGCGTCTCACCGGCGACAAGGGTTTCGTCTGGATCAAGCGCGAGCTGACGCCTGCCATCGAGGACAGGATCTTCCAGCTCGGCATTCCGGGCATCCAGTTCGTCACCGAAAGCAAGCGCTTCTACCCTTCGGGCAAGGAGGCCTCGCATATCCTCGGCGCGGTCAACATCGACAACCAGGGCACCATGGGCATCGAAAAGCACATGGACGACGACAGCCTTGCCCTGCTGCAGTCGGTCGGCCTTGCCCGTGGCGCCGACCTCACGCCGGTCAGCCTGTCGGTCGATCTGCGCGTCCAGCATGTGATGTACGAGCAGCTGGTCGATGCGCTCTCCCGCTACAAGGCGATTGCCGCGGCTGGCGTGATGATTGATGTCCGGACCGGTGAAGTCGTCGCGCTCGCCTCGCTGCCGGATTTCGACCCGAACAACCCCTCGACCCTGTTCCAGGACTACAACGGGGTAAAGAACGACCGCTTCAACCGCATCACCTCGGGCATCTACGAACTCGGCTCGACCTTCAAGACGGTAACCCTGGCTGGTGCGCTCGATAGCGGCAAGGTGAGGATCACCGATCAGTTCGATGCGCGCTTCGGCATACGCTTCGGTCGCTTCACCATCGACGATTTCCATGGCAAGCACCGCGTCCTCTCGGTGCCGGAAGTCTACAAGTACTCGTCCAACATCGGCACCATCAAGATCATGCAGGAGCTGGGCAAGGACGACTTCCGCGCCTTCCTGACGAGGATCGGCATGGACCAGCCGGTACCGTTCGAACTGCCCGAGATGCGCAAGCCCAAGGTGCCGGCGAAGTTCTCCGAGATCGTCGCCGCCACCGCGAGCTTTGGCCACGGCCTCTCCGTGTCGCCGCTGCATATGGCGCGCGCCGTGGCGGCCTTCGTCAACGACGGCAACATGGTGCCGCCGACCATCTACAAGCGCAGCCTCGAAGAAGCCCAGAAGCTCTACACGCCGGTGGTCTCCCAGCAGACCAGCGAGCAGATTCGCTACCTCATGCGCCTCAACGCGCTCGAGGGTTCGGGCAGCCGCATGAACAAGCTGTCCAACGGCTATCGCGTCGGCGGCAAGACCGGCACCGCCGAGAAGGTGGTCAACGGGGCGTACTCGTCCAACAAGGTGTTCAACGTTTTCGCTTCGGCGTTCCCGCTCGACAACCCGCGGTATGCGATGGTGATTGTGGTCGACGATCCCCAGGCCGAAAACGCGCAATCCGGCACCACGGCCGGCTGGAATGCGGGTGAAGTCACAGGCCGAATTGTGCAGCGGGTCGCGCCGATGCTTGGAATTGCGCCAGACTTCAGCGACATGTTGGACGGAAACCTTGTCCCACCACAGCTTCGCTGAAGCGAACAGAGAAGAAGCCAGCGTGCCGTTTGCGCTCAAAGACCTTCTAGAGGGGGCAGAAGCCTCCGTCCCCAACCTCACCGTAGAAGGCGTCAACGCCGACAGCCGATCGATCCGCCCGGGTGAAGTCTTCTTCGCGACGCCCGGCACGCGGGTGCATGGCGACGGTTTTGCTGCTCAAGCCGTCGGGCTAGGCGCAGTTGCCATGGTCAGTGATCGTGCGCCCCACGGCGATCCGGGCGTTCCGGTCATTGTCGTTTCGGATGTGCGGGCGGCCTACGCGCGCGCCGCAGCGCGCCAGTTCGCGCCACAGCCACAGGTGACGGTCGGCGTTACCGGCACCAACGGCAAATCCTCGATCGTTTCGTTCGTCCGCCAGATCTGGGATGCCTGCGGCATTCCGGGCGCGAGCCTAGGAACGGTCGGTGTCGAGACCAGGGCCGGGATCGACAAGCGCGAACTGACGACGTCGGATTCCCTGTCGCTGCACCAGGACCTCGGTGCGCTGAAGGCGCAGGGGATCGATCACGTTGCGATGGAAGTCTCGAGCCAGGGGCTCGACCAGCGGCGGGCCGACGGCATCCGCTTCAACGCGGTGGCGTTCTCGAACCTCAGCCGCGACCATCTCGACTATCACCTCGACATGGAAACCTACCGCGAGGCGAAGCTCCGGCTGTTCAAGGACCTGATCGCCGATGGCGGGGCGGCCGTGGTCAATGCCGATGATCCCGAGCACATGCCCTTCATGTTCGCCGCGCTCGATCGCGGCGCGACGCTGCTGACGGTCGGGCGCGAGGGCGCCTGGCTCGAACTCACCGACATCCGCAACGAAGGCTACGGCCAGCGTGTCACCGGCCGCATGGTCGGCGAACCCGTCAGCTTCCGCCTGCCACTTACCGGCGAATTCCAGGTCAGCAACGCCGCGGTCGCCCTTGCGCTGGCGATCTCGACGGGCGCACCCGCCGAGCAGGCGGTGAAGGCACTAGAGACGCTCAAGGGCGCCAAGGGACGCCTCGAGCTGGTGGCCGAGCACAACGGCGCCGCCATCTTCGTGGACTACGCACACAAGCCTGTCGCGCTGGAGACGGCGCTCGAGGCGCTGCGCCCCTATGCGACCAGCAAGCTCAAGGTGGTGTTCGGCGCGGGTGGCGATCGCGACCAGGGCAAGCGCCCGATGATGGGCGATGCAGCGAGTCGCCTCGCCGACGATGCGATCGTCACCGACGACAATCCGCGTACCGAAGATGCCGCGACCATCCGCAAGCAGATCCTGCTCGCAATGACGAGTGCCCGGGAGATCGGCGACCGCCGCCTCGCCATCGAAACGGCGATAAAGGAATTGCAGCCGGGCGACGTGCTGCTGATTGCGGGCAAGGGGCACGAGGACTATCAGATCATCGGCACCACCAAGCACCACTTCTCGGATCACGAGGTGGTGCTGGAGACGCTGAAAGGACTCTAGCCCATGCGACCACTCTGGACTGTCGCCGAGGTCGTCAAAGCCACCGGCGGCCACCCGGAGGGGTTGTCCGACGGCCCGATCTTCTCGGTCTGCATCGACTCCCGCGAGATTGCCCACGAGGCGCTGTTCGTCGCCATCAACGGCGACAAGCTCGATGGGCACGACTTCGTCGGCAAGGCGCTCGAGGCCGGCGCTGCCGCTGCCATCGTCTCGGAAGCCCACTTCAAGGCGCTGGGTGGCGAGCGGGTCATCGTCGTGCCCGATCCGCTCAAGGCCCTCGAAGCGCTGGGCGTTGCTGCGCGGGCGCGCAACAAGGGCCAGATCGTCGCGGTGACCGGCAGTGCCGGAAAGACCACGACCAAGGAAGCCATCCGCACCGTACTCGCGGCCTTCGGAGAGACGCACTACTCGATCAAGAGCTTCAACAACCACTGGGGCGTGCCGCTGATGCTGGCGCGCCTGCCGCGCGAGGCACAGTTTGGCGTCTTCGAGATCGGCATGAACCATGCCGGCGAGATCGCGGAACTGGTGAAGCTGGTCCGGCCGCATGTCGCGGTCATCACGACCGTCGCCGCTGCCCATCTTGAGTTCTTCAGTTCGGTCAGCGACATCGCGGCGGCGAAGGCCGAGATCTTCCTTGGCCTCGAGCCGGGCGGCACGGCAGTGCTCAACACCGACCACGATCACCTGCATGTGCTCTTTGCCCATGCTCGTGCTGCAGGCGTCGCGAAGGTCGTCACCTACGGCTTCGACGACAGCGCCGACTGGCACATCACCAAGGCCGAACCTTCGACCAAGGGCATGGCGGCCGAGGTTGTCCACGGTGCCGAACGCTACAGTTTCCAGGTACATGCGCCCGGCAGGCACATGGTCGCGAATGCCGTAGCCGCGATCGCCGTAGCTAATGCATCGGGCGAAGGAACGCGCGCAGCCATCGGTGCCCTCAGCAAATTCGCGGCGCCAGAGGGCAGGGGGCTGACGCTGAACCTCGGCCCGGCGAAGAAGCCGCTGCTCCTCGTCGACGAGAGCTACAACGCCAATGTTGCGTCGATGACGGCGGCGATGGATGTGTTTGCCGGCATCCGGCCCGTGGAGGGCAGCAAGGTGCTGGTGCTTGGCGACATGCTGGAGATGGGCCCGCAAGGCCCGCAACTCCATGCGGCGCTGCTCGGCGCGGCGCTGAAGACCGGGGCGAACCGGATATTCCTGGTTGGGCCGGCGATGCGCGCCCTTGCCGACGAGTTCACGCGCCTCGCCGAAAGCGACCGGGAGGCCCCGACTGTGACCCATATGCCCACGACCGACGAGATCACCGACAGCGTGCTCGCCGCGCTTGCCTATGGCGACGCAGTTATGGTCAAAGGGTCCAACGGCGTCCGGCTCTCGCAACTTGTGCAGAAGATCCGCGAGCGCTTCGAAAGCGCCTAAGGCGACACGGGTGGGACACCGGTAGCATGCTGTATTTCCTCGGGCAGTTGGGCGACAGCCTCGCCGCCTTCAACGTGTTCCGCTACATCACCTTCCGCACTGCCGGCGCGGTGATGACGTCGCTGTTCTTCGTCTTCCTGTTCGGCCCGACCATGATCGCGGCCCTGCGCATCCGCCAGGGCAAGGGGCAGCCGATCCGCGAGGATGGCCCGCAGGGTCACCTGCTGACCAAGAAGGGCACGCCCACCATGGGTGGCCTGATGATCCTCTCGGGCGCGGTGATCTCGGTCCTGCTGTGGGCGAACCTCAGCAATCTCTACGTCTGGGCCGTGCTGTTCGTGACGATCTCGTTCGGCGCCATCGGCTTTTACGACGACTATCTCAAGGTGACGAAGGCCTCGCACAAGGGCTTCTCCGGCCGCCAGCGGCTGGCGATCGAGGCCGTGGTGGCGCTGATCGCGGCCTATGTCATGGCCTCGGTCACCGATCCCGCCATCGCCACCCAGCTGATGTTCCCGTTCATCAAGGGTTCGGGCATTCCGCTCTGGTACTTCTTCTACTTTTTTGCCGCCTTCATCATCGTCGGCGCCGGCAATTCGGTGAACTTCACCGATGGCCTCGATGGCCTCGCCATCGTGCCGGTGATGGTCGCGGCGGCCTGTTTCGGGCTGATCGCCTATCTCGTCGGCTCGTCGAACTTCTCGGACTACCTGCTGCTCAACTACGTGCCCGGCACGGCGGAGCTGTCGGTGGTCTGCGGCGCCATCATCGGCGCCGGCCTCGGGTTCCTGTGGTTCAACGCCCCGCCGGCGCAGATCTTCATGGGTGACACCGGCTCGCTCGCCCTCGGCGGCGCCCTTGGCGCCATCGCCGTCGCCACCAAGCACGAGATCGTCCTCGCCATCGTCGGCGGCCTGTTCGTGCTCGAAACCGTGTCGGTGATCGTCCAGGTCGTGTCGTTCAAGCTGACCGGCAAGCGCGTGTTCAAGATGGCCCCGATCCACCATCACTTCGAGATGCTGGGCTGGACCGAAAGCCAGGTCGTGATCCGCTTCTGGATCATCAGCTTCGTGCTGGCACTGATCGGGCTGAGCTCACTGAAGCTGCGGTAGTAGTAGCGGCACTCACCACGTACTCGATGTCATCCCAGCGAAAGCTGGGACCCATCTATCCACCTGCGCCAGCTGAGAATTGGGTCCCAGCTTTCGCTGGGATGACATCCGGTGGGTGTGCCGACATCCAAGGCGCACATCCACTCCATCAGATTCGCAAAACGCGAATCCGTTCCGACATTGGTAACCAACCCGGTCGTACAGTTTGCTTCAAGTTGTGCGTACGGGAGGCTGTCCGGAGTAGGGCGGCGTCGATTCTGATGTTTTCACGCGAGCGGAAGACCCCCATTGCCGAGTGGTGGTGGACGATCGACAAATCGCTTCTCGGCGCTCTCATCCTTCTGCTGCTGGTCGGTATCCTGCTGAGCTTTGCGGCCAGCCCGCCGGTGGCCGAGCGTCTCGGGCTCGGGCCGTGGCACTTCATCATCCGCCAGGCGATGTTCGCTGCGCTGGCCCTGCCGGTGATGCTGGCGACGTCGTTCCTCGGGCAGCGACCGGCGCGCTTCGCGGCCCTGGTCGTTCTGGTGATTTCCATTGGAATGTTGTGGCTTACCCTGCGGTTCGGCGTCGAAGTGAAGGGTGCAAAGCGCTGGATTTCCATCGCCGGCAACACGGTGCAGCCGTCGGAGTTCGTGAAGCCGGCCTATGCCGTCATCGGCGCCTGGCTGTTCTCCGAGAGCATGAAGCGGCCCGGCGTTCCGGCCCGCATCATCGCCACCGGCATCATGATGACGATCGTCGCCGGCCTGTTGCTGCAGCCCGATATCGGGCAGACGGCGCTGGTGCTCGCCACCTGGGGTGCGCTGCTGTTCCTCTCGGGCATTTCGTGGCTGGTGATCTTCGCGCTCGGCGGCGTTGCCGTGGCGCTGCTGTTCGGCGCATACATGTTCTTCCCGCACTTTGCCAAGCGCATCGACAGCTTCATCAACCCCGAGGGCGGCAATACCTACCAGGTCGACAAGGCGCTGAGCTCGCTGCTCGAGGGCGGCTGGTTCGGGCGCGGACCCGGTGAATCGCTCGCCAACAAGGTGATCCCCGACGCTCACGCGGACTACGTGTTCTCGGCCGCCGCCGGCGAGTTCGGCATCCTGTTCTGCCTCTGCCTCGTGGCACTGATCGCCTTCATCGTCATCAAGGCGCTGATCGGGGCTCAGCAGCAGTCGAGCCTCTTCGCCCGCCTCGCGGCCTCGACCATTGCGATCCAGTTCGGCCTGCAGTGCGCCATCAACCTGGCGGTGAACCTCAGCCTCATTCCGCCCAAGGGCATGACGCTGCCGTTCGTCTCCTACGGCGGTACGTCGATGTTCGCGATTGCCTTCGCGATGGGGCTGATGCTGGCCTTTACCCGCAAGAAGCCGGAGGAGCGCCTCGCGACCGGGCTTCCCGTCTATCGTAGCGGGGTGCTATCCCCCGCCGAATGAGCAGATTCGTACTAATGGCAGGCGGCACGGGAGGCCATCTCTTCCCGGCAATGGCGCTGGCGCAGGAATTGCGGCGGCGGGGCCATGACATCCAGCTGATGACGGACCATCGCGTCGCCGCCTATGGCGACAAGTTCCCGGCGAGCGCGACATACATCGTGCCGTCGGCCACGCCATCGGTCAGCAATCCGGTCAGGTTCGTGCTTGCTGGATTCAAGATCGTCTGGGGCACGGCGGTTGCCTGGGGCATGTTGGGCGCAATCAAGCCCGACGCGGTGATCGGCTTCGGGGGCTATCCGGTGTTTCCGCCGTTCGTCGCGGCAAACCTGCGCCGCGTCCCGGGCATCCTCCACGAACAGAATGCGGTGATGGGCCGGGCCAACCGGGCGCTGGGCAAGATGGCCAGGGTCATTGCCCTTAGCTTTGGCAAAACCGCGAAGGGCGAGGCTTTCGCGGACAAGAGCGAAGTGGTCGGCAATCCCATCCG
Organism: Pseudomonadota bacterium; assembly: GCA_023393475.1. Classification (GTDB taxonomy): domain Bacteria; phylum Pseudomonadota; class Alphaproteobacteria; order Rhizobiales; family Devosiaceae; genus Devosia_A. The sequence continues at coordinate 27,936 of JAEWLC010000099.1, forward strand.
CGACCGCGCCCGAGGCGTCGCGCGGGTACCTTATCCACCGCTCGACGGTGGCGTAGTCCGCATGCTCGTGTTCGGCGGCAGCCAGGGCGCGCGCGTGTTCGCCGACCTTGTCCCGGCCGCAGTCGCCGAATTGCCCGCCGAATTGCGTTCGCGGCTCGTCATCACCCAGCAGTGCCGGCCGGAAGACCTCGACCGCGTCGCCGAGATCTACCGGCAGGCCAAGGTCAACGTCGAACTGGCGGCGTTTTTCGACGACCTGCCCGAGCGGATGGCGAACGCGCATCTCGTCGTGTCCCGCTCCGGCGCATCGACCATCGCCGAGCTGACGGCCATCGGCCGGCCAGCGATCCTCGTGCCGCTGCCGGGTGCGATCGACGCGGACCAGAAGAACAATGCGCTGGTGATGGAGGCCGCCGGTGGCGGCTGGATCGCCGAGCAAGCCACGCTTACGCCCCAATCGCTTGGCACTCGACTCGCCTCACTTCTGAGTGATCCGGCGGGGCTGCAGAAGGCCGCTGCGGCCGCCAAATCACTCGGACAGCCGGACGCTGTCGTCAAACTCGCGGACGTTGCGGAACGTCTCGCCCAGAAGGGAAAAGCCTCATGAAGATGCCGCGCAATATCGGCCCGGTGCATTTCGTCGGCATCGGCGGCATTGGCATGAGCGGCATTGCCGAGATCCTGCACAACCAGGGCTACAAGGTCCGCGGCTCCGACAGCTCCGAGAACCCCAATGTGCAGCGCCTGCGCGCCATGGGCATCGAGGTCGCCATAGGCCAGTCGGCCGACAACCTGAAGGACGCGGCCGTCGTCGTCATCTCGTCGGCCATCAAGAAGGGCAATCCGGAGCTGGCCGCTGCGCGCTCGCGCGGCCTGCCGGTGGTGCGCCGCGCCGAAATGCTGGCCGAGATCATGCGGTTCAAGAACGCCATCGCCATCGGTGGCACGCACGGCAAGACGACGACCACGACGCTGGTCGCGACGCTGCTCGATGCGGCGAACTACGATCCGACCGTCATCAACGGCGGCATCATCAACGCCTATGGCACCAATGCCCGGCTCGGCGACGGCGAGTGGATGGTGGTCGAAGCCGACGAGTCCGACGGCACCTTCGTGAAGCTGCCGGCCGATGTCGCCATCGTCACCAATGTCGACCCCGAGCACCTCGACTACTACGGCGACTTCGAGAAGGTGAAGCAGGCCTTCATCAACTTCGTCGAGAACGTGCCGTTCTACGGCTTTGCCGTGATGTGCCTCGATCATCCGGAAGTGCAGGCGCTGGTCGGACAGATCCGCGACCGCCGCGTCATCACCTACGGCCAGAACCCACAGGCCGACGTCCGGCTGGTCGACCTCGAGAACCGCGACGGCATCCAGCATTTCTCGGTCGAGATCCGCGACCGTATCCGCATGACGCACCTGCGCATCGATGGCCTCGAGCTCCCGATGCCGGGCGAGCACAACGCGCTCAACGCCACGGCCGCCATTGCCGTCGCCGACCAGCTCAAGGTGCCGGCGGAGGCCATCCGCAAGGGGCTGAAGAGCTTCTCTGGCGTGAAGCGGCGCTTCACCAAGACCGGCTCGGTCGGCGGTATCACCGTCATCGACGACTACGGCCACCACCCGGTCGAGATCGGCGCGGTGCTGAAGGCTGCGCGCCAGTCGACCCGCCGCGACGTCATCGCCGTGGTCCAGCCGCACCGCTACAGCCGCGTGCACGACCTCTTCAATGAGTTCGCGACCTGCTTCAACGATGCCGACACGGTGATCGTCGCGCCGATCTATGCCGCGGGCGAGACGCCGATCGATGGCGTCACGCACGAGGAACTCGTCGCCCGCATCCGCGCCCGCGGCCACCGCGACGCCCGCGTCATCGACCGGCCGGAGGCACTCGCGCCGCTGATCGCCAGCCGTGCAGCCGAGGGCGACTATGTCGTGATGCTCGGCGCCGGCAACATCACCCAATGGGCCGCCGCGCTACCGGGCGAACTCGCCACGCTGCTCGGCAAGGAGGTCGACCAGCCATGAACGCGCATGTGCCCCAGTGGCCCGACCTGATCCCGACGCTGCAGCCCTGGATTTCCGAGGTGCGCGGCCAGCTGGTCCCGAACCAGCCGCTCGCCGAGATGACGACGTTGAGGGTAGGGGGGCCGGCGCAGCTATTCTTCCGCCCGGCCGATGAGGAAGACCTTGCCTTCTTCCTCAGGAACCTGCCCGAGCATATCCGCGTCACGGTGATCGGGCTCGGCTCGAACCTCCTGATCCGCGATGGCGGGCTCGACGGAGTGGTTATCCGCCTGCCGGCCAAGGGCTTTGGCGAAATCACCATCCTTGATGGCTACCGGGTTCGCGCCGGCGCCGCCGTGCCCGATGTGAAGGTCGCGACCGCGACGGCTGAGGCGGGCATCGATGGGCTCTGGTTCTATCGCGGCATTCCCGGCGGCATCGGCGGGGCGCTCTACATGAACGCCGGCTGCTACGGCACCGAGACGCGCAATCGCATGGTGGAGCTGCGCGCCGTGACCCGGCAGGGCGAGATCATCACGCTCACCAACGAGCAGATGGGCTATCTCTACCGCAAGTCGAACGGCCCGCGCGGCGCGGTATTCGTCTCCGGCACGTACCAGGGTTTTGCCGGCGACTCCGAGAAGATACTCACCGAGATGCGCACGGTCACCGAACGGCGCGAAAGCTCGCAGCCGACCCGCGCCAAGACGGCCGGCTCGACCTTCAAGAACCCTGAGGGCCATTCGAGCTGGAAGGTGATCGACGAGGCCGGCGGCCGCGGCTTCACCTTCGGCCGGGCCCAGATGAGCGAGATGCACAGCAACTTCCTCATCAACATGGGCGAGGCCGACGCCTTCGAGGTCGAGACCGTGGGCGAGACCATCCGCCAGAAGGTGCGCGATAAGCACGGCATCGAACTCAAGTGGGAAGTCCGCCGCATGGGCCACTTCCTCCCCTGCCGCGAGGTCAAGGAATTCATGGACGGTCAGCCGTTCACCGGAGCCGTCTGATGAGCAAGCATGTCGCCGTCCTGATGGGCGGGGTCGCCAACGAGCGGCCGGTGTCGCTGAAGTCGGGCGCCGAGTGTTCGCGCGCACTGCGCAATGCCGGCTACGCGGTGACCGAGGTCGATGTCGGCTACGACATTGCCGAGAAGCTGCGCGAATTGAAGCCGGAAGTCGCTTTCAACGCGTTGCACGGGCCGTTCGGCGAGGATGGCACGATCCAGGGCGTGCTCGAGTTCCTGCGCATCCCCTACACCCATTCGGGCGTGCTTGCCTCGGCGCTGGCAATGAACAAGCACCAGGCCAAGATCATGTTCCGCGCGGCCGGGATTCCGGTCACCGACCACACGATCGCCAACCGCGCCGAAGTCGCTCGCTCGCATGTCATGCCGCCACCCTATGTGGTGAAGCCGATCGCCGATGGCTCGAGCTTCGGCATCTTCATCGTCAAGGCCGACCAGTCGCATCCGCCGCAGGAATTGCTGCGCGAGGACTGGAACTCGGGCGAGGAGGTAATGGTCGAGCGCTATATCCCCGGCCGCGAGCTGACCTGCGCCGTGATGGGCGACGTGGCGCTGGGGGTGACCGAGATCGTCACCGATCTCGCGTTCTACAATTACGAGGCGAAATACGCCGTCGGCGGATCACGTCACGTCATCCCGGCTGAAATTCAACCGAAAATTTACGACAAAGTGCAGAAGATGGCGCTCAAGGCGCATGCTGCGCTTGGGTGCCGGGGCGTGACGCGGAGTGACTTCCGCTACAACGACCAGGCAGGGCCGGACGGTGAACTCGTCTGTCTCGAAATCAACACCCAGCCGGGCATGACCGAAACGTCACTTGTTCCCGAGCAGGCCCGCCATGCAGGTCACAGCTTCGAGGAGCTGGTTTCCTGGATGGTGGAGGACGCGAGTTGCAACAGGTAGGGGCCAAGAGTTTCGCCAACGCCCAGCCTGTCGATCCTCGCCAGTTTCCCGTCGTCATCCCGCGCAGCCGCACCGCCCTCGTCAGGGCCAGCCACCTCTGGGTGCTGCACAAGCGGCTGATCGTCCGCATCGCCGGCGCGATCCTCGCGCTGCTCGTCGTGGTCGGCCTCTTTCAGGCCAAGGATCTGATCGGCTCGGCGGCCATGACCGGCTACCGTTTCGTGCAGGGCGAGTTTGCCGAAGTCGGCTTCGGCATCGACGGCATCGAGATCACCGGGCAGACGCTGACGGCGGATCGCGACATCATCACCCTGCTGACTGTCGGCACCGGTAATTCCACGCTCACCTTCGATGCCCAGAAGGCGCAGGCGCGGCTCGAGTGGCTGCGGGCGGTCAAGTCGGCGACGGTGCGCAAGGTCTATCCCAACAAGGTCATTGTCTCGATCGTCGAGAAGGTGCCGGTGGCGCGCTGGCGTGTCGGCGACACCACCTGGCTCATCGACGAGGCCGGCAAGAAGATCGGCACCGACATCGCCTCCTATACCGACCTCCCGCTGGTTATCGGCGAGGGCGCCGCTGACGATGCCGTGGTCATGGTGCGCATCCTCGATCGGCACGAGGGGCTGAAGAGCGATCTCGCCGCCCTGAGCCGCATCGGCGATCGCCGCTGGGACCTGATCTATCGCAACGGCCTTCGCGTCCAGTTGCCCGAGAACGGCGTCGCCCAGGCGCTGGACCGGCTGGAGATGTACCAGAGCGACTACCAACTGCTGGAACGTGACGTGACGCTGATCGACCTCCGGGTGCCGGGCATCGTCACGCTGAAGCCGGGCGAGATCGCTGCGGCGCAGATCGGCGACGGCAAGAAGAAGAACAAGCACCAGACCAAGGGCACGTCGGAGTACGAAACCGCGGCCGAAAGAAAAGCCGACGCGGCTGCGCCAGCTGCCAGCAGCGCTGCTGTCCCCGTCGTGCCCGTAACACGGAACCAGTAGACCATGATGACCGATGCCATGACCGCGCGGCTGAAGCAGGTGCAGCCGGGTCGCACCTCGCTGGTGACGGTGCTCGATATCGGCTCGACCAAGATCTGCTGCGTGATCGCGCGCCTCGTGCCGCGTCCCGAAGGCAAGTCACTCAAGGGACGTACCCACAATGTCGAAGTCATCGGCTTCGGCTACGGCCCGTCCTCGGGGATCAAGTCCGGCGTCATCACCGATCTCGACAAGGCCGAGCAGGCCGTTCGCACCGTGGTTGGCATCGCCGAGCGCGCTGCCGGGCTCACCGTCGAATCGGTGATCGTCAACGTCACGGCGGGGCGGCTTGGGTCGGAGACCTTCTCGGCGGGCGTGAACCTTGGTGGGCAGGAAGTCGAACGTGCCGATATCCAGCGCGTGCTGCGGGCGGTCAACGAACGCTCGGTGCGCCCGGAACGCTCGATCATCCATGCCCTGCCGATCGGCTATGCCCTTGATGGCCAGAAGGGGATCAGGGATCCCAAGAACATGGTGGGCGAGAAGCTCTCCATCGACGTGGCGGTGATCTCGGCCGAAACGCTGGCCATGCGCAATATCGAGCTGGTGCTGCATCGCTGCCACCTGCAGATCGAGTCGCTGATGGCGACGCCCTATGCTTCGGGACTTTCGACCCTCGTCGATGACGAAAGCGCGCTCGGCGTTGCCTGCATCGACTTCGGCGGCGCGACGACCACCGTTTCGGTGTTCGCCGACGGTCACCTCGTCTATGCCGACGCCATCGCCATCGGCGGCCATCACCTGACCCTCGACATCGCCCGCTCGCTCTCGGTCGGCATCGCCGACGCCGAACGGCTCAAGACCATGTACGGCTCGGTCCTTCCGGGCCAGGCCGACGAGCGCGAGATGATCTCGATCACCCCGGTCGGCGCGACTCGCGACGAGGCGCCGGGCCAGATTCCGCGCTCGCATATCACCCGCATCATCCGGCCCCGCGTCGAGGAAGTGCTCACGGCGATCAAGGATCGCATGCAGGCCACCGGCATGATGGATGTCTGCGGTCGTCGCTTCGTCCTCACCGGCGGCGCCAGTGAGCTGACCGGCCTGCCGGAAGTCGCGCGCCGCGTCCTCGCCCGCAACGTCCGTAACGGCCGCCCGATGGGAATCTCCGGCTTGCCCGAGATGGCGAAGGGCCCGGCCTTTGCGACGGTTGCCGGCATGCTGATCTATCCGCAGGTCTGCGGCGGCGAGTACGTCGAGCCGCACCGCTCGGCCCGCCTCACCGGCACCGACGGGTATTTTGCCCGAGTCGGCAACTGGCTGCGGACCAGCTTCTAGTCCGAAGTCGACCGTCTGATTCCTGGCCGCCGCGCTAGGCTCGCGCCTCCCAGCACGAGTCGGAGGAACAGATGCCAGTCGTCGATCGCGCCAGGCTCATTGCCCGCCGCACGCCTGGGTCTGCTGCCATGACCGCCGAAGTGCGGCGTGCCGCGGAAATCACCACACGCATCAATCGCCTCGGCTTCGACGACGCGGCCGAAGTCCGAGCGCTTTTCAGCGAACTGCTCGGGCGGCTGGTCGACGAGAGCTTCTTTCTCCACCCGCCGTTTTTCGCCACGGGAGGACGCAACACAACCATCGGTCGCAATGTGTTCGTCAACCAGAACTGCACCTTCTACGACCTGGGCGGACTCACCATAGGCGACGACGTGATGATCGGCCCCAATGTGAGTCTCATCACGTCCGGCCACCCGATCTTGCCGACACAGCGCCGTTCCGGCGTCACCGCGGCTCCCATCGTCATCGAGCGCAATGTCTGGATCGCTGCCGGTGTGACCATCATCGGTGGCGTCACGGTGGGCGAGAACTCGGTGATCGCCGCAGGCGCGGTTGTCACGAAGGACGTGCCCCCGAACAGCCTCGTGGGCGGGAATCCGGCACGGGTGATCCGGTCGATAGAAGAGTAGGGTGCGAGTCGCCGGGACAGGCGATGGGGACGGTACGGAACCGTGCTCAACTTCATGCTTAACGTAACGTAACCAAGCCCTTACGCGGCCTTGCAAATTGCCATCACGTTAACGGTTTAGGGTGCATTGTTAGGGTCTGGTTAACGAATTGGCGACTAATACTGGTCCCACACGCCACTCATGGGGCCATCATGACCATCAACCTCACCATCCCGGACATTCAAGAACTGAAGCCCCGTATCACCGTGTTTGGTGTCGGCGGGGCAGGCGGCAACGCGGTCAATAACATGATCGCTTCCGGCCTGAGCGGGGTGGACTTCGTCTGTGCCAATACCGATGCGCAGGCGCTTGCACTGTCGAGCGCGCAGCGGATCATCCAGCTCGGCGTTTCGGTAACGGAAGGCCTCGGCGCCGGTTCGCACCCGGAAGTGGGTCGCGCGGCAGCTGAAGAGAGCTACGACGAAATCAACGATCACCTGAGCGGCGCGCATATGGTGTTCATCACCGCCGGCATGGGCGGCGGCACCGGTACCGGTGCGGCGCCCGTTGTGGCGCGTGCGGCCCGCGAGCAGGGCATCCTGACCGTTGGTGTCGTGACCAAGCCGTTCCAGTTCGAAGGCAACCGCCGGTCGCGCCTCGCCGAGGATGGCATCGACGAGCTGCATCGCCACGTCGATACGCTGATCGTCATTCCGAACCAGAACCTGTTCCGAGTTGCCAACGAGAAGACGACCTTCGCGGACGCCTTCAAGATGGCCGACCAGGTGCTCTACTCTGGTGTCGCCTGCATCACCGACCTGATGGTCAAGGAAGGCCTGATCAACCTCGACTTCGCCGACGTGCGCGCCGTGATGCGCGGTATGGGCAAGGCGATGATGGGTACGGGCGAAGCATCCGGCGAGGATCGTGCGCGTCACGCTGCCGAAGCCGCCATTGCCAACCCGCTGCTCGACGATGTGTCGATGCAGGGTGCGCGCGGCCTGCTGATCTCGATCACCGGCGGTCCGGACCTCACGCTTTACGAAGTCGACGAGGCTGCCAGCCGCATCCGCGAAGAAGTCGACTCGGATGCCAACATCATCCTCGGCGCAACCTTCGATCCGGACATGACCGGCACGATCCGTGTCTCCGTCGTTGCCACCGGCACCGACGCGACGATGGTCCAGGCTCTCGAGCCGATGAAGGCCAACCCGACTCGCGTCCCGCTCACCGCTACGGCGATGCGCCAGGCTGCCGCCGAGCGTCAGCCGATAATCGCGCAGAACGAGATTGAGTCGGAGCCCGAACTCGAGCAGCACATGCAGGAGGCGGTTGCCGAGGCGATCTCGCACGCCGAGCCCACCTACAACGACTACCAGGAAGACGACGGCATCACCGTCGAGCCCTACATCCCGCATGCGACTCACACGCAGCTGGAAGAGGCTCCGCGACTCATCGATGCGCCGATCCCGAGCGCCTATGTGCCCTCCAGTGCCGAACGCCCGGACGGCCAGCGCCGCATGCCGCGTACCGAGGAGTTCCCGGCTGTTGCAAGGCAGTCACTCACGGCTCAAGAAAAGCAGGAAGTCGAGCCGCGCAATGCGCGTGCTCTGTTCAAGCGTCTCGCGTCGAATGTGGGCCTAAACCTAAAGTCGAACGAGCCGGCGCGGGCCGAGCCCGCCGTCGAGCCGAGCGCCGACGATGCGGCTGCCCGCAGCGCGATCGAGGCCGGAGGGGCCCGGAATGCGCGGGTTTCCGGCGGTGCCGATGGCGCCCGTGGCAACGCCGACCAGTACGGTCGCGCCCCGGCTCAGCCGGCGCAGAAAGAGCATATCGAGATCCCCGCCTTCCTGCGCAAGCACGGCTGACAGGCGCGGCGATCGGTCACTTTTCACACCCCCGGCGCGGCTTTCGCGCCGGGTTTTTATTGTCTATGACTGCGTCGGGCGGCTTACGGGGCTGGAGTCTATAAAGCATGCAGAAACTTTCGGCGCGGCAGCGGACTTTGGCCGATGCGCTCGAATTCAGCGGGTTCGGTGTCCATTCGGGCGCACCCGTCACTCTGACCCTCGAGCCCGCTGCGCCCGATAGTGGTTACACGATCACCCGACTGCTCGATGACGGGCGCCGGGTCGGTCCCGTACCCGTGCATTTCTCGCGCGTTACCCGCACGACCCTCTGCACCACGATCGACCTCGGCGACAGCGTGTCGGTTGCGACGGTCGAGCACGTGATCTCTGCTTTGTCCGGCATGGGCGTCGACAACGCGCACCTCGTGCTGACCGGGGCCGAATGCCCGATCCTCGATGGCAGCGCCTCGCCGTTCTCGGAAGCGATCGTGGCCGTAGGGCTCGTCGTACAGCCGGCGCCGCGCCGCTACATCAAGATCATGCGCCAGGTGCTGGTGCGCAACAACGAGGCCTCGGCTGCGCTCGAGCCGTATAACGGCCGCATGCTCGACCTCGAGATCGATTTCGACAGCCGCGTCATCGGCCGCCAGCGGATGATCTTCGACTGGACGCCGCGCAAGTATTTCGAGGACGTTTCCAAGGCCCGCACCTTCGGCTTCGTGCGCGATGCCAAGATCCTGCGCCAGGCCGGCTACGCTCTCGGCTCCTCGATGGAGAACTCCATCACGGTCCATGAGGATCGCATCCTCAATCCGGGCGGCCTGCGCTACGAGGACGAATTCGTCCGCCACAAGCTGCTCGACGCCGTCGGCGACCTGGCCCTCTGCGGCCTGCCGATCTACGGCCGGTTCCGTTCCTACAAGGGTGGTCACGCCCTCAATGCCCTGGTTCTCCACGGGCTGTTCGCCAGCGAGGCGAACTATGAGATTGTCACCGCCGATCAACTCCCGGCGGCCTTCGATGCACTCGATGATGTGCCCGAGGGACTTAACGTAAGGTCCTACCTGCGCTCAGTCGGCTAAGCCGGCCACAGTTTTGATCTTTTTTGTCAGTAGTCCGCCAGCCGAGTTATTGGTTGGGCGATAAGGGATGGGGCAGGTCGTGACGATCTCTCAGCATGCAGGTTTTTCGGTCCGGGTCGCGCGCTTCGTCGCGCTGGGCGCCGTCGTTGTGATGCTCGCCGGCTGCAACCTGTTCGGCCAGCCCAAGCTCAAGGAAGAGCAGATCATTCCGCCTGAGACCCTGTATCAGCAGGCGCTCGGCGAGATGGACAAGCAGCGCTACGTGACCGCCATCGCCACGCTCGAAAAGCTCGAGCGCCAGCACCCCTTCTCGGAGTTCAACGAGAAGGCCAAGCTGATGGAGACCTACGGCAACTACCGCATCGGCAAGTTCGAGGAAGCGATTCTCGCGGCCGACCGGTACCTCGCGCTCTATCCGTCGTCCAAGGAAGTGCCGTACGTCATGTACCTCAAGGGCAATTCCTACTTCGGGCAGATCAAGGACATCACCCGCGACCAGCAGATCAGCCGCGAAGCGATCGATACCTACAGCCTGATCGTCTCGAACTACCCCAAGAGCGAGTACGCCAAGGACGCCAAGGAAAAGATGGTGATCGCGGTCGACCAGATCGCGGGCAAGGAAATGTCGGTTGGCCGCTATTACCTCGGCAACGGCAACTATCCGGCCGCCATCAACCGCTTCACCGTGGTGGCGACTCAGTTCCAGACTTCGACCCATATCGAAGAGGCGCTCTATCGCCTCGCCGAGGCGAACCTGTCGCTCGGCCTCATCTCCGAGGCCCAGACCGCGGCGGCCGTGCTCGGACACAACTACCCGCAGTCGAGCTGGTACAAGCAGGCGTTCGACCTCCTCGCCAAGCAGGGTGTCAGCCCGCAGATGAACGCTGGCAGCAAGCTGGCCGAGCTCAAGCAGGGCTGATCTTGATCGAGGGGTGAGAGGCGCGAGATCGCCTTTCCCACCGGCTGTCATCCCAGCGAAGGCTGGGACCCAACTCACAGCCCGCGCCAGCGGATAGATGGATCCCTGCCCTCGCGGGGATGACAAGCGGGAATTGGTGTGACTGTCCCACACAAATCCGACTGACGGCCAGGCGGCAGGCAACAAATCCGTTGCCTGTTTGTTCTTGTGTGGTATTTTCTGCGCGCGAGATTGTTCGGCCCTTCCGGCCGATCGACACGAGGGGCCAAACCCGAATGCTCAACGCGCTTTCGGTCCGCAACATCGTCCTTATCGATCAGCTCGATCTGTCGCTCGAAGAGGGCCTTACGGCGCTCACGGGCGAGACGGGTGCGGGCAAGTCCATCCTCCTCGATGCACTTACGCTGGCGCTCGGCGGGCGCGGCGATGCCTCGCTGGTGCGAGCCGGCGCCGAGAGCGGGCAGGTGGTGGCGGTGCTGCAGCTGCCGCGCACGCATCCGGCGCGCGAATCCCTGCGCGAGAACGCCATCGCCGACGACGAGGACATCATCCTGCGCCGCGTGCAGTTTTCCGATGGCCGGACGCGCGCCTTCATCAATGACCAGCCGGTATCGGCGGGCCTGCTGCAGGCCGTCGGCCGGCTGATCGTCGAGATTCACGGCCAGCACGACGATCGGGCACTGGTCGACGCAGCGACTCACCGCGCGGCGCTGGACGCGTTCGGCGGGCACGAGGCGCTTGCCGGGGCGGTGTGGAGCACGCACGAGGCCCTGGTCGAGGCCAACGCGGCGGTAGCCGGACAGCGGGCCATCATCGCCGAAGCCCAGGCCCGCGAAGAATATGCGCGGCACGTGGTCGCCGAACTCGGCGAACTGCATCTCGAGGAGGGCGAGGAGGAGGTGCTGGCAGAGCGTCGTCAGCGGCTCATGACCCTCGAGAAGGCCGTCGAGGAAGTCCGCGACGCCGATGAAATCCTCAACGGTCCGACCGCGCCCGGCCCGGTGCTCGCCGGCCTGATGCGCCGGCTGATGCGCAAGGCCGATGCCGGTGCCGCCGTGTTCCAGCCAATCGTCGAGGCGCTCGACACCGCCCTCGTATCGCTCGATGCGACATCGGATGCACTCGAGAGCCTCAAGCGCGACATGGCTTTCGATCCGACCGATCTCGAAAGAGTCGAGGAGCGGCTGTTCGCGCTGCGCGCCGCGGCCCGCAAGCACCAGACGACCGTCGACGGGCTGGGCGAGGTCCTCGCCAAATACAGCAAGGACCTCGAGATGCTGCAGAGCGGCGAGCAGTCGCTCAAGGCGCTCGAGGCTGCCGCAGTGGCGGCGCGTGCAGCTTACGATGCCGCTGCTTCCGTGCTTAGCAAGGCCCGCGAAAAGGCTGCCTCAGCGCTGGAGAAGGCGGTTGGGGCCGAGTTGCCGGACCTGAAGCTCGGGTCGGCCAGGTTCATCGTCGACCGGCAGGTGGAGGAGGGGCGCGTCTCGGGCGCCGGCTACGACCAGATCGCGTTCCACGTCCAGACCAACCCCGGCACGCAGCCCGGCCCGATCCTCAAGGTGGCGTCCGGCGGCGAGCTCAGCCGCTTCATGCTGGCGCTCAAGGTGGTGCTGGCCGATCGCGGCTCGGCTCCGGTGCTGATCTTCGACGAAATCGACACCGGCGTCGGTGGCGCCGTCGCCGATGCGATCGGGCGGCGGCTCAGCCGGCTGGCCGGCAAGGTGCAGGTGCTGACCGTCACCCATGCCCCGCAGGTCGCGGCGCGGGCGCAGAGCCATCTCCTGATCGAGAAGCAGGCGATCGAGGAAGGCGCGTTCGTGCGCACCCATGTCCGCCGCCTCGACGGCAAGGCGCGGCAGGAAGAGGTGGCGCGGATGCTGGCGGGCGCTAAAGTGACCGACGAAGCGCGCGCGGCGGCGGGTAAGTTGATTTCGGAGGTATCGTGATCCGCATTGCAGCATTGAAACGCGATGGTTGCCATCCACTCGTTGTCATCCCTGCGAAGGCAGGGATCCATTTCACCACCCGCGCCTGCTGAGCGATGGATCCCTGCCTTCGCAGGGATGACATCCGGGAATATGGACATTCCGGTGCTACAACGCGCTGCCGGGCGAATGAGGAAACCTGATGCCGACCGACGAACGGGAGATCGAGAGCTTCTCGGAGAGTGAGGCGAGGGCGGAGATCGACCGGCTGCATGAACTGCTGAGCGCGGCCGACCGCGCCTACTTCGAGCAGGACGCCCCCGATATCACCGACGCGCAATACGACGCGATGAAGCGCCGCTACCAGGCGTTCGAGATTGCGTTCCCCACGCTCAAGCGTCCCGACTCGCTTTCCGACAAGGTCGCGGGCGCGCCGGTCGAAGGCTTCAGCAAGGTGCGCCATGCCGTGCCTATGCTCAGCCTCGCCAAGGCTTATACCGACGAGGACGTGGCCGACTTCATCGAGCGCGGCCGCCGCTTCTTCGAGCGCGACAAGGATCTGAAGCTCGCCTTCACCGCCGAGCCCAAGATCGACGGCCTTTCGGCCTCGCTGCGCTACGAGAATGGGGTGTTCGTCCAGGGCGCGACGCGCGGCGATGGGGCGGTGGGCGAGGACATCACCGCCAACCTCCGGACCATCACGGACATTCCCCACAAGCTGAAGGGCTCTGGCTGGCCCGCGAGCATCGAGATCCGCGGCGAGGTCTACATGACCATGGCCGAATTCGAGGCGCTGAAGGCGCGATCGGCGGCCGTCGGCGGGCAGGAATATGTCAACCCGCGCAACACCGCGGCGGGCTCGCTGCGCCAGAAGGATCCGTCGGTCACGGCCAGCCGCAACCTCAGGTTCTTCGCATATGCCTGGGGCTTCACCACCGACGATCCGGCGCCGACTCAGTACGAGGCGGTGCGGAAGTTCGCCGAATGGGGCTTCCAGATCAGCCCGTTGATGGTGCGGGCGACGTCGGTCGACGAACTCATCGCGCAGTACAAGAAGATCGAGGAGCTGCGGTCCTCGCTCGGCTATGACATCGATGGTGTCGTCTACAAGGTCGACGATCTCGAGCTGCAACGGCGCTGGGGCTTTTCGAGCGGCGAGCCGCGCTGGGCCGTGGCGCACAAGTTCCCGGCCGAGCAGGCCTTCACCACGGTCCGGGCCATCGACATCCAGGTCGGCCGCACCGGTACGCTGGCACCCGTGGCACGCCTCGCGCCGGTCGGCGTCGGCGGCGTGGTGGTGGAGAACGTGACGCTCCACAACGAGGACTATATCGCCGGCATCGACAGCAACGGCCTGCCGATCCGTGGCGATGAGCCGATCGACATCCGGGTCGGCGACACAGTGGTGATCCAGCGGGCAGGCGACGTGATCCCGCAGATCGTGCGCGTGGTGCTGGAGAAGCGCCCGGCAAACGCGGTGCCCTACGAGTTCCCGCATGAGTGCCCGGTCTGCGGCTCACCGGCGACCCGCGAAGTCAACGAGAAGACCGGCAGGGAGGATTCACGCCGCCGCTGCACCGGCGAGCTGATCTGTGCCGCGCAGGCGGTGGAACAGCTCAAGCATTTCGTCTCGCGCGGGGCGATGGATATCGAGGGGCTGGGGCAGGAGAATATCGAACTCCTGTTCAACTCCGGCCTCGTCAAGACCGCCGATGAGATCTTCACGCTGCGAGAGCGCCGCACCGAGGTTCAGGCGGCCTTTGCCGCCCGGCGGGAGGAACAGTCGCGGTTGCGCGAGGAAGCGTCCGGCAAGACCCGCAAGGCGACCCGTTCGGTTGAGGAGCGCAGCTTCGAGGGGCTCGACAAGCTGTTCGCCGCCATCGACGCCCGGCGGGAGCCGGAGCTCGACCGCTTCATCTTCGCGCTCGGCATCCGCCACATCGGCGAGACCACGGCGGCGGTGCTGGCCAAGACCTTCTCATCGATGGCCGCGTTGCGCGAGAAGGGGCTCGAGGCGGCAGCCGCAGGCGGCGAGTTGCATGAGGTGTTCCCGTCGGTGAACGGCCTCGGCGACACCGTGTGGGAAGCGCTGCGCGATTTCTTCGAGAACGAGCGGAACGTCGCCGTGCTCGATAGCCTGCTGCAGCAGGTGCAGCCGAAGGACTATGTCGTCACCGTCTCGGCCACCAGCGAGGTTGCGGGCAAGACCGTTGTGTTCACCGGTTCGCTCGAGAAGCTGACGCGCGGCGAGGCGAAGGCCATGGCGGAACGGCTGGGCGCAAAGGTGGCTGGATCGGTCAGCAAGAACACCGATATCCTCGTTGCAGGGCCGGGGGCCGGTTCCAAGCTCAAGGACGCGCAGGCACTGGGCATCCTGGTGCTCGATGAAGATCAGTGGCTGGAGATGGCCGCCAAATAGCGCCATCGTTGGAGGACGTGCCGATGTTCAGACCGATGTTGGCCGCAGCCATCGCCTTGCTCGCCGGGCCCGCATGGGCCGGGGAGGGCGGGGACATCGCCCGCCAGCACCTCTATGCCGGAACCCTTCAGGCGGGCGTCGAGGCGTTGAAGCCTTTCGATGAGCGCTATGATCAGGAAGGCCGCTTCGGCATCGGGCTGATTGGTTTCGTGACGGCCATCGAGCACTTCGCGCAAGGGCTCTACCGGCATGGCTTCGCCTCGCCGGATGTCGGGCCGATGGGGCCGGCCATGGCGATGCCCGTCCCGGTCAATCCCAACCCGGAGCCGCTGACTTACGACAAGCTCCGTGCCCTGCTGGGCGGATTGGTCACGGACATGGATGCCGCCAAGGTGGCGCTGCTTTCCGCGGGCGAGATGGGCGACTACGTCGTGCCGGTGGACATTCTCAAGATCCGCGTCGACGTGGATGGCGACGGAACGGCGGGCGAGAACGAGAGTGTCGGCGCGGTGCTGATGGGAATGTTCGGTGCCGGCGGGGGCTCGGCCCCGCCCGATACCACGATAGGGTTCGACCGCGCCGACGCCATCTGGCTTGCCGGCTACAGCCAGATCGTCGCGGCGCAGGCCGATTTCCTGCTCGCTCACGATTTCCACGAACTGGTCGAGGCGTCGTTCCACCGGCTGTTCCCGCGGGCCGGGCTGCCGATGCAGGACTACACCCATTCGACCTCGACGCTGATGCTCGATCCAGAGTCGGACAACGCCATTGCCGATGCCCTGGCGGCCATCCATACGCTCAACTTCCCGGTGGTCGAGCCGCAGCGGCTGAAGGGCGTGCTGGCGCGGCTCCACGAGATCATCTCGCTGTCGCGCCGCAACTGGGACGCGATCCTTGCCGAAACCGACGACAATCGCGAACTGGTGCCGAGCCCGAAGCAGACGCCGCTGATGCAGGACGCCGTGGTGACCGACGCGACCGTTGCGGCCTGGCTGGCGACGCTCGACACCACCGAGCAGGTGCTCAATGGCGAGCTGCTGATCCCGCACTGGCGCTTCCGGCAGGGGTTCGACCTCAAGGCCTATTTCGAGAACGCCACGCGTACCGATCTGGTCATGCTGATCACCGGCCACGATGCCCTCCCGTTCCTCAAGGACGGTCCGATCGCCAGCGCCGACTCGTTCGCAGAGGCCAACGCCGTCTTCGGCGACGCGCTCTGGGGCTACGCGTTCTGGTTCAACTAGGGCGCCGGGCTGGCAACGCATTCTGGGCACGTTTGCGCCCACCCACTGGCTGTCATCCCTGCGAAGGCAGGGATCCATCGATCGGTTGGCGCGGGGCGTGAGCTGGATCCCAGCTTGCGCCACACCGAGCGCGAGGCGTGATCCCGCCCCTTCCACCGTGTCGTTCTGCTGGGTGGCCTGGCCAAGGTGACGTGACGGCTTCGCCTCCGCATCTTCCTCAAGTCGTTAACGGTCAACGCGTGGGTCACGCGCAAAAGCCGTTTAACTACCGTCGACGGCGATTATTCCGCTTCAACCGTGGATGGACCAAGTTCGGGACTTCCAGACGAAGGACCGGTTGCATATGGGTTTGAGAGCGTTGGCGTATGAAGAAGCGATGAGCGATCCGATCAACGAGGCGTTGGTGCTTTATACGGGCTTCGGCACGTCGCCGTTCCCGCGTGCCAAGACGCCGCATCTGACGCAGCGTTTCGGCGAGGCCGATGGCGCCGAGCTCAAGCAGCGCATCCTCGGCCTGCTCGAGGAATTGCAGCAGCCTGTCGAAGGCCTCGAGAAGCGCTCGAAGAAGAGCCTGACGGAACGCGCCATCGAGCAGCTGCAGCCGAGGCACCCCGAGCTCGATGATTCCGGCCTCAAGGCGCTGGCCTGGACTTACTCGTTCGGCCTGCGCTGACGCCCGTCGATCGTTCACTCCGAGCGAACACTACATTCCACACTGCTATCCAATGACCTCACGGATCGCGTCGCGGGGCCGTCTCGCGCGCAAAAGTGCCGGATTTGCCTTCGCTTACAACGATGTGACTGCGGGTACACGGATGTAACCGGGGGCGACAACTGTGCCCCCGTTGCATGGCGGTGCCTGCTTGCGAGACCGCACCTTGGGCACTTATCTGCCGCTAGTCACATTTTGATACTAGGAGTGCAGCAAGTGTCCAAACCCAAGATTGGTGTCATCATCTCGTCGACCCGTCCGACCCGCTTCGGCGACAAGCCGGCCAAGTGGATCGCCGGCCATGCCGCCGCCCGCGCCGACATCGACGTCGAGATCGTTGACCTCGCCGACTACCCGCTCCCGCTGTTCGACGCCCCGGCTTCGGACTTCTGGATGCCGACCCCGAACGAAGTCGCCGCCAAGTGGCAGGCCAAGCTGAGCGAGTTCGACGGCTATATCATCGTCACCGCCGAGTATAACCGCTCGATCACCGGCGCGCTGAAGAACGCCATCGACTGGGCCTACAAGCCGTTCATGCGCAAGGCCGTTGCCTTCGTCGGCTACGGTTCTGTCGGCGGCGCCCGCGCCATCGAGCACCTGCGCAACATCATGGTCGAGCTCCAGGCCGTGTCGGTCCGCCATGCCGTCCACATCGGCGGCTCGGACTTCGTTCCGCTGATGATGGGCCAGAAGACCTGGGAAGAGACCGCGCCGAACTTCGACGCCTTCGTCCCCGACGTCCTCGACAACCTCGTGTGGTGGACCAACGCCACCCGGGCCGCGCGCCTCGCCGACGCTGCCAAGGCCGACACCAAGGCCGCGTAA
>JAEWLC010000024.1 GCA_023393475.1 Pseudomonadota bacterium
CTCCCCCGCTTCGCAGGGGAGGATCACCCCGCTATGTCCTTTTTTGTCCGCTCTTTGACCGCACAGTGCCTTTCGCGCTAGCGTGCCGGGGCTAGATTGCTCGCATGTTCAACCGAAAGGCATGCGCCAAATGACCGACACCGCACTTCTCGTCATCGACGTCCAGGAATCCTTCCGTCAGCGCGCCAGCTGGGAGGAATCGAAGCCTGCGACCTACCTCAGGAACCAGCAGGCCCTGATCGACGGCGCGAGGGCCGCCGGCTGGAAGATCGTGCGCGTCCTCCACGCCGAGAACGACGGCATCTTCTCGCTACCCTCGGGCTTCGTGCGACCGATCTCCGACATCAAGCTGGAAAAACCCGACCTCGAGTTCACGAAGTGGCGGCACTCCGCCTTTGTCGGCAGCCCGCTCGAGGTCTTCCTGATCGAGAACGGCATCCGCCGCATCGTCGTCTCGGGCCTGCGCACCGAGCAGTGCTGCGAAACGACGACGCGCCACGGCTCCGACCTCGGCTGGCAGGTCGACTACGTCACCGAAGCCACCCACACTTCGGACCTCACCGACGCGACAGGCCGCACCTGGACCGTCGAAGACCTGAAGGCTCGCACCGCGGCCGTGCTCGATGGCCGTTTCGCCCGCGTCTGCACCGTTGCCGAAGCCCTCGCCGGCGCGCCCAAGGCCGTCGCCGCATGACCGCCGCGCCGCGCCGGATACCCGTCTATTGCGTGCTGCCGGCGCGGACGCTGCTGCTCGACGTCGCGGGGCCGATCGAGGCACTGCGCGGCGCCAACCAGCTGCAGCAGGCGGTGGCGTTCGATGTCCGCTATGTCGGCCCCCTGCCCGAGCTGACGAGTTCTGTCGGCCTACGGCTGACCGGCATCGACCCCCTGCCCGACGCGATCGAACCCGACGCCATGATCATCGTCTCCGGCCATGCGGAACAGCCGCTTGCCGCCGGCCATCCGGTCGATCCGCCGGAGGCCGGGTCGGATGCCATCGTCGCCTGGCTGCGCCGTGTCGTGCGGCCCGGCATCCGGCTCGTCTGCATCTGCTCGGGCGCCCTGCTCGCGGCCCGCGCCGGGCTGCTCGCCGACAGGGCCTGCACCACGCACTATTCCGACTGCACTGACCTTGCCGAACTGGAACCGTCGGCCCGCGTGCTGGAGAACCGGCTCTATGTCGAGGACGGCGAGCGCTACACCAGCGCCGGCATCACGGCGGGGATAGACCTGATGCTCCACATCATCGGCCAGATCGCCGGCCCCGCCACCGCGGCCGCGGTGGCGCGCTATCTCGTCGTCTATGTCCGGCGGGCAGGCACCGACCCGCAGCTCTCGCCCTGGCTCGAGGGCCGCAACCACATCCATCCGGCCGTCCATCGCGTTCAGGATGCGATCACCGCCGATCCGGCTCGCGATTGGTCGCTTGATGCGCTGGCGGCCATCGCCATCGCCAGCCCGCGCCACCTGTCGCGGCTGTTCAACGACCATGCCGGCATGAGCATCCCCGACTACATCAACCGGCTCCGCATCGCGCTAGCCCGCCAGCTCGTGACGGAGACACGGCTCGACATGGAACGGGTAGCCGAGCGGGCCGGATTCGGGTCCTCGCGACAGCTTCGACGGGCCTGGGGACGGGTCAGCGCGCTCTCTCCCAACGCGACGCGGCAGGCCCACGGAACGCAGAGCGCCTGACTGCGTTCTCTCCCCCAGTCGGGAGGACTTCCAGTGCGCTTCGCCTACGCTTATGCTCGCCCCATGACCGATCCATTCGACCTCGTGGCAAAGGGCGATCTGGATGGCCTCAGGAGCGCGCTCTCGCACGATCCCGGGCTGGTCGACACACGCCACGGCTCCGGCGCATCGCTCGTGGCCTGGGCGGCCTACATGGGCAATGTCGGCGCCATCTCGGCGATCCGCGCCAAGCTCTCCCAACTCGACCCGCACGAAGCGATCATCCTGCGCGATGGCCAGCGCCTCGAATCAGCCCTCGCCGCGGGCTGGGACCCAAACCAACGCTCGGAGGATGGCTTTACGCCGCTGTCGCTGGCCGCATTTTTCGACAACGCCGAAGCCTTCGACCTGCTGCTGCCGCTGACCGCCGACGTCAACGCCGCCGCGCGGAACTCCCAGCAGGTTTCGGCGCTCCACGCGGCCTGCGCCAAGCGCAACACGGCGATGGTGGAAAAGCTGCTGCTGGCCGGCGCCGACCCCAACCAGGTTCAGGCCGACGGCTTCACCCCGTTGCACGCCGCCGCCCAGCACGGCGACGGCGCCATTGCCGGCCTGTTGCTGCTCGCCGGGGCGCGTGTCCGCCACACCAACAGCAAGGGCGATGACGCCGCCGCTCTTGCCCGCAAGGCTGGGCACGACTGGCTCGCGGACAAGCTGGATGGACTTGTCCGATAGCCTCGTTCCCGCCCGCGCCGGAAACGGTGATGGGATAGGCGTTCCACCGCAATTGTAGCAAATTCGGGCCGTAACTAAGGTGCCTTCGTTACTGGAGGCCACACATTGCTGAGATTCCTCTGCGCGGCCGCGCTTGCGCTGCTGCCAGTCACGGCGTTTGCGCAGGACTGCCCGATTACCACCAACACGAACTCGATCTTGAGGCAGGCTCCGGGCGCGAGTTTCGCGCAGATCGGCACGGTTCCAGCCGGTACCGCCGTCCCTGTCGATGTGTGCTTTGATAGAGGCGCCTTCTGCTCCGTTACCACAACGGCCGGTTCGGGCTTCATTTCAGGTGACCTGCTGGCCATTCCCTCGGGCGCGACGCTGCATGCCCACGAGACGGAGCGCTGGGCCAAGATCGACGCCGGCGAGTCCCCCGGACCGGCCGCATATGATCGCTGCAACATCGTGGTCTGGGGCGATGACCTGTCTGCCAACACCTTCGGCGCCGACCTGTCGCGCCTCCTCGCCCGCAGCGTCAGCATGCAGGGCGTGGCCGGCGAGGACGGCAAGGCGATCGCTACGCGCATGCTGGCAGATACCCACTATGACGGCCGGATCGCGGTGATCTGGGACCGCCACTCGGATGGCGAGACTGTCGAACAGTACATGGCGGATCTCACCGCCATGGCCGACAAGGCGCGCAGCACGGCGGGGGCCTTCGTCATCATCTCGGACGTTGCGGACCTCGATGGCAGCGGCACGGTTGCGCCCGATGCCGATGCGGCGGCGACGGACGCGATCAACGAGGCGATCGCGGCGCGGTATCCCGAGAACTTCCTCGACGTGAGGGCCGTGCTGGCCGACCCGGCGACCCGAGCCGATGGCCTGCAGCTCACGCAAGCCGGCGAGGCCGCCGTGGCCGGGGCGCTGGCCGGCTTCATTCGCGAGAACGACTGGTAGATTACGGATCACCCCAACGTTACGGGGATTTAACGTGCTTCGGTAGTGACCGATGCTATCGTCGCCCGGTGTTCGCCCGCCGTCGTCGCGGGAAATGGTTGCAGGATATTCGCTTGATTAGGCAATTGCTGGTTTCGCTCGTCATCGTGGGAGCGGCCGCGGCCGCCTACGTCCTCTTTGTCCCTGGCGCCCCGGAGACCCTGGCGAAGGTCGGCATCGTGCTGCCGACGGCGCCTCAGGCCGAGGCGGCTGCGGGCGGTGGCGCCGGTGGTGGACAGGCAGCACAGGGCGGACAGCGCACGGGCGGAGGCGCCGGCGGCAGGGGCGGCAGCCGCGCCCTCGTCGTCGTCACCGCGCCGGTGGTGATGGCCACGATCAACGACAAGCTGACCGCACTCGGCGAAGGCGCCGCGACGCGCTCCGTCACCGTCATCTCTCCGGCCAGCGGGACGCTCGCCGAGCTGCTGGTGAAGCCTGGCGACTCGGTTGCGGCCGGAGCCGTCATCGGCCGGCTCGATGCCGACGCCGAGCGCATCGCCGCCGAACGCACCAGCCTCGCCCTCACCGACGCCGAGACCGCCCTCAACCGCACCAACGAGCTGGCCAAGGCCAACAACGCCACCACCGTGCAGGTCGCGGCCGCGCAGCTGGCCTACAACAACGCCCGGCTCGAGCAGCAGAACGCCGAGCTGGCGCTGCAGAAGCGCACCATCACCACGCCGATCGCCGGCACCGTTGGCCTGTTCCAGGTGACCGCCGGGAACACCGTGACCACGCAGACGGTCGTCACCACCATCGAGGACACCTCGGAGATCCGCGTCAGCTTCTGGGTGCCGGAGCGCTATGCGCCCGCCGTCACGGTCGGCATGCCGTTGACGGCGACGGCTGTGGCACTGCCCGGACAGAACATCTCCGGTGAGGTCAGCGCGGTCGACAACCGCATCGATCCCGCCAGCCGCACCCTCAAGGTCGAAGCCGAGATCCCGAATGGCGACGGCCGGCTGAAGCCGGGCATGTCGTTCTCCGTCGGACTGACCTTCCCCGGTGAGGAGTTCCCGGCCGTCGATCCGCTGGCGATCCAGTGGTCGAGCGCCGGCAGCTATCTTTGGAAGCTCGTCGACGACAAGGTCGAGCGCGTGCCGGTTCAGATCGTGCAGCGCAATTCCGACGGCGTGATGGTGAAGGCCGAACTGAAAGCCGGCGACCAGGTGGTGACGCAGGGCGTGCAGCAACTCAGCGCCGGCGCAACCGTGCGGCTGCTCGACGAGCCGGCGGCATCGCCCGGCGAGAAGCCGGCCGAGGGGAACCCGTCGTGAGCATCCAGTCCCAGAATGAGCGCGGCGGGGCGATTGCCGGACTGTTCGTCCGGCGCCCCGTGCTGGCCATCGTCATCAGTTGCCTGATCATCGTCGCCGGACTCGCCGCCTTCTTCGGCGTCGAAATCCGCGAGCTGCCGAGCGTCGAGCGCCCCACCCTCTCGATCAGCACCAGCTTCACCGGCGCCTCGGCCGAGACCGTCGACCGCGAGATCACCTCGGTGATCGAGGGCGTCGTCGCACGTATCCAGGGCGTCGCCTCGATCTCGTCGGACTCGTCCTACGGCCGCAGCCGCGTGTCGATGACCTTCAACGACGGCACCAACCTCGACAACGCCACTTCCGATATCCGCGACGCGCTCGGCCGCATCGCCAACCGCCTGCCCGACAACGCCGACACACCGACGATCGTGAAGGCGGATTCAAACGCGCAGGCGATCATCCAGCTCGCCGTGACCTCCGCCACGCTGACCAAGGACGAGCTGACCGAACTCGTCGACGGCACCATCTCCGAGCGCCTCGCCGCCGTACCGGGCGTCGCCGACGTCCAGGTCAACGGCGGTCAGAACCGCAGCTTCGAGATCGACGTCGACCAGGTGAAGCTCGCGAGCCTCGGCCTGACCGTCGCCGATATCCGCAGCGCGCTCTCGACCATGGCCTTCGACAGCCCGGCCGGCTCGCTCAACGGCACCAACCAGAACATCGCCATCCGCGCCATCGCCGAGGTGAACACGCCCGAGGAGTTCGAAAACCTCACCATCCGGGACGGCACCCGGCTGGGCGACGTCGCGAGCGTCGTCTTCGCCGCCGGGGCCGCCAATTCGGGGCTCCGGTCCGATGGCAAGTCGGGCATCGGGCTCGGCATCGTGCGCCAGGCGCAGTCGAACTCGGTGCAGATCTCGGAAGGCGTGCACAAGGCGGTTGAGGAGCTCCGCCAGCAGCTGCCGCAGGCGGATATCAACATTTCGTCCGACGAGTCGGTGTTCATCTCCGGCGCCATCCACGAGGTCGAGCGCTCGCTGCTGATCGCCGTGGTCGGCGTCATCGTCATCATCTTCCTGTTCCTGCTCGATTGGCGCGCGACCATCATCCCGGCGCTCACCATGCCGGTGGCGCTGATCGGCACCGTGGCCGGAATCTATGCCTTCGGATTCTCGCTCAACATCCTGACCTTGCTCGCACTTGTGATCGCCACCGGCCTCGTCGTCGACGACGCGATCGTGGTGCTCGAGAACATCACCCGACGGCGCGGCATGGGGCTCGGGCCCCGCGCCGCGGCGGTGCTCGGCACGCAGGAAGTGTTCTTCGCCGTCATCGCGACCACGGTGACGCTTGCCGCCGTGTTCATCCCGATCTCGTTCCTGCCGGGCCAGACGGGCCTGCTCTTCCGCGAGTTCGGCTTCACCCTAGCCATCGCCGTCGGCCTGTCGGCCGTGGTGGCGTTGTCGCTCGCGCCCATGCTCGCGTCGCGCATGCTGAAGCCGCATGTCGAGCGGCCGCCGAACCTCATCCAGCGCTTCGGCGGCATGCTGGCCGGCCTCTATCGCGTCACCTTGCGCTGGGCGCTGAACAACCCGCTTGTGGTGATCGTCTTCGCACTCGTCTTCGCCACTGCCGCCTGGGGCGTGTTCGGCACGCTGAAGCAGGAGCTGACCCCACCCGAGGACCGCGCCTCGATCGCCATCAACGTCAGCGCGCCCGCCACCGTCAGCCTCGATTTCACCCGCACCCAGATGCAGAAGATCGAGGACATGCTGCAGCCCTACAAGCAGAGCGGCGAAGCGACGAGCATCTTCTCGATCTCGGGCTTCGGCTCGAACACCAATTCCGGCTTCATCATCATGACGCTGGCCGATTGGGAGCACCGCGAACGCAGCCAGCAGCAGATCACCACCGAGATCCAGCAGCTGCTGACCCGGGTGCCCGGCGTGCGCGCCAACATACGGCAGGGCAACAGCCTCGGCGTGCGCGGCGGCGGATCGGGCCTGCAGTTCGCCCTGCTCGGCGACAACTACCAGACGCTCGCCGACGCGGCCCAGAAGATCAAAGCCGAGCTCGAGAAGAACGAAAAGTGGGGCCGCGTCTCGGTCAACTACGAGACCACCCAGCCGCAGATGACACTGAGCATCGACCGCGACAAGGCGGCCCAGCTCGGCATCGACATCAACGGCCTCGGCACCACCATGCAGGCCATGATCGACGGCTCCGACGTCGGCACGGTGTTCATCAACGACTCGAGCTATTCCGTCCGCATGGTCTCGACCGCGAGCCCGGTGAACGATCCGGGCGACCTCGAGTCGATCTTCATCAAGA
Organism: Pseudomonadota bacterium; assembly: GCA_023393475.1. Taxonomy (GTDB): domain Bacteria; phylum Pseudomonadota; class Alphaproteobacteria; order Rhizobiales; family Devosiaceae; genus Devosia_A. Next base: position 6,984 of record JAEWLC010000024.1, read on the forward strand.
CGTCCGACGGCCGCTACGTGCCGATGTCGACCATCGCGACTATGACCGAGGCGCCGATCGCCCCCTCGCTTGGCCGCGAGGAACAGCGCCGCGCCGTCACCGTCACCGCCGCGCTGAGCGACGGCTTTGCGATGGGCGACGCCTATGCCGAGGCGCTGCAGATTGCCCAGCCGCTGCTGCCCGACAGCGCCTCGATCGTGCCGCTCGCCGAAGCCAAGACGCTTGGCGAGAGCAACAACGGCCTGATCGTCACCTTCGGCTTTGCGCTGATCGTGATCCTGTTGGTGCTCGCGGCGCAGTTCGAGAGCGTGTGGAGCGCGGTGATCGTCATGACCACCGTGCCGTTCGGCCTCGCCTGCGCGGTGTTCGCCATGGTGCTCACCGGCCAGTCGATGAACGTCTACAGCGAGATCGGCCTCGTGCTCGTCGTCGGCATTATGGCCAAGAACGGCATCCTGATCGTCGAGTTCGCCAACCAGTTGCGCGACCGCGGCCAGAGCGTGCGCGAAGCGGTAGAGAACGCCGCCAACATCCGCCTGCGCCCCGTGGTGATGACCATGATCGCCACCGTGCTCGGCGGCATGCCACTCATTATCGCCGGCGGCGCCGGCTCCGAAGCGCGCGCCGCCCTTGGCTGGATCATGGTCGGCGGCCTGAGCCTCGCGGCCGTGGCGACGCTCTACCTCACCCCGGTCGCCTACATCCTCCTCGGCGGCTTCTCGAAGCCCAAGGCGGTTGAGGAAGAGCGCCTGCAGCGCGAACTGGCCGAAGCCGAGCGAGCCGAGACTGCGGCGGTGCCCGCGGAGTAAGGCGCGCGCACCGTGCCGGCTGCTATTGCTGTGGTCTGACCTCATTGGGCAGCACCCGCTGGGCGCCGACGGTAAGCGTCTCGTCCCCACCGGGCGGCAGGCGGATGACCGAGATGGCCTGTTCGTAGAACTTGCCGTCCCACCCGTCGCCCTTCAGGAAGCAATTTGGACCCTTCGTTGCCTTCGGGTTGGTGTTGAAGGTCAGCGCCTGGCACTGCGGGTTGCCCATGCACGCGGCGAGACACTGCGGCATGGACTCGACGCGCATGTTATCGACGTCCCCGCCGAAGAGATCCACGCTGTTGTAGATCGCAAGGCGGTCACCGACCGGCACCGCCACCGGGGTCAGGGTACACGACACGACGGGTAGTTCTCCCGCCGGGTCCGTTCTTGTCCATTCTCCGAACGAGCAGTCCTCAAACCCCGTCTTCTTGAGCACTGCAGTCCTTAGGTCCTTGTCGGAGACAAGAACTCCACCGGTCGTAGTGGTCCCGCTGAATGCACCCGAGACCCAGATTTCTGCCTGTTCGGGCTGTGACCGGAATGTCGTCTCAGGCATGTCGTCAAACAGATAGCCCAAGAGGTTGTCGGATCTGTAGTAGACGACCTTGGCCCCCTTTGACGGACGAGGGAACTGGGACAACAGAACGGGGCGCGCATTGCACTTGAACGCCGCAGAGATGGCCCTGATCGCAGCCTCTGGTTCGGCGGGTATGGCAGAAGGGAGTTTTGCCTTCTTCGCTCTTATCTCTTTGGCAGTGCAGATCCTGGTGTCGGTGGCAATGCGAAGCCCCTGCCCTGTGGCGGAGGCGCCAAGGACAATGACGAGAACAAGAACCAGCCAACTACGCATGTGAACACCTCCCCTTTAACTGGGCTTGGGAGCAGCTGCCTTCGGCCCGTCGGTACGCTGAGGCTCTGGCGGTCCGGCGGTTGCAGTCGAGCCGGTCGCCCCCGGAGTGCGGATAGCTTTGCCGACCGCCGTCCCAGGCCTCCGCTCCAGTGATCGCGCGACAAGGTAGAACCCGAAGATTGCATCCACCCCGAGCAGAGCGGCCTGCGTATTGATCGCCACTTTGACGTATCGCCAGTCCGAGTAGGCCGTAATGGTGAAGTCGAACGCCAGTCGTCGTGCCGCAAATCCGAAAAAGATCGAGGCAAAGAGAAAGAAGATCAGCCCGGCTCCCGCCACCTTGTCCCGGAGATCAGTGGCTCGACCGCGCTCCTCACCAATCCGATAGCAATACCCTACCAGGACGACGAGACCGAGGCTCAATGTGGTCAGCATCGTCACCGCGTGATCGGTCGCGGCGAGCAGCGCCTGCAGCATTTCCGGCTCGGTTTCGAAAGACTTCACCGGCGCCTTCAGCGCGCTTGGCCCGCCAATCAGGTCCGCCCCCCAGATGAGTACGACCACCATCAGACCGGTAACGAGCACGCCGATCGCGGCGGAAAAGGTGATGCGCATCGGCCTACCACCTGGTTGTCACACCCCTGCCAACGCAACATACGCCTGTGCAAGATTAAAGTCTATTTCGCTAGTTCTAAATCATTACAGTCAACAATAACTATGCGCCGACGATCCCGATGAGCCAGTTCTTCAGCCCTGCACGCCCACACAATCGAGACAGTCTTACTGTACCATGTTCCTGATGACACCGATAACAGCTGCCAGTAGGATGCGACCAAAGGGAATGTGCCAGCAGTAAGTCTAGGTCGTGCGTTGCCATCCAGAGAAACGATGGGAGCAACTACATGTCTCGGCGTCCACAAATTCTTGATCAGATACAGGGCGGTAGAGCCGCACCGATCGGGCGCCCGCCCGTCGTCGGCGACGACAATTCGACCCGCACCGACGCGGAACTCGCGAAGTTCGCGGAATTCACCGTCACCGTGGAGTCCCTCTTCGGGCTACCCGGCAGCGGCTACGACAGCAAACGGCACCGCTACCGCGCCTCCTACATCCGGCCGAAGAGTTTCAGCCTCAGGCTCGAGGCTCGGACGGGGCTGTCCGCCGCGTCGCGACGCATCGTGTCCCCGGGTGTCAGGCGGCCATCGACCGTCAACGAGTTCGCCACGCTGGTCGCCGAGATGGACAATGCCGACGGCGGCGTGCCCGGCGGCGGGGGCGTGCCGATGATCCCGGACGAGCTGGTCGCCTACCAGTGGATCGTCAAGGAGCGAGGCGGCAAGTTCGTCTCCTCCAAGCTGGTTCAGCGCCCCGTCAGCCCGATGCAGCTGGCCGTGTTCGAAGTGCCGCGAACCGGGAGCTACGACATAACCCTGCGGGCAAAGTTCAAGGACAACCGGCAGGGCGAACGGACCGTGCGGGTGAACATCAAGGACTGGTTCGTCGTGTCGCTGGGCGACTCCGCCGCGTCGGGCCAGGGCAATCCCGACCGGCAGGGGACCGTTAGTATGAATGACCCTCGTGGCAGGGCCATCTGCGAATTCTCGACGATCTCGGTCGCGAGAGAATATCACGCCCCCATGAACAATGCGCCAGTCTGGACCGAGAAGCTGGCCTATCGGTCGATGAAGAGCGGACCGGCGCTCGCGGCGCGCGCTGTCCAGCACACCTTCGAGTCGACCTGGGACACGGACGGCAAGAGCAAGGACCAGCTCACCTTCAACAAGGTGGTGTTCGCTTCCTTCGCCCGCACCGGGGCGCGCATCGATCGCGGGCTGTTCGACCCACAGAAGGGCAAGGACGACTTTATCGGCGCCGGCCAGCTCGACGAGTGCGAGCGAACAGCAAACGGACGCCCGATCGACGCCATGATGATCAGTATCGGTGGCAATGATCTTGGCTTTGCGGATGTCCTGTCTGGACTGGTCAGCGGAGACAGCGTGTTCCGATCTGGCCTGCGCTTCCTCGACAGCGGCGACGACGCCGGGGAGCGCGAAAAGATCAGGAAGCGCCTCGAGGACATGCTGGAGGTCGGCAGCGATCTCGACAAAGCCTACGCCCGACTGAACGCCCGACTTGATGAACTTCGCAAGGACCCGGGGCTGAAGGAAGTCTATATCGCCGGCTATCCCAGCTCGATCTTCGAAGTGAACGACAAGGACGGCAAGCCGAGGTTCAAGGCTTGTGGCGTCTTCACCGGCCCGGACCTGGACCTGTCCGGGGAGGACGGCAAGGCGATCAAGCGTTTCGGCACCAAGCTGAACGCCGCGATCAAGCGCAACGCAGACAAGCACCACTGGCACTACGTTGATGTCGACAAGGATTTTGCCGGCCACGGCTACTGCGCCGACGAGAGCGTCACCTTCTGGGTGAGCGCGGAGGACAGCTGTCGCCGCCAGGGCGATTTCGAGGGCATGGCCCACCCGAACCACAGGGGACATCAGGCCTATGCTCTGCGCCTGTCGCAATCCATGCGGCAGCACACGTTCAAAGGCGCCTGAACTATCGGGGTGGGCGGCACTTGCGCGGGCGCGACCGCAAAGAACGCCGGCAAAACGCCTGCCCTGCTAACGCAATCCTCCTGATTGACGGACCCGGCTTGTCCCGTCAACTCTGCGCCGTCCGACCGTCATCTGAGGGGATGACTATGGCTGATCGTCGTGCATTTCCATTCCTGGATGTGGATCGCCGCCAGTTCATGGCTTCGCTGGCCGCGGCCATTGCCGCGACGTCGTGGTCGGCGGCGTGGGCGCAGTCGCCGCCCCCGGAGGTGAGTCCGGCCGACATCGAAAAAACGCACGAGGCCCTGTTCGACCTGTGGTTCCCGCTTTCAGAGCTGGACCTGCCGCCGACCGCCGCCCAGAAGATCGGCGCCATCGCGACCAAGGTCGGCACCGGAATGCTGGCGGACTTCTACAAGGAGGCGCCCTCGTTGGTGGAACTCCTCGCCGGGTTCACCGTGCCCCAGCACCTACCCTTCTACGATGCGCTGAGATCGTCCACCGTGCCGGCGGTGCAGGCCTTCATCAAGGCGCCCGGCGGCTTCGGTGGCATGGACCCATCGCTGCGCACACCGCTTTTCTCGTTCCTCTTCGAAGGCACGGCCGGGCCGCTGTCGACCGAGGTCGCGGCGATCCTGCGCGAAGCCTACCTGTCCTCGATCTGGGACCTCCCGCTCGCGGAGCCACTGTCGAACTTCATCGCGCCGCCGGTGTTCGTTACGAACCCCGACATCTACTCGACGCTCAACTATCCCGAGATTGCGCCCAGCCGGCTGACCTACGACGCGGCGAACAAGACCATCAGCCACAAGGACGGGCCGATCGACTATCTGGTCATCGGCAGCGGCCCTGGCGGCGCGACGGTGGCGAGCCAGCTGCAGGCGGCAGGCAAGCGCGTGGTGCTGATCGAGAAGGGTCCCTTCGTCGTCTGGGGTTCCATGACGACGCGCAGCTATCCGCGCCTCATGTACAAGCGCGATGTCGCGACGACGACCGACAACGCGGTGATCATCCGTAGCGGCGAAACGCTGGGCGGCGGCTCGACCGTCAACATCGACCTCGCCTTCTCCCCGCTCGAGTCGACCGTGCAGACCCGGATCAACGGCTGGATCGCCGACGGGCTGATGGACGGCAAATACTATTCGACCGAGCAACTGGCGACCGCCTACGAGTGGGTACGCTCCGCCATCGGCACGCGGACCCTTTCGGAAAGCGAGCTCAACAGCGACAACCAGGCGCTGTGGGACGGGGCCGAAGCCTATGGCGCCGACCCCTCGCTCTACCACCTCAACCGCTTCCCGGTCGGGGCCTCGCCGTCGCCCGTCGACGACAAGCTCGATGCGGCGCGGCAGCTGATCTACCCGGCCATCGCCGACACGGCCAATCCGCTCGGGATCATTCCCGATGCAACCGTGGACGAGATCCTGTTCGACGGAACGGGGCTGCGCGCCACCGGGGTGACGCTGCACATGACGCCGCCCTGGACCGACTACGGCAATACCGTTGCCGATCCCTCGGGGCTCAAGATCCCGCCCGATGTACCGGTGACGATCTCGGCCGACAACATCGTACTGTCGGCCGGAACGATCGGCACGACGCGGGTGCTGCTCAACACCGCCAAGGCCAACCCCAAGGTCGACAACGAGAAGATCGGCCACGGGCTGATCCTCCACCCGTCGGTGCCGCTGCTCGGGCTGTTCGACCGGGTGATCGACCTGCTGGAGGGGCTGGACAGCGCCACCTACGTCTCCTCGTTCGGCGCCTCGCCCGGCTTCATCTACGAGACGATGGCCGGCCTGCCCTCCTACGGATCGCTGCTGGTGATGGGCAGCGGCAAGCAGGTCTTCGACGAGATGAGCCGGTTCAACAACTATGTCGGCTTCGGCTGCATGCTGGTCGATACGCCCTCGGACGAGAACCGGGTACAGCTCACCAGCACCGGCGACACCGAGCTGCAATACACGCTGAGCGAGAGCGACAAGGCGAGGTTCCGCACCGGCGTCGCCATCGGCGTGCGGATGATGTTCCTCGCCGGCGCGAAGAAGGTGATCATCCCGTCGAACGAGAACATTCTCGGCGTGCCGGATTTCGACCCTATGGTGGGCACGCACCTCACCGACATCGCGCAGGCCGACCTGATCGATGAGAACCTGCAGTTCATCCCCAACCGCAACATCCTGACGTCGGCGCACCTGCAGGCGACCAACAAGATGGGGCCGTATGGTGTTGGCGTGGTCTCGCTCAAGCACCGGCTCTGGTCCACCGAGGGCACCGAAGTGCCCAATGTCTACGTGATGGACAGCAGCATCTTCCCGACCTCGGTCGGCGCCAACCCGATGCAGTCGCTCTACACGATCGCCAAGATCTTCTCGGAGCGGCTGATCGCCGGAATCCCGGATTAGCGGGCCATTCGCGAAACAGCTGAGGGGCGCAGGTGAGCCACGACCTGCGCCCCTCGCTCCTGTTCCAGTCTGGGGCGTGACCGGAACGGCTGCGGCCGCCGCGCGGGGTTTGCGCGGCGACCGGGTTCAGTAGACGTAGACGGTCAGCTGGCCGCCGACCTGCTGGGCCGCGAACACGTTGCCCGGGCGGTAGCCATCCATCTGCGCCATGAGGCGAGGGGTGGCGGCGAAGACCTGCTGCACCGCGCGCACCTTCTGGCTCTTCGCGAGTGCCTGCTGCACCTGGCCGCGGCGCTGGGCACAGACCTTCACCGGCACGACCTTGACGCTGCGGGCGTTCCGCCAGGCGACGACCGCGTTACGGTTGACCTGCGCCTGCCCGGCCATGGCGACGATCTTGCGCGCATCTTCGATCGGGCAGACCGCACTGGCCGCCCGGATGAAGCCGGCACCGCCACCGCCATTGCCGCCATTGCCGCCGTTGCCGCCGGGACCACCAGGTCCGCCGGGGCCGGCAGGACCGTTGCCGTCCCCGCCGAGGTCGATGGAGATATCGCCAAGGTCGAGCAGCCCGCCGTTGAGCAGATCGAGATCGTTGAGCAGGTCGCCGGCCGCGACATCACCGAGGTCCAGCAGACCCAGATCGCCGATATCCGCGACATCGCCGACATCGAGCAGGTTGTCGAGATCGAGGTCGCTCAGTACCCCCTCATCCCCGTTGAGGATGCCGAGGTTGTTGAGCAGGCCCTCTTCGCCATCGAGCAGGCCAAGGCCGGCATTGTTGAGGATGCCATCCTCGCTGCCGAGCACGCCGCCGACGTCGAGCCCGCCAAGCAGGCCCTCGTCGGTGTTCAGGAGGCCGCCATCGAGCACACCACCGACACCGCCGTCGAGGACATCGCCAACGCCACCATCAAGGATGCCGTCGTTGAGGATATCGCCGATGCCGCCATCGAGGATGCCATCGCTGAGGATATCGCCCACGCCACCATCGAGGATGCCATCGCCGAGAACATCGCCCACGCCGGCATCGCCAAGCAGACCGCCATCACCCAGGAGGCCGTCGTCACCGAGGAGACCGCCGTCACCGAGCAGGCCGTCGTCGCCCAGCAGGCCGTCGTTTCCGAACAGCAGTCCGCCGGTGCCACCGTCATCCAGCAACCCGCCGTCGCCGAGAAGGCCATCGTCGCCCAGTATGCCGCCGAGCAGCCCGTCGCCGTCCTCGCCGCCGTCGCCCAGCAGGTCGTCCAGCGCGTTGTCGTTGCCGGTGAGACCTAGGTCGAGGTCGCCGAGGTCGTTGTCGTTGTCATTGCCGAGCAGGTCGCCCAGCAGGCCATCGTCGTCGCCGCCGTTATTGTTCAGCAGGTCGCCGAGCAGGCCGCCACTGTCGTTGTCGGAACCGAGGTCGACGCCGACATCGTTGTTGTCGCCGCCGCCCGCATCGATCCCGAGGTCGATGCCGCCGTCGCCATCGTCGTCCCCGCCGAGATCGACGCCGACGTCGCCGAGATTGAGATTGTCGCCGCCGCCGTCGCCTCCTCCGAGGTTCACGCCGAGCGAGCTGTCGTCCTCGGCGCCGAGGCCGAGATTGACCAGCGAGTCACCGCCGGCGTCGCCGCTGTCGAGGCTGACGACGCCGCCGATATTGAGGTCGCCGCCACTGCTGCCGCCGAGCAGGCCGGCTGCCACAGCTGCAGAGCTGAGCGAACTTGTGGTGAGTAGGAATGCCGCCAGAACGGCGCTTGTTCTCAGTTTCATTTTTATCTCCTCTACTACCCAGAGCTTTGGAGACTAAACACGGCAACCTGACAGGACGCTTTCAGCTAACGATTACTTCGATACATGCAGATACGTACTACGCGTAAAATCCACCTGAGCTTCTTCACTCACAGACAAAGCTTTAAGAAGCCCATCGAATAAACAAAATGACGCGACCGGATGGCCGCGCCATTTTGCGTCTGCTTGCAGAGACGATCAGTAGACGTAGACCACCAGCTGCTCCTGCTGGCGCTGCACGGCAACCACATCGCCGGCGTCGTACCGGGTGCGGCTGAGCGAGGCCATGATCAGCTGATCCTGCAGCACCGCCCGCTGCAGGAGGTTGATCTTCTTGCTGCGCACGAGAATCTTCGCCACTTGGCTCTTCGCCGCTGGGCAGAGCTTGATCGGAACGATCTGCACATTGGCGAAACGCTGCCAGGCCTTCACCTCGGCCGCCGTGACCTTGCCATTGGCCGCGACCTGCAGCAGCTGGCGCGTATTGTTGACAGCGCAGGTGATCTGGAACGTATCGCCGCCGCCGAGGCTGCCGACGAGGATCGGTCCGCGGGGATTGTTGGGGTCGGTGGGATTGTTCGGGTTCGCGGGATCGCCGCCGCCAGGGGTCACGAGGTCGAGGTCGAGGCCGACATCGAGGCCGAGCCCCAGGAGGTCGAGCGTGACGACAGTGTTCGCGAGGACGCCCGTCGTCGACACGCTCCCCTTGGCCAGCGGGTCTGCGCCGCCCACCACCGCGGTCACGACATTGGTGCTGCCGCCCACTTCGAGATCGAGCAGGGCATCGTTGCCCTCGTCATTGACCGACACGATGTTGCCGACCGTCGTCGATACAGTGTCGACCGTGCTCGTCACCGCGCCCGTCACGCTGTTGAGGGTATCCTTCACGCCGCCAAGCAATCCGCCCGCCATTACCGGGCCTGCTCCCAATCCGGCGACGATTGCGATCGAAGCCAGTAGTACGTGCACCCTGCCCTTCATGAACCTTCTCCTCGCCACTCGGCCCACCATGTTCGGCCGACCTGTCAGTTACGCATCAGGCCACTACTTGGTTCACTCGGCAATGGTCGGCGGCGCGGCGTTGGTTGCATGATTCCAACCTGTATTTCGACAATTGCGCCGGATACGCAGCCGGTGCTTGCCGATCAGTCTATGCGAATCTGCGTAACTTGCCGACAATTACCTTCAAGCTTGACTACAATGCAGAATGCAGCCGGGTAAGCTTGGTTGCCTGTGGCGGGGCACTTGCTGCCCGAGACACCGAATAGAGGTCACCTGACAGGACGCTGACGATGCGAGGCGGTGCAAAAGCCCACGCGGAGCGAGCCGTTCGGGCGCGTTCGAAGCATCCGGACGAGACCGCGAAACCCAACCGCTGGAAGCCGGATTCGGATACGCCAAACGAGCGATTTATGTCGCCCTATGGGCTCTCGCACAGGGCGATACGCAGCTACGCGTAGCCCCGCCAAAAAGAAGACGCGGAGCCGAAGCTCCGCGTCCCACCGGCAAAGCAACAAGGGAGCGTCAGCCCTTGCCACCTCGGCCGATATAGCTGCGCCGAACTGAGGTGCCGGCGACTTGGCGAGGTAACGTGAGATGATCGGGAAGGTTGCGACACATTTATCGCAACCGGGTGGGCGCTTAGCCCTCGAGCGGCTGCAGCACGTGCGTCGCCTTGATGGCGGCCGAGGCGCGGTTCTCGACCCCGAGCTTGGTGTAGACCTGCTCGAGATGCTTGTTCACCGTGCGGGGTGAAAGGCCGAGAATATCGCCGATATCGCGGTTGGATTTACCCCGCGCGATCCACAACAGCACTTCGCTCTCGCGATGCGTCAGGCCGAAATGCTGGCGCAGGTGGTTGTCCTGGTTCTCGCCCGAGGAGGCGACAAGACGGAACAGGTGCTCGTCGGAACCGACGACCCCAAGATAGAGCAACTGCAGGCTGCGCGGATTGCCCGGCTCGAGCGGAAAGCTCTCGCCCACCCTGCCCTCCGGCGCGCTCGTCTCGGTGATCCAGCCATGGGCGCGATCGGCCAGCCGGCGGCTACCTGCCCCGCCGGGGGCGATGGCCTCGATCAGGCGGCTCGCCTGCGGCGTGTTCCACAGCACCGCCCCGGTGCCCGAAACCGCCATCAGGTGGCGGCCGGCCGCATCGAGGGCCACGCGCGCGCTTTGCGCCGAGCGGGCATTGGCGAGATGGACGCGGATACGCGCCCGCAGCTCGTCGATATTGATCGGCTTGGTCAGGTAGTCGACGCCCCCAGACTCCAGCGCATGCACCACGTGCTCGGTCTCGGTCAGGCCGGTCATGAAGATGATCGGCACATGCGCGATTTCGGGCATGGTCTTCAGCTGCCGGCAGGTCTCGAACCCATCGAGTCCCGGCATCACCGCGTCCATCAGGATGATGTCGGGCGTGATCTGCCTTGCGATGCCGAGCGCCGCCTCTCCGCTGCGGGCGACGAGGACCGTGACGCCCGAGGTCTCCATGGCGTCGGTGAGGAACCCCAACGCCTCCGGGGAGTCGTCGACGACCAGCACGATCTCGCGGATGGGTTCCTTGTCAGTCATGCTCGCCCACGCTGTCCAGCACGTCCCTGTAGCCGTCCAGGTCGAAAGCCTCAATGCGGGCGCGCAGCAATTCCACCAGCGGCGCGTTGGCCGGTTCCTCCGCCAATTCCTTCAACTTGGCGTCGATGCCGCGCACATGGCCGATGCGGCCGAGGTTCATCAGCTCGTCGAGATGGCTGCTGCCGGGCGAGCGCACCTGCGGCTTCGCCTTGCCCGCAGCCTTGCGCCCCGGCTCCTCGCGCTCCCATTCGAGATCGAGATGGGCGGCGATCTTGTCGAGCAGCTGGTTGATGCTGAACGGCTTGGCGAGGCTGTCATTGTGCAGCGGCTCGCCGACGGGCATGCCGGCGCCGTCGCCGATATTGGCAGAGAGCATCAGGATGGGGCCCGCCTGGCCGTTGGCGCGCAGCCATTCCACCACTTCCCAGCCGCTCATGCCGGGCATGCGGATATCGATAAAGAACAGGTCCGGCCGGATCGCCTCGGTGAGCGTCAGGCATTCCGCCCCATCCGCCGCGGTGAGCACGGTGAAATCGAGCGGCGACAGCATCTCGCGCATCATCTCGCGATGGTCGGAATTGTCGTCCACCACCATGATGGTGCGGCGCGGGCCGACATAGCCGCTGATCTTGCGATCGAGCCCTGCGGCCGCCGCAGCGGCGCGCTCGACCTTGGCCAGCATCAGCCGCGCCTGAAACGTGGAGCCCTTGCCCGGCTCGCTCTCCACCTTGATCTCGCCGCCCAGCGTTTCCGTCAGCAGCTTGGTGATCGTCAGCCCAAGCCCGATGCCCGGCGACAGCCGGTTGCGCTCGGCCTCGCCGCGCACGAACGGCTCGAAGATCCGGCTCAGTTCGTCGGCCGGGATGCCGTTGCCGCTGTCGCCGATGCGGAAGGTCGCAACCTGCATGCGGTAGCCGACGTCGAAATCGACATAGCCGCGATCGGTGAACTTGATGGCGTTGGAGAGGAGGTTGACGAGGATCTGCCTAAGCCGCTTCTCGTCGGTGCGCACGAACTGCGGCAACGCGTCCGACCGCCGATGCCGGAACTCCAGCCCCTTCGCCTCGGCCTGCAGCCGGAACATGTCGACGATCTGGTCGAGGAAATCGTGAATATTGATCTCGTTCGAATAGACCTGCAGCCGCCCCGCCTCGATGCGCGAGATGTCGAGCAGCCCGTCGATCAGCCCGCTGAGATGCTCGGCGCTGCGGCGGATCACCTGGATCGACGATTTGCGCCCGGCGGGCACGGTTTCGTCGCGCTCGAGGATCTGGGCATAACCGAGTACGGCATTGAGCGGCGTCCGCAGCTCGTGGCTCAGCCCGACCACGTAGCGGCTCTTGGCCTGGTTGGCCGCCTCGGCGCTCTCCTTGGCCTTCTGCAGCGCGGCATCCGTCCGGCTGTGCGCGGCGATTTCCTTGAGCAGCAGCGTGTTCTGGCGCGAGCTTTCTTCCTCGGCGACGACGCGGCTGTCCTCGGCGAGGACGAAGAACCAGGTGACGGTGCCCGCCAACACCGCGAAAACGAAGAACACCACCGCGATCGTGCCGCCCACGACCTCGGCCGTGTCCGGCGCGGCGCGCGAGGCGAAGTAGTAGATCATCCCCAGCAGCGCGCCGATGGCGACCGTCGAAAGGCCCGCGGCGATGCCGTAGCGCCCGAGCCGAGTCTGCAGCTTCGCGATCGCCCATTCCGGCAGGATGGTCGCCGCCACCGCATGCGCCTGCGCCCGCATGTGGGCGTGCGGCTTGCAGAGGTCATGGCAGCGCGCATCGAGCGAACAACAGAGCGAGCAGATCGGCGCCGCGTAGGCCGGGCACCACGCCATGTCCTCGGGCTCGAACGGATGCTCGCAGATCGAGCAGGTCACCGACTGGAGCTTCGCCCACTGCTTCCGCGGCTTCCGCGCCAGGTAGTACTTGCCCTTGGTCGCCCAGGCGATGGTCGGCGATACGACCAGCGCCACCACCAGCGCGATATAGGGCGCGAGCGCCGCCGCCATCTCGCCGAATGCACCGAAATGCGCGACCAGCGCCACGGTGGCCGAGATGGTCATCGAGCCGAGGCCGACGGGGTTGATGTCGTAGAGATGCGCCCGCTTGAACTCGATACCCGGCGGGGCAAGCCCGAGCGGCTTGTTGATGAAGAGGTCCGCCGAGATCGAGCAGAGCCACGACATGGCGACGATCGAGAAGATCGTCAGCGTCGCCTCGAGCAGCTTGTAGATGCCGAGCTCCATCAGCAGCAGCGCGATGGCGACGTTGAACAGCAGCCAGACGACGCGGCCGGGATGGCTGTGGGTCAGCCGCGAGAAGAAGTTGGACCAGGCGAGCGAGCCCGCATATGCGTTCATGACGTTGATCTTGAGCTGGCTCACGACGACGAACACCGCCATCAGGATCAGCGCCAGCGTCTCGTTGGGAATGATGTAGCCGAAGGCGATGGCATACATCTGCCCGGGCTCGGCGGCATGCTCCGGCGACACCCCATGCGATAGCGCCAGCACCGCGAGGAACGAGCCGGCGAGCAGCTTCGGCGCCCCCATCACCACCCAGCCCGCGCCGGCGAGGAACACCGCGATCCGGTGCCGCTTCTTGTTTGCCTTCACGTCCGCCGGCAGGAAGCGCAGGAAATCGACCTGCTCGCCGATCTGCGTCATCAGCGCGAGGATCACCGCCGATGCGGCGCCGAACTTCGCCACCTCGAACGGCGCGAATGTCCCCGGCTCGCCCGCCGGCTGCCCCAGGCCGGCAAAGGCCACCCAGATATCGACCTTCTGCCAGTCGACCAGCGCAATGGCGATGAAGGGCAGGATGTTGAGCACGATCCACACCGGCTGGGTGATCAGCTGGAAGCGGCTGATGAGCTTCACGCCATGCGTCACCAGCGGAATCACCACCACGGCGCTGATGATGTAGCCGAGCCAGAGCGGCAAGCCGAAGGCGAGCTCCAGCGCCGCCGACATGATCGAGGCCTCGATGGCGAAGAGGATGAAGGTGAAGCTCGCATAGATCAGCGAGGTGATGGTCGAGCCGATATAGCCGAAGCTCGCCCCGCGGGTCAGCAGGTCGACGTCGACGCCGTGCTTGCTGGCATAGCGCGCGATGGGAAGCCCGATGGCGAGAATCGCGATCGAGGCGACGACAATGGCCACCATCGCATTGGTCGTGCCATAGCTGAGCGTGATCGCCCCGCCGATGGCCTCGAGGGCGAGGAACGAGATGGCGCCAATGGCCGTATGCGAGATGCGCGTGGTCGAGAATTGCCGCGCCGACTTGGCGGTAAAGCGCAGCGCGTAGTCCTCGAGAGTCTGGTTGGCGACCCACCGATTGTACTCACGCCGGATGGGAATGATCCGCTGTCGCGCCATCGACTCTGTCTACAATCTCGCCAATCTGGACATTTGCATAAAAAAGCGCCGCGCCACTCTGTAGCACGGAAACCCAGGCAATCACGCGGTTTCTTGCTGTTTTGGCTGCGGCGCATTGGTGCCTCGCCGGGGGGAGTTACGTCAATCGACGTATATGGGCCGTCCCTCATCCATCCCAGTGTCCCCCATGGAACCAGCGCTCCTCCAACGGCTGGCGCCTTTTGGGACATTTGAGGGAACACGCACATGACACTGAAACTCACGCGCAGAGCGGTCCTGGCCGCAGCGCTGGCTGGCTCGATGGCCGCTTCCTTCGTGCCGGCAGTTGCACAGGAAGACACCATCAAGGTCGGCGTCCTCCACTCGCTCTCGGGCACGATGGCGATCTCGGAGACGACGCTGAAGGACACCATGCTCTTCCTCATCGAAGAGCAGAACAAGAAGGGCGGCCTCCTCGGCAAGAAGCTCGAGCCGGTCGTCGTCGACCCGGCCTCGGACTGGCCGCTGTTCGCCGAAAAGGCCCGTGAACTGATCGAAGTGAACAAGGTCGCCGCCGTGTTCGGCTGCTGGACCTCGTCCTCGCGCAAGTCGGTGCTGCCGGTCTTCAAGGAGCTCAACTCGATCCTCTTCTACCCCGTGCAGTACGAGGGCGAAGAGTCCGAGAAGAACGTGATCTACACCGGCGCCGCGCCGAACCAGCAGGCCATTCCCGCCGTCGACTACCTGATGAGCGACGAAGGCGGCGCCGTGAAGCGCTGGGTGCTGGAAGCCACCGACTACGTCTATCCGCGCACCACCAACAAGATCCTCGAGCAGTACCTCAAGGACAAGGGCGTCGCGCCGGAAGATATCAAGATCAACTACACGCCGTTCGGCTTCTCCGACTGGCAGACCGAAGTCGCCGCCATCAAGGAATTCGGCTCGGCCGGCAAGAAGACCGCCGTGGTCTCGACCATCAACGGCGACGCCAACCCGCCGTTCTACAAGGAACTCGCCAACCAGGGCATCTCGGCCGAGGATATCCCGGTCGTCGCCTTCTCCGTGGGTGAAGAAGAACTCGCCGGCGTCGACACCACCAACCTCGTCGGCCACCTCGCTGCCTGGAACTACTTCCAGTCCGTCGATACGCCCGAGAACGAGGCGTTCATCACGTCCTGGCACGAGTACATCAAGAACGACAAGCGCACGACCAACGACCCGATGGAAGCGGCCTATCTCGGCTTCAACCTGTGGGTGAAGGCCGTCGAGGCTGCCGGCACCACCGAAACCGATGCCGTCCTCAAGGCTCTCGTCGGCCTCGAAGTGCCGAACCTCACCGGCGGTACCGCCAAGCTCCTGCCGAACCACCACCTGACCAAGCCCGTACTCATCGGCGAAATCCAGGCTGACGGCCAGTTCGACGTGGTGTGGCAGACCGAAGGCGACGTCCCGGGCGATGCCTGGTCGGACGTGCTGCCGGAAGACAAGGGCATCGAAGCCGACTGGACCGATCCGGTCGCTGGCTGCGGTCACTTCGACACCGCCACCAACACCTGCACCACGGCTCCGGCTCTCTAAACCAGCTTCTGCGAGGGCGGCCCGTCCGTCCTCGCTCCTCCCAAACGTTCTGCGAGCGAGCACGATGGCCACCCGTCTTCTTCGACTGATTGCTTTCCTGACCGCTCTCGCCTTCGCCCTGCCCGCGGCCTACGCCCAGTCCGCGCTGACCCCGCTCGTCGACGCCCTCGGCCAGGGCGGTTTCCCCGAACGCGAAGCGGCGATTTCCTCGCTGGTCGCGACCGGCGACCCGCAGGCGCCGGTGATCCTCCAGGTCCTATCCGACGGAGACCTCTACGTCCGCGAATCCGACGGCAAGGTGGTTTTGGCCAAGCGCGCCGGCAGCGACTACGCGCTCACCGATCCGGTCGACGGCAGCGACCTCGGCACCGTTGCGCGCGGCGACGTCGAAAAGATCAAGGTCAACAACTCGCTGCGCGGCAAGATCCGCACTGCCATCGGCGGCATGACGCTGTTGAGCGACGACACCGCTACCCGCCTCGCCGCGGCGCAGAGCGTGCTGAAGACCGCCGATCCGGCAACGCTCGACCTGCTCACCACGGCGCTCGAACAGGAGACCAACCCGAGCATCAAGCCGGTGATGGAACTCGCCCGTTCGGTGATCCTGCTCAAGACCGACGCGCCGACCGAGGAGAAGACCGCCGCCGTGAACGCCATCGCGGCGCAGAACACGATCAACGCGCAGACCATCCTCACCCAGTTCCTCGAGACCGCACCCGACGAGCTGAAGCCCACCGTCGAGGCCGGCATCGCCTCCATCGGCAATACCCTCGCGGCCTGGAGCATCGCGCAGAACATCTGGTACGGCATCTCGCTCGGCTCGGTGCTTCTGCTCGCCGCCATCGGCCTCGCCATCACCTTCGGCGTGATGGGCGTCATCAACATGGCGCATGGCGAAATGGTGATGATCGGCGCCTACGTCACCTTCGTGGTGCAGGAGATCATCCGCGCCAGCTTCCCCGGCCTGATGGACTACTCGATCCTCTTCGCCATCCCCTCCGCCTTCCTCATTGCCGGCGCGGTCGGCATCGCCATCGAGCGCGGCATCATCCGCTGGCTCTACGGCCGGCCGCTCGAAACGCTGCTCGCCACCTGGGGCCTGTCGCTGATCCTGCAGCAGGCCGTGCGCACCATCTTCGGCGCCAACAACCGGCTGGTTTCCGCCCCGACCTGGATGTCCGGCTCGTTCGAGCTCGGCGGCCTGTCCATCACCTGGGGGCGCCTCTGGATCGTCATCTTCGCCGCTGCCGTGTTCCTCGCCCTTCTCGCCGTGCTCAACCGCACCCCGCTCGGGCTCCAGATGCGCGCCGTCACCCAGAACCGCCGCATGGCCTCAGCCATGGGCATACGCACCCCCTTCGTCGATGCCATGACCTTCGGCCTCGGCTCGGGCATCGCGGGTATGGCGGGCGTCGCCCTGAGCCAGATCGACAACGTCTCGCCCAACCTCGGCCAGGGCTACATCATCGACAGCTTCATGGTCGTGGTGTTCGGCGGTGTGGGTAACCTCTGGGGCACGCTGGTGGGCGCCATGAGCCTCGGCATCGCCAACAAATTCCTCGAGCCCTACACGGGCGCCGTGCTGGGCAAGATCCTGATCCTCGTCTTGATCATCCTCTTCATCCAGCGGCGGCCACGCGGGCTGTTCGCACTCAAGGGCCGGGCGATAGAACAGTGATTACCCAACTCCTCTTCCGCGCGCTCGACAGGAAGGCCATCTGGCTGGTCGCGATCCTTGTCGCGGTCGCGATCATCGTGCCGATCCTCAACCTGGTCGTCCCGCCCGGCCATCCGCTGCACGTCCCGACCTACATCGTATCGCTGACCGGCAAGTACCTGACCTATGCCCTGCTCGCCCTCGCGCTCGATCTCGTCTGGGGCTATTGCGGCATTCTCTCGCTCGGCCACGCCGCCTTCTTCGCCCTCGGGGGCTACGCCATGGGCATGTACCTGATGCGCCAGATCGGCAATCGCGGCGTCTACGGCAACCCGCTGCTGCCCGACTTCATGGTGTTTCTGAACTACAAGGACCTGCCCTGGTTCTGGAACGGCTTCGACATGTGGTGGTTCGCCTTCCTGATGGTGCTGTTCGTCCCGGGGCTGCTGGCCTTCGTCTTCGGCTACCTCGCTTTCCGCAGCCGCGTGACCGGCGTCTATCTGTCGATCATCACCCAGGCGATGAGCTACGCCCTGCTGCTCGCCTTCTTCCGCAACGATCTCGGCTTCGGCGGCAATAACGGCCTTACCGATTTCAAGGACATCCTCGGCTTCAACGTGCAGGCCCCGGCCACCCGCTCGGCGCTGTTCGCCGCGAGCGCCATAGCGCTGGCCCTTGGCGTCATCATCTGCTCGGCCATCGTCAACAGTAAGCTCGGCAAGGTGATGGTGGCGGTGCGCGACGCCGAAAGCCGCACCCGCTTCCTCGGCTGGCGCCCGGAGAACGTGAAACTCTTCGCCTTCGTCGTTTCGGCCCTGATGGCCGGTGTCGCGGGCGCGCTGTTCGTGCCGCAGGTCGGCATCATCAACCCCGGCGAATTCGCCCCGGAGAACTCGATCGAGGCGGTGATCTGGGTCGCCGTCGGCGGGCGCGGCACCATCATCGGGCCGATCATCGGCGCCATCCTCGTCAATGCCGGAAAGTCGATCTTCACCGGCGCCTTCCCCGAATGGTGGCTGTTTGCGCTCGGCGGCCTGTTCGTGGTGGTCACCCTGTTCATGCCCAAGGGCATCGTCGGCCTCTTCAGCAAGGTCCGCTCGCGCAAGGACAAGGAAGGCTCGTCCGCGGCCGAGGCGGGCGAAGAACCTTCCACCCTGCCCCAGCCCAAGTCCGCTCCGGAGCCCGCCGAATGACCATCCCCGACAGCTCCGGCACGATGCTCTATCTCAACGGCGTCTCCGTCTCCTTCGACGGCTTCAAGGCGCTGAACAAGCTCTCGATCATCGTCTACCCCAACGAGATGCTGGCGATCATCGGCCCCAACGGCGCCGGCAAGACCACCATGATGGACATCATCACCGGCAAGACCCGCCCGGATGATGGCGAGGTCTATTTCGACGGCCGCACCGACCTCACGCGGCTCGACGAAGCCGACATCGCCAACCTCGGCATCGGCCGCAAGTTCCAGAAGCCGACGGTGTTCGAGAGCCACACCGTGTGGGACAACCTGGTGCTGGCGCTGAAAAAGCCCCGCGGCGTCTTCAACGCCCTGTTCTACACCCAGTCCGACGCCGACCGGGACCGCATCGAGGAAATCCTCGAAACCGTCCGCCTGCTGCCGCGCAAGGACGAACTCGCCGCCGACCTCAGCCACGGCCAGAAGCAGTGGCTCGAAGTCGGCATGCTGCTGGCGCAGGACCCCAAACTCCTGCTGGTCGACGAGCCGGTCGCCGGAATGACGGATGCCGAGACGGTCGAGACGGCAAAACTCCTCAAGGAGATCGCCCGGACCCGCTCGGTGGTCGTCGTCGAGCACGACATGAGCTTCGTTCGCGAACTCGGCACCCGCGTCACCTGCCTTGCCGAAGGCTCGGTGCTGGCCGAAGGCACGCTCGACCAGGTGAGCGCCAATCCGATCGTGATCGAACGCTATCTCGGGCGCTGATTGATCCAGATCATGGCCGCTGCCCCCCTTCTCCCGCACCATCCCCCCTTCGCCGGCATCGGCGAGGAACTGGTGGAGCTCGGACAAATGGTTCGTCGGCGACTGCTGCTCGGTTTCGGAATTGGTGCGGGCGCGATAGCGGCGGGGGGCGTTGCCACGACGCTCTCCTTCCGCGCGGCGATGCAGCGCGCTGAAACGACCGTTTCGCCCGCCCTGAGCACCGTCATCCCGACCCGCCACGGCGACCTCGAATATGCCGATGTGGGATCGGGCACGCCGTTCCTTATGATCCACGGCACCGGCGGCGGCTTCGACCAGGGCCTGCTCTTTGCACGCCCATTGCTGGAACGCGGCTACCGCGTCATCGCGCCGTCGCGCTTCGGCTACCTGCGATCCGCCTTTCCCAGCGCCCCGACGAGCCCGAACCAGGCCGATGCGCTGGTCGACCTGCTCGACCACCTCGGCATCGACAGGATCGCCGTCTGCGGTGGCTCTGCCGGGGCCCTGTCCGCCCTGGAGTTCGCCGCCCGGCATCCGGAGCGCACGGCGGCGCTGCTCCCGGTCGTGCCGGCGACCCACGTGCCCGGCCGCAGCCTCGCCGAAACCCAGCCGCCCGATATCGGCCCGGCGATGCTCCTGCTGCGCTCCGATTTCCTGTTCTGGTCGGCGCTGAACCTCGTTCCCGACCTTATGACCGGCAACCTGCTCGCGACCGATCCTGCCCTGCTCAAGACCGTGACGGCCGAAGAAGCGAGTCGCGCCCGCGAAATCCTCTGGTCTATCCTGCCGGTCAGCCGCCGCGCTGATGGCCTCGTCAACGACGCGATGCTGGCCAGCAATCCGGCCCCCTCCGATCTCGCCGCTATCACAGCGCCCACGCTCGCAATCTCGGCCGCGGACGACCGCTTCAACACCGCGGCCGCCGCTCGCCACATTGCCGCGACCGTTCCCGGCGCGCGCAGCATCATCTTTCCGACCGGCGGCCATATCTGGCTCGGTCACGACGCCGAGTTGTTCGGCGCCATCGACAGCTTTCTCATGGAGATCGGATACCGATGAGCACGGCACTCGCCATCAAGTCGATCGACCTGCACTACGGCGCCGCGCAGGCGCTGAAGGGCATTTCGATCGAGTGTAAGCCGGGGCGGATCACCGCGGTGCTCGGGCGCAACGGGGTCGGCAAATCCTCAACCATGCGGGCGGTCACCGGCATCAACAATGTCTCGGCGGGCGAGATCGTCTTCGACAACCAGGTGCTGAAGAAGGCGCCGCCCTACAAGCGCGCCCGCATGGGGCTGGGCTACGTGCCGCAGGGCCGCGAAATCTTCGCGCTGCTGACGGTGAAGGAAAACCTCGAGACGGGCTATGCCGGGCTCAAAGGCAGCGACAAGAACATCCCCGGCTACATCTTCGAGCTGTTCCCGATCCTCAAATCCATGCTCGGCCGTCGCGGCGGCGACCTATCGGGCGGCCAGCAGCAGCAACTCGCCATCGGCCGTGCCCTCGTCACCCGGCCCAAGGTGCTGGTGCTTGACGAGCCCACCGAGGGCATCCAGCCCTCGATCATCAAGGACATCGGCCGCGCGCTGCAATTCCTGCGCGACGAGAAGCAGATGACCATCCTCCTGGTCGAGCAGTATCTGGACTTCTGCCGGGAAATCGCCGACGACATTTACGTCATGGATCGCGGTGAAATCATGCATTCCGGCCCGGCTGCAGACCTGGACCTGCCCGAGGTGCGCCGCCATTTGATGGTGTAGCAATTGCGTCTGCGGCCCCACCCTCATCCGGGCTGCGCCCACCTTCTCCCATCAAGGGAGA
>JAEWLC010000041.1 GCA_023393475.1 Pseudomonadota bacterium
AACATCATCAAATCGAAGAAGGTCGCGATCGTCGGCTATGGCTCGCAGGGCCATGCCCACACGCTGAACCTGCGCGACTCGGGCGTGACCGATGTCGTCGTGGCGCTGCGCCCGGGTTCCCCGTCGGCCAAGAAGGCCGAGGGCGAAGGCCTCAAGGTCATGTCGGTTGCCGAGGCTTCCGCATGGGCAGACGTCATCATGCTCCTGACCCCCGATGAGCTCCAGGCCGACATCTACAAGAAGGACATCGAGCCCAATATCCGTGACGGCGCCGCGATCGCCTTCGCGCATGGCCTCAACGTCCACTTCAACCTGATCGAGCCGAAAAAGACCGTCGACGTGATCATGATCGCGCCGAAGGGCCCGGGCCACACCGTGCGTGGCGAGTACCAGAAGGGTGGCGGCGTGCCGTGCCTCATCGCCGTGCACCAGGATGCCTCGGGCAATGCGCATGACATCGCGCTGGCCTATGCGTCGGGCGTCGGCGGCGGCCGGTCGGGCGTCATCGAGACCAATTTCCGCGAGGAATGCGAGACCGATCTCTTCGGCGAGCAGGTCGTGCTCTGCGGCGGCCTCGTCGAGCTTATCCGCGCCGGCTTCGAGACGCTGGTGGAAGCCGGCTATGCGCCGGAAATGGCTTATTTCGAGTGCCTCCACGAAGTGAAGCTGATCGTCGACCTGATCTACCAGGGCGGTATCGCCAACATGAACTACTCGATCTCGAACACGGCCGAGTGGGGCGAGTATGTCTCGGGTCCGCGCATCATCACCTCGGAGACCAAGGCCGAGATGAAGCGCGTGCTGCACGACATCCAGTCGGGCAAGTTCACCTCAGAGTGGATGCAGGAATACAAGGGCGGCGCCTCGCGCTTCAAGGCGACCCGTCGCCTGGCCGACGAGCACCAGATCGAGGAAGTCGGCGAGAAGCTCCGCGGCATGATGCCGTGGATAAAGGCCGGCGCCCTGGTCGACAAGGCCAAGAACTAAGCGCAGTTTCCGCTACAAACGAGTTTGCGAAGGGCCCCTCGGGGCCCTTCTGCGTTTTCGGCTCAGTCGCTGACGACGATTGTTCGGGACTTGCAGGTGTTCACGTCGAGTTCGAGATCGTCGCCGGTCTGGCCGGCGAGGCGGACGAAGAACCGGGTGATCGCGCAATTGCCGTCCAGTTGGAACTCGCTCTTTGTGCCGGGGGCCACCTCGTCGACTGCGAGGCCGCCGAGATTGTCTTCGACGCCTTCGCCATTCTCGTCGACCGGGAAACTGTTGATGGCGATGACGGCGACGCTGGCGCGGTTGTCGAGCGTCATACGGACATCGGCAAGAACAGGTGTCGCGGCCAAAAGGACAGCGGCAAGAACGGCATAGCGGAGCATGTGGAGATCCCTCGGTGAGGGCCCGAGCTAGGCAGATGGCCGGAAGAAAGGCAAGTGGAGCTCAGGCGGTCGTCAGTGCGGTGCGTGCCATGAGGTCCGCGGCTCTGGCCGGGGACAGCCCGGAATCGCGGGTGAGCGTCCGCCAGGTGTAGAAACTCAGCGCCAGCTGGAGGGCGGGGATCGCCGCGGCAGGGAGGCCTTCGGCGAGGGAGGCGAAGATGGCGGCCAGCGGAGGGCCGAAGCGCAGTTGGGTTATCTCTCTCACTGCCGGATTGGTTTCCGCGTCCCGGGCCACGTGAGCTAACACGGCTTCGTTCTGCCCGTACCAGTTGTAGAGCGTCGTCAGCGCGGCGCGTAGCCGTTCCTCAGGATCGTTGATGCCCGCCCAGGCCTCGGGCGAGGGCGGCGGAGACTGCTCGGCATGGAGGCCGGAGCACGCCATGAGCGTCGCGCGTTCGTCGGGCAGGTGGGCGTAGACCGTGTGCCGCTGCACGCCGGCGCGCTCCGCGATCATCGAAATCGTCGTGGCGTTGGGCCCGACCTCGCCATGCAGGGCGAGAGCAGCCTTGACGATCCGCTGTCGCGTATCGGCTTCCTTCTCGGCCCGCTTGCCCTTGGTATAGGTCCGTGACATTCAATACACACCAGTGTGCATCCATTCAGATGCGGTTCATTTTCTATTGCACATAAGTGTACCCGGAAATGCAACGCAACTCCAGAGGGACTGCAAATGGACACTCCAACCTTCGTCGGCGCCCGCAAGACTGCGCCTGACGTCACCACCTTCGCTGGCTTCTTCCCCATCGGGCCGCTCGGCATCCTGCCAGCCAATGCCCACTTCATCCACGCCCGCGAGCCCATCCTCGTCGATACCAGCGGCGTGGCCTTCCAAGGCCAGTTCCTCGAGGAACTGACCAAGGCCATCGATCCCACCGATCTCAAGTGGATCTATGTCAGCCACACCGATCTCGACCACATCGGCAACCTCGATGCGGTGCTCAAGCTGGCGCCCAACGCCAAGGTCGTTGTGCCGGGTCTCGGTGCCGCCAAGTTCGGTCTGCGCGGCGACTTCCACATGTCGCGGCTGCAGCCGATGGACCACGGTCAGCGCCTCGACCTCGGTGACCGCGAACTCGTGTTGCTGAAGCCGCCGAGCTACGACGCGCCAGAGACCACGGGCTTCTTCGATACAAAGACCCGCGTGCTCTACAGCGTCGACTCGTTCGGTGCGCTGATGGATGCGCCCTACGAGGAACTGGCCGCCATTCCCGAGGAAACGCTGCGCGATGGTATGGCGATGTGGGCCGGGATCGACGCGCCGTGGCTGGGCTTGGTCGACAAGGCGCGGTTCGGCGCGCTGCTCGCCGATATCGAGCGGCTCGACCCTTCGGCGATCATCTCCGGCCACCTGCCGTTCGCCGAGAAGCGGGTCACGCAGCGGCTGTTCCGCAACATGCTCAATGGCGTTGCGACCCGAATCTCCGGGCCGGATCGCGAGACGATCGAGGGGTTGTTTGCCGAGCCGGCGGCGGTGGCATGATGGGCACGATCGCAAGCCTGCCGCATGTCGCGCGCGACAATGCCGGACTGATCAGCGTGCCGATGGTGGTGAAGCCTGGCTGCAGGGGAGCATCGTGCCCCGCATTCGCAACCTGCCAGGGGCGATGCGAGACGCGGCGCGTCAAGCTCGAGGCCGGCTATCCGGGCGGGCTGGCGCTGAAGGGAGACTGACGCATCTCCGGAATCATGAAGGGCTCCGGCGGTGTCGCACGGAGCCCTTCATTTTTGTCTATCGCCTACTGCGGTTTCATTCATGGCCGCGGGAGGGCGACGGGTGGCGGTTGGCACGCATCATCGCGAGGTCGCCTCGGGTAAGGCCGATATCGCGCAGCAGGTGATCATCGAACTTCATCAGATCGGTGAAGACCCGCTTGCGTTCCGCACGCTTGAACAGCGCTCTGAACATTTGCTTTCTCCTGGTTGTGCCGATTTCGGCAGGTGCGGCTTATCAAGCCAACGTGATGAACCGGTGATGAACCGGTTCAACGGTTCCGGCGGCGGAACCAGCGCTGTTGCTTGGCGACCTCTTCGCGGGTCAGGCCCATATCGGCGAGCAGGCGGTCGTCGATGCCCTGGTTGTAGCGGTTGCGCATGCCCAGGGCGGTGGTCAGAATCAGGTACTCAGGTGTCATTTAGGTTTGTCCGTCATCGGTGCTTCGATGAATCGTATGATGACTTTGGCCGGTTGAACGCTGTCTGAATGACGGGTTCAGGAGGGGCGTGCGAATGCGCAGGATCAGTTTGCCGGCGTTTCCAGTCGAGGGTCGATGCCTCTGCGGCGCAGTCCGCTATCGCCTGACGGGCGCGCCGCTCGGCACGTACAACTGCCACTGCAAGGATTGCCAGCGAACGAGCGGCGGCACCCACACGATGTCGATGCCGATAGCGCGCGAACGGGTCGAACTGCAGTCCGGCGAGCTCGCTTCCTATGACAAGCCCGCGGACAGTGGTCGGATCGTGCGAATGCTAGGGTGTGCCATTTGCGGGACGAAGCTCTGGAACGAGCCGCTGGCGAGTCCGCATATGCTCGTGCTGAAGCCGGGCACGCTCGACGATTCTAGTTGGGCCGTCCCGGTGGGAAATATCTGGACCGAGAGTGCGCTGCCGTGGGCCGAGATCGATCCCGAGCTGGTGAACTTCCCGCGGCAACCGGCCGATCGGCAGCCGCTGTTCGACGCCTGGACAGAAGCTTCGACCTAGCCTCGCCGCGATTTTCGGCCGCCGTGCCGACAACAATGAGAAATGACCACGCGCGGGGCAGATCAGCCGTGACGGGACATGAGCCATTGCCTACACTCCCTTGAGTTGTGCGGAGATTCAGCGGGCCCGTGCTCAACCGGCTTTTTATCATTTTCGGTGTCGTCGCGATCCTTGCCATCGCCGCGGCGTTCGTCGTGCCGAGCTTCATCCCGTGGGGGCAATATCGGGACCGGTTGGCGGACATCGCCGGCGAGGCGCTGGGGACACCGGTGCGCATCGAGGGGGACGTGTCGTTCTCGCTGCTGCCGCAGCCGCAACTGCGCCTCTCCAAGGTCAGCGCGGGCCCGGAAGGCGCACCAAACCTGATGGTCCAGGGGGTCGAGGCCGAGTTCTCCCTGGTCGATTTCCTGCGTGACAAGTACCACGTCACCCGGCTCGAGCTCGAGAGCCCGACGGTGACGATCAACGTTGCTCCGGATGGCGGCGTCGACACCGGGCTCGCGCTGGCCGAGACGGTGAAGAGCAACATTTCGATCGCCAATGCCGTCATCACCGGCGGCACGGTGCTCCTGAACGACGGCCGGACGGGAGAGAACTACCGGGCGACCGACATTGCGGGAGACATTAGGCTCGAGGCGTTGCGGGGGCCGTTCGCGTTCCAGGGTACGGGGGCGGTCGGTGGCAGGGGCTATGCGCTGCGGCTGGCCACGGGTGCGTTCGATGCCGATGGCGTGGGTACGCTCTCGGTCAACCTGAGGCCGGTGGACAACGCATTCACCCTGGCCGCGGAAGGGACGCTGAGCACCGGGCTTGCGCCGGCGTTCTCCGGCTCGGTGATCTGGCGGCAGCCGCCGCCGAAGCCGGCTGAGGGAACGAGCGCCGACGCGGGGCAGGGCGACCTTGCGCTTACCAGTAAGGTGGAAGCGACGCCGGCGCGGGTGCTGCTCTCCGACTATGTGGTGATACCGGACGAAAACCGCGCGACGACGCGCCTGCTTGGCGCTGCTGACGTCACGCTGGGGCAGGGGATGTCGTTCAACGCCGTGGTTTCCGGCGGCGTGCTGGCACTGCCGCCGCGCGATGCGACGGCTGAACAGGCCGCCGAGCCATACGAACTGCTGCGGCTGCTACGCGAACTGCCATTGCCGGCGGTGCCCGGAATACCAGGCACGATCGGCATGGACATCGCGGAGCTGGACCTCCGCAACTTTGCGCTGCGCAACGTCCGTCTCGATGCGCGGGCGCATGATGACGGCTGGACCGTGACTCGATTCAGCGGCGCGTTGCCCGGCGATACGAGCGTGTCCCTCGCGGGCGAGGTGAGCATGCCGGCGGGGCGGCCGGAGTTTGCCGGTAGGCTGACCATCGCCTCGCAACGGCTCGATGCGCTCTCGACGCTTTGGCGCAAGCCGGCCGAGGGCAATCCGCTGTTCGGCATGGCGGGCGCGCTGGAAGCACGGGTTGATCTCGTCGGGGACACCCTGTCGCTCAGCGACGCGCACATCGACATCGAAGGGGAGAAGCGTAGCTTTTCGGCCCAGATCGGGCTCGGCGCGCGTGACCTGCATCTGTCGGCGAACCTAGGTAGCCTCGATGCGGAGCGGAGCGTCGCCCTTGTGGCGCTGCTACCGGACCTGACCAACGATGTCGCGTTCGCCGCGAGCTTCAGCAAGGGCGAGTTCGATCTCGCCGCGGATGCCATGACGATCGGCGGCCTCGACGGTCGCGGCCTTGCCGTCGCCGGGTCGTGGGACGGTGGCGTGCTGGTGCTCGACCGGCTGAGCGCCGTCGACCTTGGCGGCGTGAGCTTCGACACCAAGCTGACGGCGTTCGGCTCGTTGATGAAGCCGGAACTGTCGGGATCGGGGACGATCTCGGCGGCATCGGCAGATGCACCGGGGGTGCAGTGGTTGTACCGCGCCTTGCGGACCTCGCCGGCGATGGCGCAGTTCCTCGCTGCATCGTTCCCGGCCGAAATCAGCGTGCGCCTTGATGCGCCGACGGGCGATGGCGCGCAGAGCCTTTCCGCGACGGGAGAGCTTGCGGCCTCCAGTATCAAAGCCGAAGCCGAGGTGGGCGCCGGGTTCCTGCGGGCCCTGTCGGGCCCGGTGAAGGTGCGCATCGACCTCAACTCGGCCGACGCGGCGGCGATGACGGCGCAACTCGGTCTTGGCGACACGCCGCTGTTCGCCGAAGGGCTGCCGGTGCATCTGGTCGCCGTGATCGACGGCAACGTCGCAAACAGTCTCGAGACGACGGTGCGGGTCGAAGGCGGCGAGGACGCGCTGGGCTTTTCCGGCAACATGCTGGTGACCAATCCGGCGGCGTTCAGTGGCAAGGGCACGCTGAAGGCAAAGCTGACCGACCCATCTGTGCTCGCCGCCTGGCTCGGCGCGGGCGGCATCTCGCTCCCGACACTGTCGGGGTCGGGCACGCTGGCGTTCGATGGGACGAACAACGTCACGCTGACCGGCATTTCTGGCAAATCGGGTGAGGCCGAATTCGCCGGCAACCTGACGCTGGCGGACAAAGGGGCAGGGCGCAGTCTGACCGGGGCGCTGGAACTGGGACTCGTCGATGTTGGCGGCGTGCTGCAGACGCTCACCGGGCCCGCGGCACTGTTGACCGGCGCGGGGCAATGGCCCGACGGGCCACTTTGGAGCGGCGATACCCCGCGGACCACGAGCGGGCGTGTGGCGATGACGACTGCTGGGCTTGATGTCGGCGGCCGGGAGGTCGCGCGTGACCTACGCTTCGATCTCGACTGGGACAAGACAACGGTACGGCTGCGCAATGCGAGTGCAAGCGTTGGCGAAGGCAAGGTTGGGCTGGAGCTGGCGGTTTGCTGTGCCGGTCCCTTGGCCGACAAGCAGGTGACCGGCCGGATCTCGCTGGCAGGCGTGCCGATCGATGGCATTGCCCCCGCCGTAGTGGCGGATGCGCTGGACGGTTCGATCGACGCGTCGGGCCGCTTCGACGGGACCGGTGGCAGTGTTGCCGGGATCCTCGCGGCCATGACCGGTGAAGGGACCTACAGCGTCAAAAACCTGAGGATCGAGAGGCTGGATCCGCAGGCTCCGGCGGCGATCAACGGAGTGACGGACCTGCTGGAGATGCAGCCGGAGCAGTTGACGGCGCTGATCGAGGAGAAGCTCAACGGCGGACCATTCGTCAGCCCAGGTACGGGCGGCAACTTCACCGTCGCGGGTGGCGTGCTGCGCAGCCCGAACCTCTCGATCGAAGGCGAGGGCGGGCAACTGTTCGGCGGTGGATCGATCCGGCTGGGGGATCTGGGGATCACCGGCAACTATGCGCTCACGCCCACGGCGATCACGCCCGCCGCGGTGTCGGAGACCGGTGCGGCGCGGATCGTGACGCGGCTATCGGGGCGGCTTGATGCGCCTGAGCGGGTGTTCGACGTATCGGGCTTGGTCGACGCCATCATGGTCCGGGCCTACGAGGCGGAGGTGGCGCGGCTCGAGAAGCTGAGGGCCGAGGACGAGGCGCGCAAGCAGGCTGCCGAGGCGGAGGCCGCCCGACTGGCTGCGGAAGAAGCCGCTCGCAAGGCGGCGGCTGATGAAGCAGCTCGAAAGGCGGCAGAGGAGGCTGCGGCCAAGAAGGCGGCTGAGGACGCTGCTGCCCTCAAGGCAGCCGACGAAGCTGCGGCGAAGAAGGCTGCCGAGGATGAAGCGGCCAAGAAGGCCGCAGCGGACGCCGCTGCCGAGGAAGAGGCGATCAAGAAGGCGCTCGAGGAGTTCAACAACAGGCCGATGGATATCGGCTTCGGCAACTAGCCTCGCCGGTCGCGATACCACGCCAGCACCGTCAACCGCACGGCTGAGCTGAGGTTGGCGACCTCGCGCTGCTCGTCGATCTCACCAATGAGGGCTGCGAGGGACGTTTCGCGGCTTGCCGCTATCGCCTCGAGGCCAGCCCAGAACTCGGGCTCTATGGCTATGCTGGTGCGATGCCCCGCGATGGTCAGCGAGCGCTTCTCCACCGCGCGATCACTTCTTGCGGAAACTGTCGAGGCTCACGACCTTCTCACCCTGGGTCTCAGGAGGAGCGGCCGGCTTGGTCGATGCCGGGGCGATCTCGCCGGCGACCGGATCCTCGGCCTCTCCTTCGACTTCGTCGGTGCGTTCGACGTCGAACTGCAGGCCGAACTGGACGGAGGGATCGAAGAAGCCCTTGAGGGCAGAGAACGGGATAACCAGCACTTCGGGGCGGTTGTCGAACGAGAGTCCGACCTCGAAACCCGTCTCGGTGACCTTGAGGCCATCGAACTGGTTCTGCAGCACGATCGTCATTTCCTTGTCGTACTGTTCGAGGAGACGCTGGCTGAGCCGGACACCGGGCGCACGCGTGACGAAGGAAATGAAGAAGTGATGGTCGCCGGGAAGTCCGGTCCGCGCTACTTCCGACAGCACCTTGCGCACGACGCCGCGCAGCGCTTCCTGGGCCAGAATGTCGTAGCGGATGAGGTCTTCGGCCATTGGTATCCCTGACGTTCGGGGAATCCCCCCGTTGGCGACATATTCGCCGCCCAAGGGGGTACAATTCAAGGCAAAAGGGGAGCCGTCGCCGATTGTTCGGTCAACTTGTCGCGGAAGGGGGGAAGGTGCAGGCTTCTGTTGCCAGGTGCCTGCGAACCCCGCCTGCCGGACTGCTAGGCCCGGAGGACTTTTAGTTCAGGTGCCGGCGCCGCATTACGCAGCGACAGCAACCTTAGCATAGTTGTCGTTGGCAACTATTAGGATGGCCCGATATCGGTGGTACCATGCCGAGCAAAAGTCTAACCTTTACGCCCTTGTCGATCCTGTTTCGTCCCCAGACAGCCCGCCACGACGGGGAGGTTTGGTGGAGACGCCGGGCACTGCCCCCGGGTCCAATGGGTTTATTACGCTAGCCGTTTATCGCCATAGCCGTTGCCGGCAACACCTATATAGGAGCGTTGGCGTGTCGATGCAAACGCCGCTGTGGACTGCCCGCAGCAAGGGCAGAATCGGCTAAGGTGACTTGGTATGCTGGCCGTTCGGGCCAATGCGACGGGAGTATCCAGTGAGCACCGCCAGAGCAATGAGGCCAGCCGTCGCCGAGCGCGCCTGCGAGCATCCGGAGCAGCAGTATCTCGACCTGCTGCGGCGGGTCTGGGAGAGCGGTGACGAGCGTGGGGACCGTACGGGCGTGGGCACGCGTTCGGTGTTCGGCGCGACGGTTCGCTATTCGCTGCGCGACGATTCCGTGCCGCTGCTGACCACCAAGAAGGTGGCCTGGAAGGTCGCGGCGCGGGAGATGCTGTGGTTCCTGACTGGGAACTCCAGCATCCGGCCGCTGGTCGCGCAGGGTGTCCATATCTGGACTGATTGGCCGCTGGCCAAATACAACAGGGCGACCGGCTCGGCGCTGACGCGTGACGAGTTCGAAGCGAAGATCGTTGCCGACGAGGCGTTTGCGGCGCAGTGGGGCGACCTGGGCCCGGTCTACGGTGTGCAGTGGACCAAGTGGGACAGCTACGCGCCGAGCACCGAGCATCCCGGCCTCTATGAGCGCGACCCCGACGGGATCAACCAGATCGCGCGGCTTATCGACGGCTTGAAGCGCAACCCTAGCTCGCGGCGGCACATCTTTACGGGCTGGAACGTCGCGCATCTCGATGAGATGGCGCTGCCGCCATGCCACATGAACTACCAGTTCTACGTGAGCAACGGGGAGCTCTCCTGCATCCTATACCAGCGCAGCTGCGACCTCGGGCTCGGGTATGCGTTCAACGTGTTTTCGGCGGCGATGCTGACGCGGATGATCGCGCAGCAATGTGATCTCGGCGTGGGCGAGCTGGTGTGGAACGGCGGCGACGTGCATGCCTACCTAAACCACGCGGACCTGGTTGAGCGGCAGCTGCAGCGGCAGCCGAGCGGCGATCCCAAGCTACGGATCACGCGCAAGCCTGCTAACATCTTCGACTACCGGATCGAGGACTTCGAGGTTTACGACTACGAGCCGCAATCGCACATCTCGGCGCCGGTGGCTGTGTAGACGTTCCACTCCGACCCCTACCTTTAGTCGATAAGTTCAGTAGACTAAGTTGCGGCTGGAGCGGCCATGCGCCTATCGTTGGTGCATGAGCGAACACTCCCCGCTTTTCGAGCCCTTCCGCTTGGGCGACCTCAGCCTGCCGCATCGCATCGTCATGGCGCCGATGACCCGGCGACGGGCGATGGCGGGGAAGATTCCCAGCCCATTGGCCGCGACCTACTACGCGCAGCGGGCCGGGGCGGCTCTGATCATTTCCGAATCTACCGAAGTCGACCCTCTCAGTGTGGGCGAGACGCCGACGCGTCCCGGCATCTTCAACAACGCGCAGGTCGAGGGCTGGTCGAGGGTTACCAAGGCCGTCCACAAGGCCGGGGGACGCATCTTCCTTCAGCTTTCGCATATGGGGCGTTCGGCGTTGCCTGAGCACCTTGCCGGCGGCGGACCGCCCAAGGGGCCGTCTGCGATACGAGCCGAGGGTGTGCACTACACCGCCACGGGGCCGGTGCCGTTCGCGGAGCCGGTGGAGATGACGACGCAGGAGGTGCGCGCCAGCATCCGCCACTATAGCGACGGCGCGGCGCGCGCGCGGGCGGCCGGCTTCGACGGGGTCGAACTGCATGGCGCCAATGGCTACCTGATCGACCAGTTCCTGCGTGACGGAACGAACCAGCGCACCGACAGCTACGGCGGCTCGGTGGACAACCGGTTCGGGTTCCTCGCCGAAATTCTCGAGCAGACGCTGGAGCATTGGCCCGCGCAGCGGGTGGGTGTGCGGCTATCGCCGACAAATCCCTTCCAGGGCATGTCGGACTCCGATCCGGTTCGGCACTTCGGCCGCTTTGCCGAGCGGCTGAACGACTATCGGCTGGCCTATCTGCATGTGGTCGAGTTTCCGCACCAGAAGCCCGACCGGCCGGAAGTCGCCCGCCACCTTCGGGAGATCTTCGAGGGGCCGTTCATCGCTGCCGAGGGGTTTTCGCGGGAGGCCGGCGAGAAGTGGCTGCGCGAGGGCAGGGCGGACCTGGTTGCCTATGGCAAGGATTTCCTCGCCAACCCGGACCTGGCCGAGCGGTGGTGGCAGGGAGCGCCGCTGAACGTGGCCGACAAGGCGACGTTCTACACGGCTGGCTCGAAGGGCTACATCGACTACCCGAAGCTAGTGGATACGCCGCTCGAGAACACGGTCGGCGTGGCGAAGTAGGCGCTCTGCCAACTCAGCACATTGCACCCGGATATCCGGGATTGCCTCTATCTCGAAGAACGTGCCGCGCGTGAGGGGCCCGATCGCGAAGAGCCGTTCGGCCGGCGTTCCGGTAGCCGACACGACCTGGCAGGTTTCGGTGACGTCGAGGCCGATATGCAGGCGGTCGGCACGGGCCGCTCCATCGGCGATCAACTGCCGGATGACCGGGTTGCTCGATTGCTCGACATCGACGCTGACGCCGCCGCAATCGTAGACGCGCGTGACACGTAGGTTCTCGGTGTTGGCGGCACCCTTACGGCGGATGGTGGCGACGACGTCGGCCCCGTCGCGGCGGACGTCGAGGAACTTGCCAGCGATGAGTGTCACCTGCCCGGACGATACGGCATCGGCGAGGCGCTGGTGCAGGGGGGGCAGGCGGTGGCGGTGGATGTTCCAGATTGGGCGGATGTGCTCGAGAAAGGCGACGCGATCGGCGTGTGACCAGTTCTGCCAGATGCGCTGGTTGAATGGTCGCATTGCATCGACCACCGCACGCCAGTCGCTGCCGCGCGTGGCGGCTTCTTCGACCGTTTCGCGGACGAAGACGAAGCGGTTCGAGCCCTCCACTAGCCCGCGCTGCCTGAGCCAGCGCCAGAAGTGGTCTGGGTCGTCGGCGAACGCGCTCATGTTGGGCGCCGCGACGTTGAGGACGTGGTCCTGCTGGCGCGCAGAGTAGGCAATGCCGGCGCCGATCTCGGCCCGCTTCTCGATGAGTGTCACCCGCAGATCCATCGTGGGATCGCGCAGCAGATGGGCGGCTAGAAGTACGCCGCTGGCGCCACCTCCGACGATGATGATCGACAGGCGCTGCGTCATCGGGATCTCCTCCGCGGCAGGTGGGCCGCAGAGCCGACGACGCCCGAGATCAGGCGGTGCGAAGCTCCAGCGGCAGGACGTCGCCATCCATGTCGCGCATCTGCGCCAGCGTGGTCTTGTCGAGCACTTCGGCAATGGCGTTGCGGACGTCGAGCATCATGTGGCGCACCTGGCAGGTCTCCACATCGCAGTCGTCGCAGGCTTCGTAGCGCGTGTGGCTGGCACAGGGGATGGGGGCGAGCGGGCCATCGAGCACGCGGACGATGGCCCCGACCTTCACTTCCTCCGCCGGCCGGGCGAGGCGATAGCCACCGCCTTTGCCCTTGCGGCTCTGCACGATCCCGGCGTTGCGCAGCTCGCCGAGGATGGCATCGAGGAATTTCTTGGGAATGTTGTTGGCTGCGGCCATTTCGGTGGCGAGCGCCAGCTGGCCCGGCGGCATCTGTGACATGTGCACGAGAGCCTTGAGTCCGTACTTCCCTTTGGCGGTGAGCATCGAAACGAAATTCCAACTTCAGCGACTACCCCGCTTATATGTTCTAGCAAGTTACTCGACAAGCGATCAGTCTTGTCAGCCTTAGCGGATTGTGCGGCCGTGAGGGCGGCGCATCGCCCCGGACCGCTCGGCAAGCCGTGTTCTTCAAAGTGACGACGACGGAAATCCGTTCCGCTTCCTCGCAGCGCCGCGCAAGCACAAATCTCGACTGATTTTATAGACCATATAGCATTTGTTCCAGACAGAACTCGGGCGCGCCCGTTCACAAGGAAGAAAAGAATGCTCAAGAGGGTCATTTCGGTAGCTGCGCTGGTGGGATTGGCGCTGACGGTCGGCGAGGCGCAGGCGGTCGATCTCAGGATCGGCTGGCAGCAGATCGTCGAGCCCAGCCGGGTGCCGCAGGCGGCTGGTGCGTATGAGGCTGCGACTGGTGCCACGATCACCTGGAGCCAGTTTGGCGGTGGTGCCGATGTGGTGGCGGCCATCGCCTCCGGCTCGATAGACATTGGCTATGTCGGCTCGTCGCCGCTGACGGCGGCGGCCAGCCAGGAACTGCCGATCGAGACGATCTTCATCGTCGGCAACATTGCGGAGGCGGAAGCGCTGGCTGTGAAGGGCGTGACCGAGCCGTCGCAACTGGCCGGCAAGAAGATTGCGACGCCGTTCGTTTCGACCGCGCACTACTCCCTGCTGACGGCGCTCAAGCACTGGGAGATCGACCCGGCGAGCCTCGAGATCCTCAACCTCCGCCCGCAGGAGATCGCGGCGGCGTGGGAGCGGGGCGACATCGACGGCGCCTATGTGTGGGACCCGGTGCTGAACCAGATCAAGACCACCGGCGGTACGGTGCTGGCGGACTCGTCTGATGTCGCAGAGTGGGGCGGCCCGACCTTCGATGCGTGGATTGTGCGCAAGGAGTTCGCCGAGGCCAATCCGGACGTGGTGAAGGCGTTCGTGAAGGTCACCGGTGACGCCTATGCGGCCTATCTCGCCGACCCGACCAAATGGAGCGCGGACTCCAAGGAAGCCGCTGATATCGCCAAGCTGACCGGTGCCAATGCCGCCGATGTGCCGGCATTGCTCAAGGGCTATGTGTTCCCCTCGCTCGCCGACCAGGCCGGTCCGAACTATCTCGGCGGAGCAACGGCGAAGGCGATTGCCGATACGGCTGCGTTCCTTGCGGAGCAGGGCAAGATCGCAGCGCCGCTGGCTGACTATTCGGCCTACGTGAACGCCAGCTTCGTGACGGCGGCCGCCGCACAGTAGCCAATCCGGCGATGCTCCTCTCTCACATCGCCCAACGCCCGCCGTTGCTCCCATTGGCAGCGGCGGGCATCCGATTTCGCAGCGGATATGCCCGATGACCGAACTGCGCCTCAACAACGTATCGCTGAGCTACTCGCGTCGGCAGGCGTTTGGCACCGGCAGTACCACGCAGGTGCTGCAGCGCGTGTCGTTGTCGCTGGCGCCGGGCGAGTTCGTCGCCGTGATCGGCCGGTCGGGATCAGGCAAGACGTCGCTGCTCAACCTCGCGGCGGGGTTCGTTCCGCCAACCGAGGGGCGTGTGACGCGCGGGGGCGAGACGATCACCGGTCCCAGGGCGGACAGGGCGGTCGTGTTCCAGGACGATGCGCTCTACCCGTGGTTGTCGGTGCGCGACAACGTCGCGTTTCCGCTGCGGCTTGCGGGGGTCGGAGCCGTCGAGCGTCGCGAGCGTGCAGGGGCGTTGCTGCAGCAGGTCGGGCTCTTGCAGGAGGCCGACCGCCAGATCTGGGAACTCTCGGGCGGCCAGCGGCAGCGGGTGGGGATCGCCCGGGCGCTGGCCGCCAAGCCGGACTTCCTGCTGATGGACGAGCCGCTCGGTGCGCTCGATGCGATGACGCGCGAGCGCATGCAGGAACTGCTGCTGAACGTGTGGCAGGCAAGTGGCGCCGGCGTGCTGCTGATCACCCACAGTGTGGAGGAAGCGCTTTTCCTTGGAACGCGGGTGGTGGTGCTCGCGCCGCACCCCGGCCGGATCGTCATGGATCGGTCTTTCGACTTCTCCCGGCGTTTCGCCGATGGCGAGGGCGCACGGGCAATCAAGGCGGCGCCGGATTTCATCGCGGCCCGGGAAGAACTGATCACTGCCATCTACGCCGATGAGGGCGTGGCGGCATGAGCGTGAGCGAGGACATTATCGCGGCGAAGGTGAGCAGCAAGCCGGCGAGCAAGCCGCGCCTGTTCCGGCTGACGCCGTTCGTCGCGACGCTGCTGACCTTTGCAGTGCTGCTACTGTTCTGGCTGGCGGCATCGAGCTTTGGCTGGGTGTCGAGGGTGTTCCTGCCGCATCCGGGCAAGGTGCTCGACGCGGTGTCGCGGGTTGTCACGCAGGGCTATGTCGACGGGACGCTGTGGCAGCACGCCCAGGCGAGCCTCGGACGCGTGTTCACGGCGCTGGCCTTCTCGGTGCTTGTGGCAGTGCCAGTGGGTCTCGCTATCGCGACTAGCCCGATCGGACGCGGCGTGCTCGACCCGCTGATCGAGTTCATCCGGCCACTGCCGCCGCTGGCCTATCTGCCGCTCATCATCATTTGGTTCGGCATCGGCGAGCCGAGCAAGGTGCTGGTCATCGCGCTGGCGATGATCGCGCCGATCGCGATTTCGACCGCCGCGGGTGTGCGCACCGCATCGCAGAACCAGGTGAATGCGGCGCGCTCGTTCGGCGCGAGCCGGTTCGGGGTGCTGCTGCATGTGCAGTTGCCGAGCGCTTTGCCATCGATCCTCACCGGCATCCGCATCGCGCTTGGCGCCGGATGGTCGACGCTGGTTGCCGCCGAGCTGGTCGCTGCCTCGCGCGGTCTGGGCTTCATGATCCAGTCTGCCGCGCAGTTTCTCATCACCGACATCGTCATCGTCGGGATCTTCGTGATCTCGGCGCTGGCCTTTGCCTTCGAGGCCCTTCTGCGGCTCGTTGAACGGCTCTTCGTCCGCTGGTCGGGCCACTACTAGGAGTATGCCAATGTCCGTCGTCGAGCTGCGCAGCACAGCCCGCAACACCAGCGCACCCGAGCCTCGGACCCCGCAGGAGGTCGCGGCGTTCAAGACGGCGATGCGTCACCTCGCCGGCGCTGTCGCGGTCATTACGACGGGCGAAGGCGAGGAGCGGACGGGCTTTACCGCTACGTCGGTTGCGTCGTTCTCGATGGAACCGCCGACGCTGATCGTCTGCCTCAATCGCGCATCGTCGAGCTGGCCGATCGTGCAGAATCACGGCGGTTTTTGCGTGAACCTGTTGGCTCACGACCAGTCGCATGTGGCTGACCAGTTCGCCGGCCGGGGCGGGGCCAAGGGTGCGGGGCGCTACGAGGGAGCCAAGTGGCAGCAACAGCCGTCGGGCTCGCTCGGGCTCGCTGGCGCGCTCGTCACCATCGACTGCACGCTCGACGAGGCGATCGAGCGGCACTCGCACGCGATTCTGCTCGGGCGGGTGAATGCAATCACCGCCCGTGGCGACGCCGAACCGCTCCTCTACTGGCACGGTGCCTACAGGCTGCTGTCCAACCTCGATCGCGTGCTGACGCAGGCATAGGGGACGGGGCTAGTTGGCCCCGACCTGCACGCGGCCGTGGTGGCCGACGGTGAACTCGTTGGCGATCTTGTCGCCGAGTGTGCGGCGGGTGCTGTCGAGGCCGAGCGCGGGAAATAGCAGTTCGGCGACGCGATAGGCTTCCTCGAGGTGCGGATAGCCCGAGCCGATCACGAGCTTGATGCCCGCATCCTGGTACTCGCGAAGCCGCGCCGCAACCTGGTCCGGCGTGCCGACGAGTGCCGTGCCCGCGCCGTTGCGGACGAGGCCGACGCCGGCCCAGAGGTTGGGGCTGACCAGCAGCTTGTCGCGGCTGCCGCCGTGGAGTTCGGACATGCGGCGCTGGCCCTCGGAATCCATCTGCTTGAGGAAGCGGGCCTGCGCCGATTCGATCTGCTCTTCAGAGACTTTTGAGATGAGGCGATCGGCGGCTGCCCAGGCTTCGGCTTCGGTTTCGCGCACGATGAAATGCAGGCGGATGCCGAAGCGGAGTTTTCGGCCACGAGTTTCTGCTCGCCTTCGGACCGCGGCGACCTTTTCGGCCACGGCGGCAGGTGGTTCGCCCCAGGTGAGGTAGGTGTCGCACTGCTCGGCGGCGAGGTCCTGGCCGGCGTCGGACGATCCGCCGAGGAAGAGCGGCGGGTAGGGTCGCTGCACCGGCGGCTGGTCGAGCCGTCCGGCCTCGATGCGGTAGTGTTTGCCGTTGAAATCGACTGTCTCACCCGAGAGCAGGCCGCGCCAGATGGCGAGGAACTCGGCCGCCTGCGCGTAGCGCTCGTCGTGCGGCAGGAACACGCCATCGCCGGCGAGTTCGACCGGGTTGCCGCCGACCACGACATTGAGCAGCAGACGACCATTGCTGAGCCGGTCCAGTGCGGCGGTCTGGCGGGCGGCAAAGCTTGGGAGGGTGACGCCCGGGCGGAGGGCGACGAGGAACTTCAGCCGCTCCGTCGCGGTCGCGAGGCCGGTTGCGGTGATCCAGCTTTCTTCGCAGTTCTGTCCCGTCGGCAGCAGCACGCCTTCGTAGCCGAGCCGGTCGGCGGCCTGGGCGATCTGCTGGAAATAGCGGAAGTCAGGTTGCCGTTCGCCCTGCGCGGAGCCGAGATAGCTGCCGTCGCCGTGGGTGGGAATGAACCAGAAGAAGCGGATCGGGTCGGTCATCCAGCGCTCCCTGTCGCGATGAACTTGCTGCTCTCTTCGCGCGCGCCCCATTCGGCCCACGAGCCGTCGTAGATCGCGACATCGGGACGGCCAATGATGGCGAGACCGAGTGCGAGCACGGCCGCAGTAACGCCCGAACCGCAGGAGGTGACGATGGGGCCGTCGAGGTCGACACCGGCCTGCTGAAATACGGTGCGGAGGTCCTCGGACGATTTCACCCGGCCAGCCTCGTCGAGGAGCGACGCGAAGGGGACGGTGCGGCTGCCGGCGATGTGCCCGGACTTCACGCCTGGACGGGGTTCGGCGACCTCGCCGGCGAAACGCGCGCCGGCGCGGGCATCGACGATGCTGGAGCCGTTGCCGCTGGCGACGGTATCGAGCACCTGTTCGAAGGTCCTGAGCAGCGCGAGATCGTAGCGAGCGGTGAAGTCCCCGGGGGCGACAACGGGCGCGCCGCTCTCGAGGGGGCCTCCGGCGCGCTTCCAGGCGGGCAGCCCGCCGTCGAGGACGCGGATCTTCGTCGCGCCGGCGAGGCGGAAGTTCCACCACAGTCGCGCGGCGCTGAAGAGGCCAGCTGTGTCGTAGGCCACGATTTCGTCGCCATCGTCGATGCCGAGTGCCCGCACTGCGGCGCTGAAGTCCGCCTCGGACGCCAGCGCGTGGGGCAGGGTACTCGCGGGATCGACCACCTTGTCGATGTCGAAGAAGACGGCGCCCGGGATGTGCTCGGCCGCGAAATCGGCAACCGGGTCGCGATTGGCGGCAGGCAGATACCACGAGGCGTCGATGATTTTGAGGCCGGGCTCGCCTAGGCGCGACAGCAAGTCTTCGGCGGAGATGAGATACTGGTCAGACATGGCGGCTCCTCAAGCGACAGCGGCGGGGTGCGGGGTGCGCTCGCCACGGGCTGGGATATCGAGGCCGAAGTGGGAGCGCAACGTCGTGCCGGGATACTCGCGCCGGAAGAGACCGCGCTCCTGAAGGATTGGGACAACATCGGAGAAGAACCGGCCCGAGCCCTCGGGGTGGTAGGTGGGCATGACGACGTAGCCATCGCAGGCGTCGGCACGGAAGCGCTCCGTCATGGCGTCTGCGATCTGCTCAGGGCTGCCGGTGATGGTCCAGTGCCCGTCGGAGCGGCCGGTGAGCTTCACGAGATCCCGCAGGGTCCAGCCGTCGACGGTGGTGAGATTGTAGAAGATGGCGTAGCGGCTTTGGCGGCCCTGCACGCTGGCGATGGGTGGCAGTGCGTCGGCGGGGACGGGCTTGTCGAGATCGAACTGGCTGAGGTCGACGCCAGGGACGTAGCTGTTCAGTTTGCGCAGCGATGCCTTGATGTCGATGAACTCGCCGAGTTCGCGCTCCACGGCCTTCGCGTCGGCTTCGTCGCGACCGATGATCGGGGTGATGCCGAGCAATACCTTGACCCGGCGCGGGTCGCGGCCGGCGGCGGCGACCTGGCGGCGCACGTCGTGGGCAAACTCCAGGCTATCCTCGAGCGTCTGCTGCGCTGTGAAGATGCCCTCGGCGGTCTGGGCGGCGAAGCGGCGGCCGATGGGAGAAGCACCTGCCTGGAACAGGACGGGCCAGCCCTGCGGCGGGCGCTGGATGTTCAACGGGCCTTCGACGTCGAAGAACTTGCCGTGAAAGCCGGTAGGTCGGATGTCGCCCGCATCGGCGAACTGGCCGGTGGCGCGGTCGATCTTCAGCGTCTGCTGATCCCAGCTGTCCCACAGGCGCTTGGCAATCTCCACGAACTCGGCGGCCTGCTCGTAGCGGATGTCCTGGTCGGGCAGGGGCGCGCTGCCGTAGTTCTTCTCGCCGATCGCCGATGTGACGATGTTCCAGCCGGCGCGGCCGCCGCTCAGCCGGTCGAGCGAGGCGAACTGGCGGGCCATGTTGTAGGGCTCGGTGAAGCTGGTCGAAACCGAGGAAACGAGGCCGAGATGGGTGGTGTGCGCCGCGAGATACGAGGTGAGGACCACCGGCTCGAAGGCGTTGAGCACAGGGTTCACGGCCAGTGCCTTGGGGTCGAGGTATGGAATGTCGGCAAAGAAGATTGCGTCGATCTTCGCCGCCTCGGCCTTCTTTGCGAAATCGACGTAGAAGCCGGGAGTGTTGGCCAGTTCGACATTGCTGCGGGAACGCCTCCAGGCGCCCTGGTGGTTGCCTCCGCCCGAGACGAGGACGGCGATGTTCATCTGCTCGTGGCCGGCGGGCCGCTGACTGGTCATGTTCCTGTTACCCGTAGAGTGTCGAAAGGCGCCGGCCGTGGCCGACGCCTGATAAGGGCGAGCTGGATTAGCTCTTCGGCTTGGGCTGGACCCAGTTCGAGGCGTTCTGGCCGATGTTCACGCCGGGGGCCGGCAGGTTGAGGTCGGCGACGTCGTACTTTGCGAGGATCTCGGCGTACTTGCCGTTCTCGAACAGCACCTTGAGGGCTGCTTCGATCGCGGTCGCGAGCTCGATGTTGCCCTTCTGGACGATCCAGCCGATGTAGAGGTCGCCGAGTTCGGGGGCGGGAACCAGTACCAGGCCCTGGCTCAGGCCGTTGGCCTGGCGGTAGCGGCCGACGGCAGTCGCCTGCATGTCGGCGCGCGGAAGGCGGCCCGACTGGATGGCCTGGTCCTTGGCGGTCGCATCGGGGAACTCGATGTACTTCAC
Source organism: Pseudomonadota bacterium (assembly GCA_023393475.1). Lineage (GTDB taxonomy): Bacteria > Pseudomonadota > Alphaproteobacteria > Rhizobiales > Devosiaceae > Devosia_A. The sequence goes on from JAEWLC010000041.1 coordinate 20,118, forward strand.
GGGCGCGAGGCCCTTGCTCTCGCACTGGTTGAGGGTCTTGGTGATGATGTTGGTGGTGCCCTGTACCAGGCCAAGTTCCCGGCCGCAGAGGTCGAACACGGTCTTGAAGGTGTCCTTGTCGCCCTCTGCGATCAGCAGCTGGAAGGTCAGCCGGGTGTGGTCGATGAAATCGACCTGCTCGCGCCGCAGGTCATTGTCGCCGAGATCACCGAGCGACACGTCGGCGCGACCGGACTGGACGCCGGCAATGAGCTGCTGGAACGGGGCCTCGGTGTAGACCGGCTTCACGCCCAGGATATCGGTGACCTCGTTGAAGAGCTCGATCTCGTAGCCGGTGAACTCGGTGGTGCCTTCCTTGAAGTAGGAGTGCGGGGCGTAGACCGTCGAGGCCGAGACATTCAGCACGCCGGCGTCGCGATACTTGGCGGGCAGCAGTGCGCGGGCGGCTTCGACAGTGGCGTCCTGCGCATAGGCCGGAAGGGTCAGCAGCAGGGCCGCGCCGAGGATGGCGACGCCACGCAGGACGCGCGGCAGGTGGGTAGTCGGACGCATGATGGATTCTTCTCCGTGGTGTTTCTTGCCCTTCAGCCGGCGAGTGCGGGCTGGCGGGAAAAGGCGAAATGATCCTTGAGGAACTCGGCGGTTCGCGGGTGACGCGGGCTGCCGAAGACGTCGTCGGCCGTGCCGTCCTCGATGAGGCGGCCGGCATCGAGCACCGCGATGCGATCGCCAGCTTCCTGCGCGAAGCGCATCTCGTGCGTGACGACGACCATGGTCATGCCGTCTGCCGAGAGCGCGGCCATGACGTTGAGCACCTCGGCGACGAGCTCGGGATCGAGCGCGCTGGTCGCTTCGTCGAACAGCATGACCTGCGGCTCCATGGCGAGGGCGCGGGCAATGGCGGCACGCTGTTGCTGACCACCGGAGAGCTGGATCGGGTAGCTGTCGTGCTTGTCGGCGAGGCCGACGCGGGCGAGGAGATCGGCAGCACGACGGCGGGCGACGGCATCGGAGACGCCGAGAACGTGTACCGGGCCTTCGATGACATTCTCGATGACAGTGCGGTGCGAGAAGAGGTTCACGTGCTGGGCGACGAAGCCGATGCGGCTGCGGAACTTCGCAGCCTCTCCGGATGTCCAGGGCTTCAGCACTCCGTCGCGATCGGTGTAGCCGACGCGGGTGCTGCCGACGACGAGGGCGCCAGAGTCGAAGCCGGTCAGGGCGTTGAGACAGCGGAGCAGGGTGCTCTTGCCAGACCCCGACGGGCCGATGATGCAGCGTGTCTCGCCTTCGCGAATGTCCAGGGTGATGCCATCGAGCACGCGGTTTGCGCCGTAGCTCTTGGTGAGATCACGGATGCGGATGAAGGCGGGGGAGGTCATTGGGTGACCTCCTGGCGCCCGGTCAGGCGCGGCCAGAGGCGAGCAAAGGTCCGAGCCGAGGCAGTGCGATCGGCCGTGTGGGCGATCGACAGTCGGCGCTCGAGCAAGCCCTGCACGACGCTGATGACTGCGGTGAGCGCGAGGTACCAGATGCTCGCTACGATCAGCAGCGGGATGACTTGGTAGTTGGTGGCGTAGATGCCCTGGGCGCGAGTCATGAGGTCGCCGACACCGACGATCGAGACGAGCGAGGTGGCCTTCAGGAGGTTGATGGTGTCGTTGCCGAGCGGCGGGATGATCGAACGCGCGGCCTGTGGGGCGATGACGCGGCGAAACGCCTTGGCGCGGGTCATGCCCAGAGCGGTTGCCGCTTCGATCTGGCCGGGCTGCACGGAGATGAGGCCGCCACGGATGATCTCGCCCATATAGGCGGCCTGGTTGAGGCCGATTGCGACTAGGCAGGCGGTGATGGGCGGCAGCAGGTCATTGGTGGCGCCGTAGATGCCGATATCGGTGAAGGGGATGCCGATGCCGAGGCGGGGGAAGAAGGTGCCGAGGTTGTACCAGATCAGCAGCTGCACCAGCAGCGGCACGGCGCGGAAGAAGCCGAGGTAGCCGATGGCGATGGTGCGGATCAGCGGATTTGCCGACATGCGCATCAGCGCGATGACTAGGCCACTGGCGAAGCCGATGATCGCCGAGGCGACTGTGAGAAGGATGGTGACGCCGAGGCCCTGTAGGATGATCGGCGCGGTGAGGAACTTGCCGATCGAGTCCCACCGCATCGCCGGATTCGCACCGACGATTACCGCGGCATACGCAGTGACAAGCACTGCGAGCAGCCAGACGGCGATGTCGCGGACGTGGCGACGGCGGCCGCGGCCGGAGTCGTCTACAGGCCGCTCCTCAAGCGGGATCGTTTCAGCGGGCGCGAGCTTGGCAGGCGAAGCAGGCACGTGGTCACCATGCATTATGTCTATCTACGTAGTAGACTAATGCGTAGGCGTGCGCGAGGCGGGGAGCCGTCGGTGCGTGCTCGAAGATCGGAAAAGATTCGCGATATTGGCTGCGGCTACAGGATGAAATTGCGCGAGTGGGTCCGGGGGATCGGCGTGCGAAGTATTCGTTGCTGTGTCGTGCTGCGAAATGGGCAGGCGCCGACACGCGGGCGCCACAGTTTCGACTCGCTCGCGGGGAGCATTCGACCGTAACCTCGGCGACAGGGATGGAGGCGATTCAGGCAGAGTTCACCTGGGGTCGCGCACCACCAGCCCGACGCTCACTTTCGAAGCCGAGGTTTCCGCATGAGACGTTTTGGGATTGCGCTTGTCGCCGCACTGCTCGCCGTACCCGCCCTGGCGAACGATACGATGTCGACCCTCGGCGCCGGTGGCCTGATCTTCATCCAGAGCAGCGACGTCCGGATGGTTCGCGAGGATCTCTACGTCTCGCCGGAACTGGTGACGGTGCGGTACGAGTTCCACAATGACAGCGACACCGACACCGATGCGCTGGTGGCGTTCCCGCTGCCTGACATCAAAGGCGACGGCGACTTCATGGTGTCGGTCCCGACCGAGGATCCCGAGAATCTGTTCGGGTTCGAGACGATGGTCGATGGCGCGCCGGTGGATGCCCAGCTGCACCAGTACGTGTTCGCCACCAATATCGACTCCACGCAGTACCTGACCGATCTCGGCGTCCCGTTGGTGCCGTTCGGCGAGGCAACCAGCACGGCGCTGAATGCGCTCGATGATGCGGCCAAGGTGGAGCTGCTGCACCGGGCGCTGGTGATCCCGATGGAGTACGACGCAGGGCAGGGCATGCAGACCGACTACGTGCCGGTGTGGACGCTGAAATCGACCTATAGCTGGGAAGCCCACTTCCCGGCGGGCCAGACCGTGGTGGTCGAGCACAGCTACAAGCCGAGTGTCGGCGGAACCGTGGCCGTCACGTTCCTCTCGCCGCCCTACGAAGACTACGACCCTGCCGCGGACTACAAGAAGCGCTACTGCACCGATGACAGCTTCATCAACGCGGTGAAGAAGACGCTGCCAAGGCCGGACGAGCCCTATGGCGCGCCGTTCACCGAGAGCTGGCTGAGCTACATCTGGTCGACCGGCGCCAACTGGCAGGGATCGATCGGCACATTCCATCTCACCATCGACAAGGTCCTGCCGCAGAATCTCGTGTCGTTTTGCTGGGATGGCGAGGTGACCAAAACCAGTCCCACGACATTCGAGATGGAGGCCAAGGACTGGTGGCCGCCCTATGGCCGCGAGCTTGAGGTGCTGATCCTCAACCGGCAAGATCCGGAGCCGAACGTCGGCTGATGCCCTGCCGAGAGGACGGAATCGATGTAGAGCCTGCGCTGGACCTGCCAGAGAACGACTTTCGATGAGCCTCAACATCCGCAGCGCGGTGCCAGATGACGCCGCACAGATCATCCGCTTCATCGAGGCGCTGGCCGGCTACGAGAAGCTGAGGCACGAGGCCAAGGCGACCGAGGCCGATATCCTGCGCGACCTGTTCGGCACCGATCCGAAGGTTTTCTGCGAGATCGCGGAGTGGGAGGGCAAGCCCGTCGGCTTCTCGCTGTGGTTCTACACCTACTCCACTTTCCAGGGACGGCACGGGATCTGGCTCGAGGACCTGTTCGTTGATCCGGAGGCGCGTGGGCTGGGCGTCGGCAAGGCCCTTCTGGTGAACCTCGCGCAGCGCTGCGTGCGGGAGGGACTGGGTCGGTTCGAGTGGTGGGTGCTCGATTGGAACGAGCCCTCGATCCAGTTCTACAAGTCGCAGGGCGGCGTGATGCAGGACGAATGGACCAAGGTACGCGTCGACGGTGAAGCGCTGCAAAAGCTGGGTGCGCCATGAGCGTCCCCGTCGCGATGATCGCGGCTGTCGGGGCAAACGGAGTGATCGGCGCCGAAGGCCAGATTCCGTGGCGGCTGCCGACCGACTTTGCGCATTTCAAGCGTACCACGCTCGGCAAGCCGCTCATCATGGGACGCAAGACCTTCGAGAGCATCGGCAAGCCGCTGCCGGGGCGCACGAACATCATCGTGACGCGGCAGGTCGGCTATCGCGCCGAGGGGGCGCTGACGACCGGCAGCCTCGAGAGGGCGCTCGAGCTGGCGCGGGAGATTGCTGCGGTCGACGGTGCCAACGAGGTGATGATCGGCGGCGGCGGTGAGATTTATCGCGAGGGGATGGCGATCGCGGAGCGGCTTTACGTCACACATGTCGAGGCATCTCCGGATGGCGATGCTTTCTTTCCGGTCATCGACCCCAAGATCTGGGAAGTAGAGTTGGTACTCGACGTTCAACGGACTGAGCGGGAAAGTCATCCGTTCACGGTAAAAGTCTATCGCCGTCGCTAACCGCGCGCACGTTGATCGGTGCGGGGGGCTTCCCTATATAGTTCGGCGAACGATAACCCGGCAGGAAAGGTAGCTAATGCCCTGGGACAATAATACGGGTGGGGGAGGCCGCAATTCGAACAACGGCGGTCCCTGGGGTCAGGCACCACAAGGTGGGGGAGGCGGCAACCGGCGCGGTGGCGCGGGTCCCAACCTCGATGAACTTCTGTCGCGTGGGCGCGACCAGTTCCGCGGCGGCATTCCCGGCGGGCGCTGGGCGATAATTGGCGTCGTCCTCGCGTTGGGCGTGTTCTGGGTGGTCAATTCCGTATTCACCGTGCAGGAACAGGAATGGGCGGTGAAGCTGCGCTTCGGCCAGCCCGTCGAGACCGTTCCGGCAGGTCTCCATTTTGCGCTGTGGCCGATCGAGACGGTTGAACGCGCTCCGCGTTCCGAAAACCGCACGACCATCGGTTCGGTCGGCTCGACCCGCGCACAGTCCAACGAAGGCCTGATGCTCTCGAGCGACCAGAACATCGTGGATGTGAGTTTCTCGGTGCTGTGGTCGGTCAGCGACCCGGTCGCCTATCTCTTCAACGTGCGCGATCCTGACGACATGGTGCGCTCGATCGGCGAAAGCGCGATGCGCGAAGTCGTCGGCCAGCGGCCAGTGCAGGACGTGTTCCGTGATGACCGTGCCGGTATCGCAAATGACGTGCGCGCCATCATGCAGTCGATCGTGCAGAGCTACGGCATGGGCGTGACCGTGTCGCGCGTTGCCATCGAACAGGCGGCGCCGCCTGCCGAAGTGGCCGATGCCTTCGCCGAAGTGCAGCGTGCCGGCCAGGACGAAGAGCGTTTCCAGGAAGAGGCGCGGCAGTACACCAACGAACTGCTCGGTAACGCGCGCGGCCAGGCGGCCAAGCTTCGTGAAGACGCAGCGGCCTACAAGAACCGCGTCGTGCAGGAAGCGGAAGGTGAGGCGGCTCGCTTCCTCTCCGTCTACCAGGAGTACGCCAAGGCTCCTGAAGTGACTCGCAAGCGCCTGTTCCTCGAAACCATGGAGCAAGTGCTCGGAGGTACCGAAAAGGTGCTGGTCGAAAGCGGTGCCGGCTCGGGGGTAATCCCGTACCTGCCGCTGCCTGAACTAAGGTCCGGCTCAAGCTCGGCTCTTCCCTCCACGACTCCGACCGGGGGGCAGTAAGCCATGAACCGTTTAGTCATTCTCGGCATTGCTGCCATTGCGCTGATCTACGTGCTCCTGTCGTCGCTGTTCGTCGTGAACGAGCGCGAGCAGGCCATCGTCATGCGGTTCGGCCAGATCACCGACGTGAAGACCGAGCCCGGTCTCTACTTCAAGATCCCGACGGACTTCGTAGACACGGTCCAGATCATCGAGGATCGCCTGCTACGCTACGACAAGGCCAACATGTCGGTGCAGGTGTCGGACGGCAAGTTCTACATCGTCGACGCCTTCGCCACCTACCGCATCGCGGACCCGCGCCTGTTCCGGTCGCGTGCGAGCGGCGACCTGCGTGTGGTCGATGACCGTCTTTCGACGCTGTTCGACGACTCCCTGCGTCAGATCTACGGTCTTCGCGATTTCACTGCGGCCCTTTCCGAGCAGCGCCCGGAAATGATGCGCGAAGCCCGCGACCTGATCCGTCCGGACCTGGCCCAGCTCGGCATCGAGGTGGTGGATGTTCGCATCCTGCGCACCGATCTCGACGCGAACGTCTCGGCCGATACGTACAACCGCATGAAGGCCGAACGTCTCGCGGAGGCCGCGCTGCTTCGTGCCCGCGGCCAGGAAGTCTCCCAGACGGCTCGCGCCGTGGCGGACCGCCAGGCCGTCGAGGTGCTGGCGGCAGCTCGCCGCGACTCGGAAATCCTCCGAGGCGAGGGTGAAGCCTCTCGCAGCGAGATCTTCGCCAACGCCTATGGCCGGGATCAGGACTTCTTCGAGTTCTACCGCTCGATGCAGTCCTACCGGGCCTCACTGAGCGGAGGCGGGACGACCATGGTGCTGTCGCCGGATTCCGAGTTCTTCCAGTACTTCCAGAGCCAGAATCCGAACAATGTCGCTCCGCCTTCGGGCGCTGCGCTCGAGCCGATCCCGCCGACCCCGCTGGTCGAGGAACCGGCAACCGAGTCGCCGCTGCCGATGGACCCGCTGCTCGCACCGGCAACCGACGCGGCACCGGCCGACGCCGCTCCGGTGGATACGCTGTCGGTCCCGACCGACACGGTGCCTGTGACCCCGGCCGAACCTGCCCCTGCGGTGCAGTAAGGCTGGTCACACGGTGGCCATGGTGGCCGCCACGACTGAACACTGAGAAGCGGGCGGCGGGGGTGTCGCGGGCGGCGTGG
>JAEWLC010000078.1 GCA_023393475.1 Pseudomonadota bacterium
TACGCGACGGGCCCCTTTGGGTCGGCGACCGGCAAATCCCACCGGTCTCGCGATGCGGCACGGGATGCGCCCGGGTCCGCGTGCCATAAGCCCAAAACCCCGATCGGCCGGCGAGGCGTGAGCCTCAATTCATTCGCGGACTACCGCTCGGGGCAAACGCCTCGCCGGCACGTCGCTTCGCTCTTTGAAATCCTCCGGGACCAGTGGCCGCCGGATGCATCAGTTCGCCCGTGCTGCCTCAGCCGGTGCAGTTCTCGATGGCGCGGGAAGCGGCAGTGGCGCCCGACAGCGAGAAGGTCTGGGTGATGCGGATGCCCTTGTCGCTCGTGCCTTCGATGATGACCGTCGAGCCGGCGCGCAGGGCTCCGGCAAGGTTCTCGTTCTGGCTGGGATTGAGCAGCCAGGCGGCGTCCTTGTCGGTGAACAGTTCGAAGCTGGCGCCATTCACCGTCGCCGTCGCGGGCGTATCGGGGGCGAAGGTGAAACCGGCGACGAGGTTGAGCTCGTTGCGGACGCTCTCGGAGGGGCGATTGGTCAGGTAGAGCCAGGCCTCGGTGAAATCATCGGGGCTCGGGCTGACCTCGGTGGGCCTCGACAGGGCAAAGCAGACCGGGCCGCTCGATTCCGTCGCCGAATAGGCCGTCCAGTCGCGAAACTCGCCGAGCAGTTTCACGGATTGCGCAGAGGCCTGCCCCGCCAGCAGGGGCAAGGCGAAGGCAAGGGCTGCGGCGAGGGTGCGGTAGGACATAGGCAAACGTTCCGGTTCGGTGCTTGGTAGCAGGCCGGCAGGCCGCGGTCCAATCACCGCTCGGTCGAAATCAGGCACAGGCCTTGGCGATCTCGCCCAGCGCCGCGGTAACGCCCGACAGGTCGTAATTGTCGGTCATCTTGTTGCCCTTGGCCGACGTACCGGTGACGACGAGCTTGCTGCCCGCCTTCATGGCTTCGACGAAGGTCGGCTCGTCGGCCTCGACGGCGAGCCAGGCGGCCTCGCCTTCAGTGACCATCGGGAAGGTCTTGCCGTCGATGGTGGCCGCAACATTGGCCGCGCTCGTATTGAACGGATAGCCGACCTGCGTCTGCACTTCGTTCTTGGTGCCGAGGCCCTTGCGGTTGATGATCAGGAAGTGGATCGGGCTGCGCCGCACGGGCGCGCCGCCGACTTCCTTGGGGCTCCAGTCGGCGGGGGTCGCCGAGATGTAGCACATGGCGCCACTGGCGTCGGCCCCGGTCCATGCCGTCCAGGATTTGAACGTGCCCAGTTGCTTGATTTCCTGCGCCGCCACCGGGGCTGCCAGAGCAGCACACAGAGTAGCAGCAACCAGTCCAGCCAAAGCCAAACGCGGTGATGTCATCGCCCGAACATCCTTGTCCGAAAAGTCACGCAACCAGCACACTGGCATCCTGCCACGCTATGGTTACCAAGGTCTCAAACCGGTTGCGCACATTGAGTTAAGTGGCGACCATAGCGGCAATCTTGTCGGCAATTTGACGCGCAAATTCGCCGGATTTCCTGTTTGGGCCCGGATGGTGAAGGAACGGTTAACGCCGCCTCTCAAGCGGCGAGCGGGTAGGATTGCTCGACCAGATAGGGTCCACCGCCGACCGAGTCGCGGGACGAGAAGAGCACGAAGCGGGCGACCCGGAACTCGAGCGGCGTGAAGCGTCCCGACATGGCGATGAAGCGGGCAACTTCCTCGGCCGAAACGCCGCGCAGGCGGGCCAGCGCCACATGCGGCACGAACTTGCGGCTTTCCGCCGCCAGCCCGCAGCGCTGCAGGATCCGTTCCTGGGCGGCCTGCAGCCGGAGCAGGGCAACGTTCGACGCACAGCCGGCGAACAGGGCGCGCGGAGTATTGCCACCGAAGGAGCCAAGATGATCGAGGCGGATGGTGAAAGCCTCGCTGTCGGCCAGCCGGTCCAGCATGTCGGTCACTTCGTTCGCGAGATGGTGATCGACGTCGCCGATGAAGCGCAAGGTAATGTGATAATTCTCGGTGTCGATCCAGCGGGCGCCGGACAGGCCGCCGCGCTTCAGCGAGAGGGCCATGGCCACGTCGGCTGGCACCTCGATCCCGGTAAAGAGCCTGGGCATCCGACCCTCCCTTTGCCGCGGCGGGCCCGATGATTCGGCCTGCCATCACCCGAATCGTAGACGAGGCGGGGCCGCTCCGGCAAGCACGCTGTCCCCTCCCCTCCAGCACTTTCATCGTGAGGCGAAGGGCCACGCATAAGCTGTTGAAGCCATGCGACATTAGGGTGACGCCAAGTTGAGGCCGGCTGTCTTGTATTCAGCACAGCCTGCCCTCATATTACTCCATCGACGGCTAGGGCTCGGAGGAGCGTCCGTCACGTCGCCAGGAAAGGGATATATTCGTCATGGCTGAATTCGACCGTCCGACTATCGCCGCTCAGCGGGCCGGAACCGCCGCGGCCATCGATGAGGGCCTGCGCAGCTATATGCTGAAGGTCTACAACTACATGGGCATTGGTCTCGTGGTGACCGGGCTTGTCGCCTGGTTTGCCCACAATGCCGCGATCACGAGCGATGCCAGCGCCGCTGCCGGCCAGCTGGCGAATGGCCAGATGCTCACCAACTGGGGCGTGCTGCTCTATACCAGCCCGCTGATGTGGGTCATCGCCTTCGCACCGCTCGCCTTCGTGCTGGTGCTGAGCTTCGGCATCAACAGGCTTTCCGGGGCAACCGCGCAGCTGCTGTTCTGGGTGTTCGCGGCCGTCATGGGCCTGAGCCTCAGCTCGATCTTCCTCGTCTATACCGATGCCTCGATCGCCAAGGTGTTCTTCATCTCGGCCGCCACGTTCGGCGCGATGAGCCTTTACGGCTACACCACCAAGCGTGACCTGACGGGCGTCGGCAACTTCCTGATCATGGGCCTGATCGGCCTGATCATCGCTTCTATCGTCAACATCTTCCTTGCGTCCTCGATGCTCGACTTCGCCATCTCGGCGATCGGCGTGCTGATCTTCGTGGGCCTCACCGCCTACGACACGCAGAAGATCAAGAACAGCTACGATGAAGGCCTCGGCGCCGAGGTGCTGCAGAAGGGTGCCGTGATGGGTGCTCTCAGCCTCTACCTCGACTTCATCAACCTGTTCATGATGCTGCTCCGCCTCTTCGGCAACCGCGAGTAATGTCAGGAATCAGCAAGTCTGATTGGACTTCGCTGGCTGGTTGGAATTGATTGGGGCCACGGTCGGAAACGATCGTGCCCCCTTCCTTTTGTCCGGAATCCGATGAGCGACATCACCTTCCGCCCCTTCGAGTGGCGCGACATCCCGGCGATCACCGCCATCTACCGGCCCTACGTCACCGACACGGTCATCACCTTCGAGTACGACCCGCCCAGCGAGGCGACGATGGCCGGCCGCTTCGGCGCCATGGTGGAACTCGGGCACCCCATCATCATCGCCGAGCGCGCAGGCGAGGTGGTGGGCTACGCCTATGCCTCCTACTACCGCACGCGCGTCGCCTATCGCTTCACCTGCGAGAACTCGATCTACCTGCGGCAGGACGTGGTGGGCCAGGGGCTCGGCAGCCGCCTGCTCGACCGGCTCATGGACGAGAGCCGGGCCTTCGGCTTCAGGCAGATGATCGCCGTGATCACCGCCGCACGGGCCAACTCGGTGCGCCTGCACGAGAAGGCCGGCTTCGTGCATGTCGGCACGCAGGAAAACACCGGCTTCAAGTTCGACCGCTGGATCGGCGTCACCTACATGCA
>JAEWLC010000059.1 GCA_023393475.1 Pseudomonadota bacterium
AGCCATGGCAGTCGTGCCGTGGCGGGTTTGTGGGACCGACAACCAACCACCCATCCAGGCTCCGCCACAGTAATGTGGTGAGAGGAGCGATGGGGGCATGCTCCTTGGATCCCACAGGTCCAACTCATTCCCGGTGCGACCGGCGCGGCGACAGCCGTTTCATTGCGGACTACCCGCGTGGCCTGAAACCGCGCCGGTCACCGTCCAATGCACATCACCCGGCGCCGCTGGCGGCCGGATGCATCGTCACGTCATTTGCGGGAGAAGGCGGCTGGCTGGGGAACCTGGATTCGAACCAAGATTGACGGAGTCAGAGTCCGTAGTTCTACCATTGAACTATTCCCCAAGCGCTAGGCCTGGATGCTGGCGGCTCGTGGCCACCAACATTCGGAGGGCCTTCTAGCGACATTCATGGCCGGGATCAACACCCGATTTTCGCCTTTCTCGCCCGTTCATCGACGCGGCAACGGCGCGGCGGTTCCGGGGCAATTCTGGGCGTTGCGCCCGGGGCCCATCTCCACTACCCTTTCCGGTGACACTGAAAACAAGCCCGCGCTCGGGCGCCCCGGTTTCGGCCGGCAGCAGCGACCGCGCGGGGAATGGAGAACCAGGTTGGCCGATTCCGATCGGTCCGCCACCGCAGCCGAGGTTGACGCCCCGCTGCGGACCCGTGGAGGGCAAGGCGCAACCCAGGTTGCGAGTCTTGCCCAGACGACCGCAACAGCCGGGGGGCAACCGGATCGGGGCGGGACGGATCGGCGGACGCATCCACCAGCCCATACCGGCCGCCGCGCGCGCGGACCGCTCTATGCTGCGCTAGACCTCGGCACCAATAACTGTCGCCTGCTGATCGCGAGGCCGCACGAAAATGGCTTCCGCGTGCTCGATGGCTTCACCCGCATCGTGCGCCTCGGCGAAGGGCTGTCGGTCACCGGCCGGCTGTCGGATGCGGCGATGGAGCGCACCATGGAGGCGCTCCGGCTCTGCCGCAACAAGCTGCGCGAGCATGAGCCGACCCGCATGCGGCTCATCGCCACCGAAGCCTGCCGCTCGGCCGCCAATGGCGAGGAGTTCATCGCCCGGGTCGAACGCGAACTTGGCCTCGTGCTCGAAATCGTCGACCGCCAGACCGAGGCCTCGCTCGCCGTCACCGGCTGCGCCGACCTCATCGAGGAAGAATCGTCGGGCGCGCTGATGTTCGATATCGGCGGCGGTTCGTCCGAACTCGCCTGGCTCGATTTCCGCGGCGGCCGTCCGCGCCGGCAGGGCCGGATGTCTTCATCGATCCGCTCGTGGCAGTCGCTGCCGGTGGGCGTCGTCTCGATCGCCGAGAAGTTCGGCGGCGTGAACGTCACCAACGACACGTTCGAAGACATGGTGCAGTTCGTCTCCGGGCACCTGCGCCAGTTCCGCGGCCGCGACAAGCTCCGGCAGATGATCGCTGAGCACCCGGTGCACCTGATCGGCACCTCGGGCACCGTCACCACCCTTGCCGGCCTCCATCTCGGCCTCGAGCGCTACGAGCGCCAGAAGGTCGACGGCCTTTGGATGAGCCGCACCGATGTCGATGCGACGATGAAGGCCCTGCTCGGCATGACCTTCGACCGCCGCGTCGCCCATCCCTGCATCGGCAAGGACCGCGCCGACCTCGTCCTCCCCGGCTGTGCCATCTTCGAGGCCATCCGCCGCGAATGGCCGACCGAGCGGGTGCGCGTCGCCGACCGTGGCCTGCGCGAAGGCATCCTCATTTCGCTGATCGACGCCGACCGTTCGGTGCGCCCCAATCCACGCAGGAGCCGCTGATGCCCAAGGGATCCGGAGAGGGTATCGGCCGCCGTTCCGACCGCGACCTCAAGGTGCGAGTGAAGACCGCCAAGGGCCGTAAGATCGGCTCGACCCTGTGGCTGCAGCGCCAGCTCAACGACCCCTATGTGGCCAAGGCACGCACCGAGGGCCTGCGCTCGCGCGCCGCCTACAAGATCAAGGAACTCGACGAGCGCTACCACCTGTTCAAGAAGGGCATGCGCATCGTCGATCTCGGCGCAGCGCCGGGCGGCTGGTCGCTGGTCGCAGCTCCGATCGTAGGGTCGACCGAAGAGAATCCTCTGATCGTCGGTATCGACTATCTCGAGATGGACCCGATCCCGGGCGTGATCCTGCTGCAGAAGGACTTTAACGACGAGGATGCGCCGCAGGCGCTGATCGACGCGCTGGGCGGGCACAAGGCCGACATCGTGATGTCCGACATGGCGGCGCCGACGACCGGGCACCGTGCTACCGACCACCTGCGGATCATCGCGCTGGTCGAGCTCGCGGCCGATTTCGCCGTGCAGGTGCTGGCGCCGGGCGGCACGTTTATCGCCAAGGTGTTCCAGGGCGGCACCGAGCATGAGCTGCTGCACATGCTGAAGACCCACTTCACCACGACCATGCACGCCAAGCCCAAGGCGAGCCGGCAGGATTCGGCCGAGACCTACCTGATCGCCCGCGGCTTCAAGGGCTGATCACTCGGCCGCCGCGCCTTCCGCCTGATGGCTGTGCATGCTCGCCGACTTCGGCACTCGCAGGAAGATGATTGCCGAGACCAGCGTCACCGCGGCCATGATCCAGAAGGCGACGTGGAAATCGTTCAGCATCGGCGGGCCGCCATGCAGCAGGTTGACGCCCTCGAAGATGCCGCCACCGATGGCGACGCCGAAGGCCATCGACAGCTGGATGCTGACCTGGCTGATGACGTTGGCCTGCCCGGAATCCTTGTCGGCGATATCGGCGAAGATGAAGGCATTGGTCGCCGTCCAGAACAGCGACTGGAAAAAGCCGGTCACCACCAGGAACGCCATCATCAGCGGCTGCGGCGTCTCCGGGGTGTAGAGCCCCATGGCGAGGACGCCGCCGGCGGTGATCGTGCAGGCGACGAAGAGGCTGGTGCGGAAACCGAAGCGCTGGATGATCCGCTCGGCCACGAACTTCAGCGAGAAGGCGCCGATGGCCGACGCAAAGGTCACCATGCCGGTCTCGAATGGGTTCAGGCCAAAGGCGAGCTGCAGCATCAGCGGGAACAGGAACGGCATGGCGCCGGTACCGAGCCGGAAGATCGTGCCGCCGATCATCGTCAGCCGGAACAGCGGCTGGCGGAAGAGGTTGAGATCGAGCAGCGGATGCTCGGTGCGCCGGAAGTGGAACCAGTAGCCCGCTCCCGCCACTATGCCGAGGAACAAGGAGCCATAGCCGAAACTCGCCGGCAGGGCCGGCAGCGTCAGCACCGAGATGCCGAAGACGAGGCCGGCAAAGCAGAGCCCGGCGAGCAGGAAGCCGGTAAAATCCATCCGTCGCGGCTGGTTTCGCTGCCAATCCGGCAGGTACTTGTCGACGAGGATGATGCCGGCAATGCCGATCGGCACGTTGATCAGGAAGATCCAGTGCCAGCTGGCAAAGGTGGTGATGAAGCCCCCGACCGGCGGCCCGACGATCGGACCGATAAGGCCGGGGATCGAGAGCCACGCCATGGCATCGACCAGTTGCTGGCGCGGCGTCACGCGCACCAGCACCAGGCGCGCCACCGGCGTCATCATCGCACCGCCCATGCCCTGCAGGAACCGCGACAGCACGAAGGTCAGCAGCGAATCCGAAATGGCGCAGCAGACCGAGCCGGCCATGAACACCACGATGGCCCAGGCGAAAACGCGCTTCGCCCCGAACCTGTCGGCCATCCAGCTAGAGATGGGGATGAAGATCGCCAGCGCCACCATGTAGGTGGTCAGCGCCAGCTTCAGCGCGATCGGCTCGGTCTGGATGTCATGCGCGATGGCGGCGAGCGAAGTCGCGATCACGGTCGAGTCCATGTTCTCCATGAACAGGGCGACAGCGAGGATCAGCGGGGTAATGCGGAGGGCGGACATCGGATCAACTGGCGGGGAGAGTGGGCTTGGCGATGGCGCCCTTGTGGCCCGAAACATCGGCACCGGCGTCGGCGGGAAGGCGGAGGAAGGGGATGGCGCCGAGGAGGGACACTCCAGCTACGACGAACCAGGCGATATGGAAGTTGACCAGTTGCAGCCCACCACCGGTGAACTGCGAACTCAGTTCGAGCACGCCGCCCGCTACCGCAACGCCGAAGGCGACGCTGAGTTGCTGGCTCACGACGGTGATCGCCGATGCCTGGCTGGCGTCCTGCTCCTCGACATCGGCAAAGCCGAGCGCATTGCAGCCCGTGAAGAAGATCGAGCGCAGCACGCCGGAAACCAGCAGCGTCGCATAGAGGTAGATGTGCGGCGTGTCAGGACCGAAGAAGCCGTTGAAGCCGAGGACCAGGCAGGCGAGGATGCTGGCGGCGATCAGCACCCGCGGAAACCCGAAGTTGGCGAACACCCTCTCCGCGACGACCTTGCTGAACATCGCACCCAAGGCGCCGATGAAGGTGATCAGCCCGCTCTCGAACGGCGTCAGCCCGAACGAAATCTGCAGCATCAGCGGCAGGAGGAACGGCGTCGCGCCGACTCCGATGCGAAAGATCGAGCTGCCGACGACGGTGCTGCGGAACAGCCGGTAGCGCACGAAGAGCTGCGGATCGAGCAGCGGATGCTCGGTGCGGCGGCTATGCAGCCAGTAGATGAACCCTGCCCCCGCCCCGACGGCGACCGAGGCGTATCCTGCAACCAAGGGTATCGCCGGCAGGCTGATGACCGACAGCCCGAAGATGATGCCGGCGAAGGCGATCGCGGCCAGCAGGAAGCCCGGCACGTCGATCGGCCGCGGCGTGCGCGGGTCGATCCTCGGCAGGTAGATCGTGCTCATGACGATGCCGAGGATGCCGATCGGGATATTGATCCAGAAGATCCAGTGCCAGCTGAGATAAGTCGTGAGGAAGCCGCCGACCGGTGGACCGGTGAGCGGTCCGATCAATCCCGGCAAGGTCAGCCAGGCCATGGCGGATACCAGCTCGGTCCGGGGGGTGGCCCGGACCAGCACCAGTCGCGCCAGCGGCGTCATCATCGATGCGCCCATGCCCTGGAGGAAGCGGGAGCCGACGAAGGTCTCGAGCGAAAACGAGAATGCGCAGCAGATCGAGCCGGCCATGAACACTAGGATGGCCCAGCGGAACACGTTCCGCGCCCCGAACCGGTCCGCCATCCAGCCCGACAGCGGGATGAAGATCGCCAGCGCGACGAAGTAGGCGGTCAACGCCAGCTTCAGCGAAATGGGATCGGCGCCGATGTCGGCCGCAATCGCGGGCAGCGAAGTGGCTATGACAGTCGAGTCCATGTTTTCCATGAACAGCGCGACCGCCAGCACGAGTGGAATGATGCGCAAGGGCCAGAGCCTCGGGCGAGGCAACGTTAGGATTGAAACTAAGCCCTGCAGCAATAGGACGCATGGCGCGCGGGCGCAACACGACATTGGGCTCACATTTGTCGAAGGTCTCTGGCCAATTGACCCTGCCGCGCAACCCGTGGCTTATAAGGTCGAGGGATTCCCGCGGGTTTTGTTAAATGAAGAGTTTTTCGTCATCGAGCTTTGCATCCGGCGATCATGCCGACGCGCTCGACCTTGCCTTTGCTGCCGTGCAGAAAGATCCGCAGGCGCTTTTTACCAACTTCCAGTGGTTCCTGTACGCGGGCAAGGACACGATCTTCTTCACGGCGTTCTCCAAGGAGACGTTCGACAAGGAGCGCCTGAAGCAGCTGGTGGCCCAGGTCGTCAGCCTCGCGCCGCAGCTCACGCATGGTTTCATCGGCGCCCGCCCCGGCCAGCCGCTGACCGAAAGCCAGCTCGACGCGGTGACCTCGGTCGATATGGTCCACACGTTCGACGGCTACCCGGACAAGTGGCTGGGCAAGAGCGCCGACATCTTCGACCATCCCGACCTGCCGCTGTTCCGCTTCATGGCAGCAACCCGCAAGGGCGGACCGGATGGCGAGGGCCGCGCCTCGATCATCCAGGTACGCGCCGCCCATAGCGTGCTCGAGGGTTCCGACTCGGCACTTCTCTCGCGCTCGCAGACCGCCAGCCACGGCATCCAGAAGAACAAATCGAACAAGGTGGGGCTCGGCCAGCGCATCAAGGGCTCTCTCGGCGCCGGCCTCGGCGTCGCGCTGCACCTCTTCTTCGCGCACGTCCTGTCGCCGCCGGACAAGCCGTTCGGCTTCCGTACCCTGCCGCTGGAACGCGACCGCATCCGCAAGCTCGCCAACCGGCTCGGCGTGCGGCAGCGCTCGCTCTATTTCGCAATCGTCACCCACGCCCTGCATTCGGATACGGACAATCGCCATAACGAGCGGGTGATCACGGCCGCCTACACCATGCTGGATACCAAGCGGAACGAAATCGACGACGATTTCTTCCGCGTCCGCGTGCTGACGGCGAAGTTTCCCTACATCCCCGACTTCGTCGATTACGTGCGCAACGTCGACAAGGTGGTCAGCGAGATCGAGACCACCGACGTCACCTCGTTCCAGGTGCAGACGCTGGCGGTTTTCGCACTCCACCGCAAAGTGCAGAAGCTGTTCCCGTTCCTCTACGGGCCGCGCTTCTGGCGCTTCTCGGGCAGCACCGACACTGTGCTGACCCTCGTTCCGCCGCACCGCACCTTTGGTCCGGTGACGCAGTGGATGATGGAGCCGATCTACTGCGGCGCCTATCACCCGGCGCAGAACATCTCCACGTTCTGCCCCGGCCGCGAGTACATGACCCTGAATTTCGTCATGGAGCAGCGGTACATCGATCTTGCCGACCGGATCGAGCCCCTCGTTGCCTCGCTCGAGGCAATGGATCTGCCGGCTGTGGGCCAGGCGCCCGAGGAGGCCTGAGCTTCAGCGCCTCGACTCCTCCCGCCTCGATCGGGTTTGAAGGACTGGAATATTCAGGGCGCCCTTGGGGCGCCCTTCGCATTCGTGCGCACTAGAGGCACTATAGCTGCCTATTGTCGCCACCGTTCGGCCGCAGCATCATAACGTGCTGTATTGTACGCTATAGTACAGGCTGCGTGATAATTTCTTTCCCTCACAACTCAATTCCAACATTCTTCTAGAGCCACCTGGTAGCAACTTCGCCGATAACTGTGCTAATATCAGAGCGTTGTCATTGTCTTAGCGTCGGACAAAGGGTGAAAAGATGTCTAGCAGTTTTTGGGAATTTCTCTGGCTGATTATCTCGACCTTCTTCCTCCTGGCCTATCTGATCGTGCTCTTCCAGATCATTGTTGACCTGTTCCGTGATCGGTCCCTCGGCGGCTTTGCCAAGGTGCTGTGGATCATCTGCCTGATCTTCATCCCGATGCTGACTGCATTGGCCTACATTTTGTTCCGCGGCGGTGGCATGGGCCGTCGCCAGGTGGCCGCCGAGCAGGAGGCTCGCGCGGAGGCCGAGAGCTACATCCGCAACGTCGCGGGCACATCGCCCGCCGAGCAGATCGCCAAGGCGCACGCATTGCTCAAGGACGGAACCATAACCGAGCAGGAATTCGCCGCTATCAAGGCCAAGGCGCTGGCGTAACGGGAGACGTTCGTCATGCTGAACAGCGCTATCGACCGGTTCATCCCGGTCGTACCAGATATTGTCGTCCTGCCCCACGCGGGGCAGGAGCCGGTGCTGCGGCTCGACTCCGGCCATTGGCCGCAGCGCAGGCAGTTCTCTGCCTGGCGCGAACAGATCGGCACGATTGTCGATGCCGTTGCGGATCGTGATCCAGCCCTCGGATTTGAAGCCGAGCTTCAGGCGTGGGATCTCGGCGGCCTCCTGCTTATCACGGCGAGCCTGCCCCCGCTGTCCTACCGCAGATCGGTTCGCCAGTGCCGGGCTGACGGCCTCGACCACTGGGTGCTGACCGCCTCGCGCGGTTCGCCCTCCGCTGTCCTGGGTGTTGCCTGCCTGAACCAGCCCTTCGCGGGTCACGCTGCCGGCGGGGACTCCGTGTATCTCTGCGTCCCAAGGGACTTCCTCCGGCCGGCCGCCATGTCGATGGACAGCCTCAACGGCGCAGTCCTCGACTCGGCGCTCGGACAGTTGCTGGCCGAGTTCCTTCTCAACCTCGCTGCCCGGATGCCAGACCTCGAATCATCCGACTATGGCGGCGTGCGCTCCAGCATCAGGGCGATGATAGAAGGATGCATCGTGCCGGCGCGGCTCGGCCTCGCCGCCGAGATGCAGCCGGTCCAGGCAACGCTGCTCGAGCGCGCGCGGCGCATGGTGCAGCAGCGCCTTGGCTCGCCCACGCTGGGCGTGGACGAACTCTGCCGCGACCTCGCGGTGTCGCGCTCCCGCCTCTACCGCCTGTTCGAGCCGCTCGGCGGCGTCGTTCACTACATCCGCTATCGCCGGCTGCTCGACGCGCATATCGCACTGGCCGACGCGGAGAACCGCCGTTCGATCGTCGACATCGCGGCGGAGCGCGGCTTCATCGACCCGGCCGAGTTCAGTCGGGCCTTCAAGCGGGAGTTCGGCTACCGGCCCAGCGATGCCCGGGCGAATACTGAGTTGCCGCCTGCCCGGCCGCAGGTCAGCAGCGGCGGCAAGACGCTCACCGCCCTGCTCTACAATCTCCGCTGAACAGCGTGTCACAGAGCGAGGCGGTACCTGACGAAGAGGATCCGATCGAGGCCGTCGTCGGCGGCGTCGTCACCCGGTTGCGGGAGCATGCCGAAGATCCGGAAGCGTCGCTCAGTTGCAACGACCTGCTGGCGCTGGTCGGGCCGCGTTCGCACATCCTTGCCATCCTGCTGTTCTCGCTGCTGAATCTCCTGCCGGCGCCACCGGGCTACAACTTCGTCATGGCGCTGATCATCATCGCGCTCTGCGTCTCGCTCCTGTTCAAGCGGGAGATGCGGCTCAAGGGCTATTTCGGTCGCATGAAGCTGCCGGTGAAGCTGGTGCTCAAGCTGATGGACGTGCTCGGCAAGCTGGCCAGCTGGGCCGCCCGGATCTCCTCGCCGCGCTGGAGAGGGCTGACCGGCAACGCGATCATGCCGGTCGTTGCGATCTCCGGCATCATCATGGGCATATTCATGCTGCCCCCGATACCGGCCACCAACATGCTGCCCTCCATGGGGCTCGCCATCATGTGCATCGGCGTCCTCAACCATGATGGCGTGGTGGTGCTGCTCGGAGGAGTCGTCGGCGTCATCGGCATCGTCGTCTGCGGCTTTGCCGTGTGGCTGGTGATAGCCCTGGGATTTGCCATCGGCGACGTCGTGGATGGCGACGAGGTTCCAGCGATCCCTCCGGAGGCACCGCCGCCAACTTAGGGACGGCGGTCATGCCTGTGGGATTCCTGACGCATCACAGCGGAAGCGACGCGGGGCTAGAATGCGTCAACGATTGAGCGAGGCGCCGTAAATGACCGAACGCCAAGCCAGCTATGCCCCCATCTACATTCTCGCGGCTGCGGTGATCGGAGCCGTGATCGGTGCCCTGTTCGGCGCCATCTTCGATGCGGTCATCCCCGGCCGCCGAACGCTGGCAGTCCTCTCCGCCCTTGCCGCTGTCGCCGTCGAGTATGGGGCCCGTCGATCCCTTGCCGATGTGGTGCCTGCCGTGTTCTCGCACCATGTCGCCACGGCCTCACCGTCGCTGCTGTTGGTCGCCATCATCATTGCCCTCGCCGGCGGCCTCGCCACGCACGACCTGGGGCTGATCTGGAACGTCATGGGCGGCGCCGTGCTGGGCGGCTTCTCCGGACTGTTCGCCGCGGTGATGGCGGCCGTACTGGTCATCCTGCGCGAAGAGGAGCGCCCGGAGGCGCCGGCGCGCGCCGCAAGAGCCAAGCGAGGCGGATCGTGACGCTATCCGGCAACCACCTCGCGGTCATCGTCGCCGTGCTGTCGGGCAGCCGGCTGGCACGTTAGGAGGCCACCATGAGCCAGGAACCAGACGCGCGTCCGGTCCGGCCTCCGTCCTACTTCGATGCCATCGCACCGCTCGTGGTGCTCGCAGTGCTCGTCACCGGCGCGGTGTACCTGTTCGGCCTGAAGGCCATGGACGGGGCGCTGCAGGTCGCGATCATCATCTCGGGCATGGTCGTCGCCATGATCGTGCTCAAGAACGGGCACACCTGGGACGAGGTCGCCGAAGCTGGCCGCAAGGGCGTTTCGTCGGTCGTGAGCGCCATCTACATCCTCTTCGCGGTGGGTGCGCTGATCGGCACTTGGAACATGGCGGGCACGATTCCGACGCTCGTCTATTACGGCATGCAGATCGTGAATCCGGACTGGTTCTATCCAGCGGCGTTCATTGCCTGCGCGGCGATCGCTATGGGCATCGGCAGTTCGTGGACAACGGCAGGCACAATGGGTGTCGGCCTTGTCGGACTGGCCACAATGGTGGGCGTTTCGGCTCCCATAACCGCGGGCGCGGTGATTTCGGGCGCCTATGTCGGCGAGAAGATGTCCCCGCTCTCGGAGACGGCGATCCTTGCCGCGCAACTGACCGGCTCGAAGATCAACGACCACCTCAAGGCCCAGGCCTGGTCCTCCGGGCCGGCCTTCGTTATCGCCCTCATCGGCTTCGCCATCCTCGGCGCCTGGGACGGCTCCGACGGAGCACCCCAGTCCGTCATCCATTCAGAGCTCCTCGCGCTCTCGTCGCTGTTCAACATCTCCGCCTGGACGCTGCTGCCGCTGGTGCTGCTGGTCGTGCTGTCGGTGCTGAGAATGCCGGCCTCGCTGGCGATCATCAGTTCGGCGCTGTTCGCGGCGCTCCTCGCCCCGTTCCTCCAGCCCGAAGCGACGCTGCGCTTCGTCAACTCGCCCGAGCTGTCGCCCCTGCTCGCCTATATCAAGGCTGGCTGGCAGGCGATGGGCACCGGTTACGAAGCCAATTCCGGTATCGAGGCGGTCGATTCGCTGCTGTCGCGCGGCGGCATGTCGAGCATGCTGCTGACCATCTGGCTGATCATCGGCGCGCTGGTCTTCGGCACATTGCTGGATGAGTTCGGGCTCTTGCTGAAGCTCGTCACGCCGGTGCTTTCACGCGCCAAGACGACCGGGACGCTGATCGGCACCGTGGTGGGAACGGCGTTCGGGCTCAACCTCGTTGCCGGCGACCAGTATGTCGCCGTGGTGCTGCCGGCTCGCATCTTCAAGGCGGAGTTCAGGAAGCGCGGACTTGGCTCGACCAACCTCTCGCGCGCAGTGGCTGACGGCGGCAGCGTCACCTCGCCGCTGATCCCGTGGAACTCATGCGGCGCCTACATGGCGGTGGTACTGGGCGTCGCGACCATGGCCTATGTGCCGTTCGCGCTGTTCAACATCGCAAGCCCGCTGATCACGCTGCTGCTCGGCTTTACCGGCTTCAAGATCGAGAAGATCGACGCGGCGGACACCGAACCCGAGGACTCGCCCCAGCCGGTGAAGGCCCTGACCGAGATCGGCATGCGACCCTAGCTGGCAGCCGGCCCCGTTCCGAACCGCCGCGGCGGGCGCTGTACCACCGACGCCTGAACCGCAAGGATATGGGCGGCGAAATCCGGATCCTCGTCCTGAACCAGTTCGGGCAGCCACTCGGCAAAGTCCTCGCGCGCGCACCAGCGCCGCATGAACGATTCCCATGGCCGCCGTCGCCTGGCGTTCTCGGGCGAGTCGCCGAGATACTCGCCGAACTGGTAGGCGCGCGCGAACAGCGAGGTCAGCATCTCGAACAGCGCCCACTTCTGGTGCAGGTCGGCATCGCTCAGCCCCGCGTTGTCCTGCTTGTCCCAGATCTGCAGACCGGGCGTCGAGAGAGCGAGCCTCACGAACTCCATGTAGGAGTCATCGAGCAGCACATAAGTCTCGAAGATCGCGTCGTCACGCTCCTTGCGACGTTCGAGGATGTGCGCTGCAATTGCGAACGGCAACCCGGCGATCAGGGCGATGTTGCCGAGGATCGCCAGGATTTCCTTGAATAGCTCGTAGGACGGCATCGGGGGTGCCGATCGTGCCCCTAGTAGTCCACGGCGTCGCGGGTGATCGGGCAAGTCATGCAGTGGCCGCCACCGCGACCGCGGCCCAGTTCCGCGCCGGAGATGGTGATGACCTCGATGCCGGCCTTGCGCAGCAGCGTGTTGGCGTAGGTGTTGCGGTCGTAGGCGAACACCACGCCGGGCGAGACGCAGACGAGGTTGGCGCCGGAATCCCATTGCGTGCGCTCGCGCGTGTAGTCATTGCCGCCCGTGTGGACGACGCGCAGTTCCTTGAGCCCAAGAGCCTCGCGCACCGTCTCGACCAGGCCCTTGTCCTTGCTGAGCTCGATCCCGCCCTTGCCATCGGGGCGGTAGGAGAAGCACTCGATCTTGTCGACGATGTCCGGGTAGAGCAGCACGCAGTCGCGGTCAGCGAAGGTGAACACCGTGTCGAGGTGCATGGCGGCACGCAGCTTTGGCATCGCCGCGATGATGACGCGCTCCACGGCGCCCTTGTCGAACAGCGACTGGGCCAGTTGCGCAATCCCCTGGCGCGAGGTGCGCTCGCTCATGCCGATCAGCACGTTGCCCTTTCCGATCGGCATCACGTCGCCGCCCTCGAGCGTCGCCATGCCCCAGTCCTGCGTGGGGTCGCCCCACCAGACGTTGACCTTGCCGGCAAAGTCGGGGTGGAACTTGTAGATCGAGGAGGTGAGGATCGTCTCCTCGTGGCGCGCCGGCCAGTAGAGCGGGTTGAGCGTCACCCCGCCGTAGATCCAGCACGTGGTGTCGCGGGTGTAGAGCGTGTTGGGCAGCGGCGGCAGCAGGTATTCGTTGACGCCGGCGGCATCGCGGATCAGCTCCATCATGCCGCCGCCATGGGTATCGGGGAACTCGTAGGTCGAGAGCCCGCCGATCAGGGTTTCGGCCAGTTGCCGGTTCGACAGCCCCTCGAGATAGGACCGGACCTCATCGACGAGGTCGGGACCGACCTGGTTGGGCGCCACCTGGTTGTCGAGGATCCACTTCTTGGCCTCGGGCACCGCCACCGTCTCTTCGAGCAGGTTGTGCATCTCGACGACATCGACGCCGCGATCGCGCAGCTTGTTGATGAAGTCGAAATGGTCGCGCTTGGCGACGTCCACCCACAGGACGTCGTCGAACAGCAGGTCATCGCAGTTGGACGGGGTGAGCCGCTGGTGCGCCTTGCCGGGGGCGCAGACCATCACCTTGCGAAGCTGGCCGACTTCCGAATGCACGCCAAAGGCGGATTGCGTGGTCATGTGAACCTCCCGAATTGCTGCGATGGCGCGGCGATGAAACGTCAGATCTGCACGGCACCCGTCGCGAGCAGCACCAGCCCGACTACGGCAAAACCGAGGACGACGAGAAAGATGATGAAGCCTTCCGTCGTGAACACCTTCGCCTTCTGCTCCCGCCTCGCCATGACGTAGAGGATGGTCGCCGGGGCGAGCAGGATGCAGGAGAGAAACAGGAACAGGTACCCGGCGGCCCAGAGCAGGAAGAGCGTGTAGAGCGTGGAAATCACCGCGATCACGAGCTCGAAGTTCCGCGTCTGCGTCGAGATACCCTCGTACCCGTCGTTCTGCAGGGCGATCTTGAGGGCGTAGCCGCTGGCCAGCGCGAAGGGCAGCAGGGCGAGCGCCGCGGTCAGGTCGAGGGTGAAATCGAGCGCATTGCCCACAAACTGCACGGCGAACAGCACCAGTGAGACGAGGATCGAGGTCCAGAGCACAGCGTTCTCGGGAACGTCATGCGCATTCACCTTGGCGAAGTAGCTGGGCATGTCCTTGTCCCGCGCCGCGGCGTAGACCACGTCGGCGGCCAGCAGCTGCCAGGCGAGATAGGCGCCGAGCACGGAGATGATCAGCCCGACGCGGATGAACGCTCCGCCCCAGGGACCCACTGCCGACTCGAGCACGCCGCCGACAGACGGCTGCATCAGGCCAGCAATCTCGGCCTTGGGCAGAATGCCGTAGGAGAGGATCGAGATCGAGGCGAACAGCGCCAGCACTGAAAGGAAGCCCAGCACCGTCGCGGAGCCGACATCCTCGCGCCGCTTGGCATAGCGCGAGTAGACGCTCGCACCCTCGATGCCGAGGAAGACGAACACCGTGACCAGCATGGTGCCCTGCACCTGGGCAAACAGCGATGCTCCACCGGGTACGTCGTAGCCGCCCGTCAGGTTGCCGATGAACACGTCCCACTTGAAGAAGAACAGGACGAGCAGCAGGAAGAAGCCCAGCGGCACCAGCTTGGCGATGGTCACGATGTAGTTGATCCACGCCGCCTCCTTCACCCCGCGGCGGATCAGGAAGAAGTAGCCCCAAACGGCCGCCACGGAGACGAAGAAGGCTGGCCAGGTGTCGCCCGAGCCGAAGAGGGACGCGAGGTCCGGGAACAGCTGCGACAGGGTGGTCATGATGAGCACCCAGTAGAAGGCATTGCCGGCACAGGCCGAGGCCCAGAATCCGATGGCGGAAAGGAAGCCCGGATAGATCCCGAAGCCGGCGCGCGCATAGACGTAGACGCCGTTGTCGAGCTCCGGCTTCCGCACCGCCAGCGCCTGGAACACCAGCGCCAGGGTCAGCATGCCGAGGCCGGCAATAGCCCAGGCGATGAGCGCGCCGTAGACGCCGGTCTGGGTGGCGAAGCGGGCCGGCAGCTGAAAAACACCCGCGCCCACCATCGAGCCCACCACCATGGCGGTCAGGGCGGGAAGGCTGAGCTTGTCGGCTAGGTTCGCTTTGTCTTCTGCGGCCTGGGCTGCTTCGCTAGACATCGGTCCGTTCTCCAGTAGCCGTCTCCGGCGCGAAATCAGTCAGGCAATGCGCCGGGGAGTGGCCATGCGCGAAGCCCGCCCTCGAAGGGCGTGCCTGTCGTTTAGGTCGATCCGAGATGCCGCCGTCTATTTCGCATTGATTTGCTAGTGCTTAGCGTAGGATAGCCTTCGCGGACTGCGCCGGAGAATGGCTGCCTGTCCCAAGCCTTGGCCGCGCGTCCCTGCCCTACCTGGGTCGCGTCTCCAGCATTTCGAGCAGCAGCTTGTGGACCAGTTCCGTGTTCGCATCGACCTGCCGCGGATCGATGAGGTCGTGCAGCAGCCGCATCGACACCGGCAACACCTTGAGATCGACGCCGCGCCCATGCGAGCGCCACCGTTCGACGATGTTGCGAGCCAGCGCGTTGTTCACCGCGAAGTCCGCCTCGTTGAGCATCACACCCAGCCCCAGCGCCTCGGGCGGCGTGGTGCGCGCGCTGTCCGCCACCACCTCGCCGATGCGCATGAACTGGGCCAGGGCGCGGGTCGGAACGCGGGGATAGGCGTAGTACATGTCCGGCGGGCCAAGCGGCTCGAGCGGGTTCCAGGTGAGCATCATGTTGGGCAGGAGCAGCAGCAGGTTGGTCGCCGCCCGGTTGGCCCAGGTTGGCACGACGTTAGGACCGAGGAACGGCGCCATGGCGATGGTGTGCTGGAGGTCGGCCCGATTCTGGCCGCCCCACATGGTCAGCGCACCGCCCGCCGAAAGCCCCATGACGATGACCTGATCGCCAAGACCGCGTCCGATCTCGATGGCCTGTTCGGTGGTGGCCACATAGTCCTCGGCCTTGAGCGGCACGAGGGCAAATGTCATCTGGTCTGCTTCGCCGTGTCCGGGCAGCCGCGGCACGTAGACGTTGTAGCCCAGCTCGAACAGCATAGGGGCCAGTTCGTCGGCCTGGGCCGGACAGTTGGTGACGCCATGCAGGAACACGATCGCCTCGGCGACCTTGCTGCCATGGGTAAACAGCTTCGATTCACAGCGGGCATGAAGCGGCTGGGTGCCTTCAGCGGCGCGGACCTGTTCGTAGGCCGCAACGGCTTGGTCGTGACTCATCGCCGATCCGGTCGTGCGGGCATCGGCGAGCGTGCCGCGATCGAGCGGCAGGAGCGTCAGCCAGACGAAGAACGCCAGCAGCACCAGCGCCAGCGCGCCGAGCCCCACGCCCAATGCGCGAAGCAGGCGAATGTTCGAACTGCTGGCCTCGCGAAGCGGCGGGTACAGCCGCCGCATGATCAGCGCGCAGATCGCCCCCGCGATCGCCATCACGAAGATGGCGGCAAAACCCGTGGTGGCCAGCGCGAAGGCGCTCACCTCGAGGATGACGAGGAGGCGCTCGACGAAGCCGGTTCCCGGAGGGGCGCGCTGGAAGATAGCCGCGATGGCGATGACGACCGGGTAGGCCAGTATACCGGTCAGCGCGCCGGCAATTGCGCCCCGCAGTACGGTCGGTTGCTGCGAACGGCCGACCAGCAGCCACCAGCAGATCGTGCCGGCGATGAAGAGGCCGGCGATCAGCGCGCTCCAGGTCAACTGGCCATCGGCCCCGTCGAACACGCCGGCGACCTGCATTCCAACGTCGCGTGCGGCGAACAGCCCACCGACGGTCAGCAACAGGCCGCCGACCAGATTCACCCAGCCGCGCCTCACTTCTGAGCCTCGAACTCTTCGGTCATCTCAACCTTCAGTTGCTGCAGTTGTTCGGGGCTCCAGCCCTGGGGCTCCACCATCGCCATCCACGAGTCGATGTAGTCGGCGGGCGCGTAGACATGGCCGTGGCCAAGGGGAGAGGTCAGTGACAAGGCCATGTCCATGCCCAGCTGGAAGAAGGTGACGACGGGGTACCAGGTCAGTTCCTTCGACACGTCCGGACCGCGTTCGCCCTTCATCCAGTCTGGCTCGCGGTAGAATGAGGCGAAATCGAAGAAGATGATCGGATCGCTCGCGTACTGCAGGAAAGCGACCCGGATCGGCCCCCATGGAACACCGTCGGGCTCGATGAGGCCGTCGCCCTGGTTGGTGAAGCGAATGGTGCTTCCGTCGCCCATTTCGGGCCGCCACTCAGGCGATCCCGCATTGCGGCTGGCCGTCGCCCAGCGCCAGATCGGGCTGGTGAAGGGCGGGCCGACCCACAGCGCGCCCTGGTAGGGATCCTGCAGCACATCGAGCAGTTGCATCGAGTCCTGCGAGGCATGCGCGCCGAGGCTGAGTCCGTTGAGATAGAGCCGGGGACGCTGATCTCGCGGCAGGGTGGTCCAGTAGCTGTAGACCACATCGAACAGCGCCTTGGCGGACTCGCTGCCGTAGTCGGGCTCCACCAGCAGCGAGAGCGGGCTCAGGAGGTACGAATACTGCAGTGAGACGCTCGCGACGTCGCCGGCCATCAGGTACTCGATCGCATCCATGCCGGCCGGATCGACCCAGCCGGTGCCGACGGGGGCAATCACCAGCAGGATCGCCCGATCGAAGGCTCCAACGCGCTTCAGCTCGGCGAGCCCCAGTTCGGCACGCGCCTGTACGGTAGGCGCCGAGCGCATGCCGACCGATACGCGGATCGGATCCATGGCCGGCCGGCTGATGCGTTGTTCAATCGCCGCCTTGTCGGGGCCGGTCTGGACGTAGTTGCGACCGTCACGACCGATGGTCGACCAGGCAATGAGCGACTCGGCGCTCCCGGACTGATCCGGCCGAGTCGGGGCCGGCTCGACAAAGCGCGAGGCCACATCGTCCAGTTGCTCGAAGAAGGCGTCGGCAGCACGCAATGTGCCTCGCAGCAGCACGCCGCTGAACAGCATGGCGGCGAGCAATCCCACCACGACGAGGCTGCCGACGAGGGCGACGCGCGGCGGCACGATGCGCTGCAGTCGGCGGGCGATGGCCTCAACGCCACGCTCGATCAGCGTCCCGAGCGTGATCAGCAGCACAGCGGGAATGATGGCGACCAGGAGCACCAGAATTGGATGGCCGGTCTCGACCGGCTCGGCCCCCATCGCCACCCGCACCGAGTTCTGCCAATCGGCAGCCTGCGACAGGCAGTAGATGACGAGTACGACGCAGGCGACGGTGACGATGCCGGTCAGCCAGGCGCGGACCCGTCCGCGCGGCACCGGTATCTGCATGAAGTGCCAGAGCCATTCGAACGCCGCGCCGACGGCATAGCCGACGGCAAAGACGCAGCCCGACAGGACGCCCTGGATCAGGAACGTCCGCGGGATAAGGGACGGCGTCAGCGATAGTGCGAAGCATACCGCGCCAACCGCCAGGCCCGGGAGGGACACATAGGATGCGACCCACCGGGCAAAGCGAAGCAACGCGGGATCCTGACGCCGGCCCGCATCCATTTGTGCCTACTGACGTACGGCCGTGAAGTTCTCATTCCGGACGCCGCGCACCGTCGGGAAATAGGTGCAGCGGAGGCCCCCGAGAACCGGGATGTTGAGGATGCGGCCAGCCAGTTGCGACAGCGGGTTGCCGTTGACGCGGCATTCCATGCTGGCCTTTTCCCAGGCGCGGCGGCCGTTGCACGACGCGCGCTGCAGGTCGACGAAGATGTCGCGGCCGCGCGTGCGGAACGTCAGCCGGCCATCACAGCGGGCCCCGCCGCGGATCGTGTAGGTGCCGCGCCGTTCGAGGCAGAAAGTAAGCCGGTACGGTCCGAAGAGGTTGCGCGTGGCGCGGAAGCAGCCGTTGACGCGGATACCCTGGGGATGGTCCGGCACGATGACGAACGTGTCTATGTCCTGGGCAAGCGCAGGGGCCGGAGCCGAGTAGAGCGTGATCGCCATCACGAACGCTGTGAAAGCGCGAATTAGGTTGGGGAACATGGTAGTTACCTCCTCGATAGGTCGAGCAGGATGGCACCCTTCGTGTGCCCGGGGATTAGCCAGGAATCCCGTGAACCAGCAGAGCGTCCCTTCCCCGGAGGACATTCGTCGGGTCGCCTCTTGACCAAAGTCGTTATAACGTCATAACTCTATAACGTCAGCCGGACGAGATGCGCGTCCGGCCCTGCAGGGAGACTTCAACATCATGCTATTCAAGGCTTCGCTGGGTGCCATCGGCACCACCGCAATCCTTCTGTCGAGCACCGCGCTGGTCCAGGCCGCCGACGTCTCGTTCCTCACCCACTGGGCGCCGGACACGGTCGCCAAGCTCGAGGCTGCCGCCGCCACCTACACGGCCGCGCACCCCGACACCAAGATCACCGTCCGCGCCGTGCCGTTCGGCGACCTGCTGACGACGCTGCGCACTTCGGGCGGCGGCGCTGGCGGCGCGACCATTGCCGGCATCTACGATGCCTGGCTGCCGGACCTCGCCAAGGACAAGCTCGTCGCTCCGGTTCCGGAAGCGATCGCCGCCGACACGACTGCCAACTGGCCTGCCGGCGTCATCGGCGCCGCCTCGATCGGCGGCACGCTCTACGGCATCCCGAACGAGATCGACGTCTACGCGCTCAACTACAACAAGAAGCTGTTCGAGGAAGCCGGTATCACCGATGCGCCCAAGACGTGGGACGAATTCCTCGCCGCCGCCGAAAAGCTGACCGACAAGTCCAAGGGCCAGCAGGGCTTTGGCCTCATCAACTCGTGGGCAGCGGGCGTCCTCCACCCGTTCTCGTCGCTCCTCGTCTCGAACGGCGGCGACCTCGTCGTCGACGGCAAGCCGACGCTCGACAGCGAAGCGGCCAAGCAGACCTTCGATCTCTACGAGAAGCTGATCAAGTCGGGCTACTCCGACCCCTCGATGGCGACTGCCGATGCCAACACCACCGGCCCCTTCCTCGACAGCTTCGTGTCGGGCAAGACCGGCATGATCATCATGGCCAACTGGTGGGAATCGGCACTGAAGGCCGGCATGGGTGATGATTTCGCCAACATCGCCACCGCCCCGATCCCGGTCGGTCCGTCGGGCGATACCGCCCGCTCGATCTCGTACTCGTGGATGACCGTGGTCAACGCCAATGCGCCCGCCGAGGAACAGGCAGCCGCCTGGGACTTCCTCGACTGGCTCAACGGGCCGGAATCCGGTCCGGACGGCGCTTCGGCCATGGGCGACATCCTGATGTCCATGGGCATCCTGCCGTCGCGTACTTCTGACGGCACCGCCTTCGCCGATCGCCTCGCTTCCGACCCGTTCCTCAAGGGCTACACCGACACCCTCGGCAACGCGAAGGGCTTCCCGGTGGTGCTCGGCGGCCAGGAGTTCTCGGAATCGCTGCAGAAGACGCTGGAAGCCATCCAGTTCGGCCAGGTCTCGGCCGCCGACGCTTCCGCCCAGGCCCAGGCCGACGCGACCGAAATCCTCGAGCGCAACGCCGCGAAGTAAAACGGCGGTGGCCGCGCGCATGAGTGCGTGTGGCCACCCCACCCTTGATCCCTCCCCGCAAAGGGGGAGGGAGACGATAGAACCGAAGACGCAACTCTCGCCTCCCTCCCCCTTGCGGGGAGGGAATGAGGGTGGGGGTGAGCCCCGCGCGCCGACCTATGTGACCAGCTACTCATGCACGCAACCCAGCACCGATCGGCGATCATGATGCTCGCGCCCGCTACCGGGCTGCTGGGCGTGTTCATCGTCATCCCGATGCTGCTCACCATCTGGCTGAGCTTCCAGAGCTGGTCGACGCAGACCGGGTTCGAGACGGCCAGTTTCGTCGGCATCCAGAACTTCATCGACATCTTCGCCAACAACTCGGTCGGCCGCGACTTCAAGGCCGCGCTGGTCAACACGGCGATCTACACCGTGCTGAGCGTCGTCATCATCCTGCCGCTGTCGGTGATGCTCGGCCTCCTCGTCCACCAGAAGATCGCGCCCGGCGGCGTGTTCCTGCGCACCGTGCTGTTCTCCACCTACATGGTGCCGATGATCGCCGTGGCGCTGGTGTTCTCGAAGCTCTATTCGCCCACGGAAGGCCCGCTGAACCAGATTCTCGGCTGGGTCGGCATCCCGCCGCAGACATGGCTCAGCGCCCCCCAGACGGCGCTCGTCTCGATCGTCATCCTCAATGTCTGGCAGCAAGTGGGCTATTTCACCGTGCTCGCCGTCGCCGGGCTCACGCAGATCCCGGACTCGCTCTACGAGGCGGCGAGGATCGACGGTGCCAATCCGGTGCAGCGCTTCTTCTCGATCACGCTGCCGCTCCTCGGCAACACGCTGCTGTTCTCGGCGGTGATCTGCATCATCAATGCCGTGCAGGTGTTTGAGCCGGTGGCGCTGATCACCCAGGGCGGGCCGGTGAACGCCACCAACGTCCTCACCTATCACATCCGCCGCGTCGGCATTGAACGGGCGCAGGGCGGGCTCGGCTCGGCCATGGCCGTAACGCTCATGCTGGCGCTGATCGTTGCCATCGCACTGCTGTTCGCCTTCGCGCGGTCGCGGGACAAGGAGCGCGCATGAGCACGACCATGATCGATGCCCGCCCCCTCGAGCGGCCCCGCCACAGGCTAACCCCTGCCACGACCGTCCTGACGCTGCTGATCATCGTTGCGGCGGTGATCGCCGCCTTCCCGCTGGCCTGGATGGTCCTCACCAGCCTCAAGACGCCCCAGGAGACCATGCAGGTCCCGCCAGTGTGGCTGCCGGCGAACCCGAGCCTCGACGCCTTCACCCAGGTGGCGGACGTCGTCAGCCTCGGCCGCTCGTTCTGGAACTCGGCGGTGATCGCGCTGACCACCACCGTCGCCATCGTCGTCACCAGCCTGATGGCCGGCTACGCCTTTGCGAAGTACGAGTTCCGCTACAAGGAAGCGCTGTTCGCGATCCTGATCGCGACCATGTTCCTGCCGCCGATCGTGACGCTGATCCCGCTCTACCGGATCACCGGCTATCTCGGGCTGAACGCCAGCCTCGCCGGCGTCGTGGTGCCCAACCTCGCCAACGCCTTCGGCATCTTCCTCATGCGCCAGTTCATCAAAGGCGTGCCGGACGAACTGATCGAGGCTGCCCGTGTCGATGGGGCGTCGGAGTTCCGCGTGCTGTTCCAGATCGTTGCCCCGGCGGTGATGCCGGCGATCGCGGCACTGGTGCTGTTCGCCTTCGTCTATCACTGGAACAGCTACCTCTGGCCGCTCACCGTGCTGCAGGGCAATGCCGACGACTATCCGATCGTCATCTCGCTCTCGCGGCTGCTCAGCTACAATCGCGGTGCCATGAACACGGGTCTCGTCATGGCCGGGGCGACCCTCGCCGTGCTGCCGCCGGTGCTGCTGTTCGTGATCCTGCAGCGCTTCTTCGTCGACTCCATCGTGTCCTCGGGGGTGAAGGGATGAGCGAGATCCTTGCCATCGACCTCGGCGGCACGCGGTTTCGCGCCGGCATCGCCGGCGCTGCCAGCCCCGCGTCGGTCGTCGCCATCGGCGAGTGGCCCGCGCCGCAGAACCGCGAGGACTTTACCGGCCTGCTCAAGGCGCAGCTTGCCGAGCACGGCGCGACGCGCCTCGGCATCGGCATTCCCGGCCTCGCCCAGGGTACGACCTGCCGCTGGGTCCCCAACCTTCCCTATCTCGACGGGCTCGATCTCGCCGAACTGCTGCCCGGCGTCTCGGTGGGCCTCGGGAACGACGCGCAGCTGGCGCTGCTCGCGGAGGCGAAGGCGGGTGCGGCGAACGGGCTGAGCGACGCGATTCTCCTCGCTATCGGCACCGGCATCGGCTCCGCCGTGCTGGCAGATGGCCGGATCATCACCGGCAGTGGCGGCGGTGCATGCTCGTTCGGTTGGGCCAGCGCCGACGTCACTGACGCCGGCGAGGACCGTAGCGGCTGGCTTGAGCGGCAGGCCTCGGGCCGGGCGCTCGACGCCGCAGCAGCGGGCATCGGCCTGCCCGATGGCAGCGCACTCGTGCGCGCCGCCCGAGGCCGTGATGCGGAAGCGCTCGAAGCGCTCGGGTCCCCGATGCGGGCGCTTGGCACCGCGCTCGCCGGTGCCGTGGCTCTGCTCGATCCCGAAGCCATCATCCTCGCCGGTGGCGTCGCGGCATCGGTCGATGTGCTGAGCCCGATCGTGCTGCCGGCCCTGCGCCGACATCTCCCACCCCACCTGCGGACCATCGACATACGGCCCGGCCAGTTCGGACCCAGGGCCGGACTCGTCGGAGCGGCGTTTGCGGGTGCCTATGGCGTCAACTGGAGGAACGGGCATGGATGAACCGGCAGGTCTCATAAAGCCCGACCGGCGACGGCCGGAACCACTGTGGCATCAGGCCGAGATGGCGCTGCGCGAACTGATCGAGCGCGGCGAATGGAGCTCGGGCATGCAGATCCCCAACGAGGATCGGCTCGGCGACATGCTCGGTATTTCGCGCATCACGCTGCGTCATGCGCTGCGCAACCTCGAGGAAGCCGGGTTGCTGCGGCGTGAGCATGGACGCGGCACGTTCGTGCGCTCGGCCACCGTCGTCGCCGGCGTGCGTGGGCTCACGAGCTTCACCGACGAGATGAAGACGCTGTCGCTGCAGGCGGGCACGCGGCTGATCGAGGCCAACCGCGTGACGGCCAACGAGGAAATCGCCGATGCGCTGGAAATTGCGCTGGGCGATCCGGTGGTGCAGCTCAAGCGCCTGCGCCTCGGCAACGGCCTCCCCATCGGCATCCAGGCCAGCCACCTTCCGGAATCCCGCGTGCCGGGGCTCCTCGAAGACGCGGCAAGCGTCCAGTCGCTCTATGGCTGGCTCCGGGAGCACTGCGGCATCACTCCGGTGAAGGCCAAGGAAGTCTATCGCGTCGGCCGGGTCGCCCCTGATGATGCCGAGCTCATTCAGCTTGAGGCGGGAACGCCGGCCTTCGAGGTCGAGCGTATCGCCTACGACACGCGGGGGCCGTTCGAATATGCCCTCTCCACCATGCGCGCGGACCGCTACGAGATCCGCTCCACCCTCTACGTGTAACGCTTTGTTCTGAAAGGCACACCTATGTCCACGCTCTACATCAGCAAGCTGCTGAAGATCGCCGAAACCACGGCCGCAGCCAATGCCGAAGCCTTCGACAAGGCCTCGTCCGCCATCTCCGAGACGCTGGCCAACAAGGGCCTCGTCCACCTCTACGGCTCCGGCCACTCGGTCCTGCCGGTGCAGGAAACCTACCCGCGCTACGGCTCCTATGTCGGCTTCAACCCGCTGACCGACCCGCGCGTCATGTGGCACAACATCCTCGGCGCCGGCGGCGTGCGTGAGCTGCTGTGGCTCGAGCGCACCGAGAACTACGCCGACAAGTTCCTCGATCACCAGCCGCTGAACGCCGGCGACACCATCGTGATCTTCGGCCATTCCGGCTCGAACGCCTCGGGTATCGACACCGCCCTCTACGCCAAGAAGCGCGGCCTGACCGTGATCGCGATCACCGCTGTTTCTAACGCGGCAAAGCCCGCCACCCACTCGTCGGGCAAGCGCCTGCCGCATGCCGCCGACATCGTCATCGACACCGGCTCGCCGGTCGAGGACGCGATCGTCGACATCAAGGGCTGGTCGCGTCCGGTTGCCGGCTCCTCGACCGTCCTCGCCATGATGATGATGCACGAACTGCTGGCTGAGAGCGCGCAGAAGCTCGCCGACCGCGGCATCGAACTGCCGGTTTTCGCTTCGCCCACCATCCCGGGCGTGACCCTGCACGACACCGACATCATCTACGGCCAGTACCGCGAGCGCATGCTCGACGCGCAGCAGAAGCACCTGCCGCAGTTCAAGAAGTCGATGGCCAAGGAAGACTGAGGCCATACGGCGGGATACTCCGCCCTCTCCTTGATCCGCCCCTGTGCGCAGCACCGGGGAGGACCACTTCGACATCGAGATCCCCATGACCACCGCCCTACTCGGCGCTCGCATCTTCGACGGCGCTGCCTTCCGTGACGACGCCGCGCTTGTGATCGAGGGCTCTGAGGTCGTCGCAATCGGCGACGTTCCTCCCGGCGCGCGGATCGTGCGGCTCGAGGGCGGCGGCCTTCTCGCTCCGGGCTATGTCGACCTGCAGGTCAACGGCGGCGGCGGTTTGCTGGTCGGTCCCGGCACGACGGCCGCCGATCTCGGCACCATCTGCCGGACGCACGCCCAGTTCGGCGTGGTTGGGCTGCTGCCGACGCTCATCACCGACACGCCTGCAGTCACCGACGCTGTCCTCGCTGCCGGGGCAACGGCGGCCCGGGCCGGCACGCCGGGTTTCCTCGGCCTTCATCTCGAGGGCCCGCATTTGTCACTGGCGCGCAAGGGCGCCCATGATCCCAACCTGATCCGGTCGATGGACGAGACCGACCTCGTGCGACTGGAGCGGGCGCGAGGCACCCTGCCCCACCTGCTGGTGACCGTCGCGGCCGAGACCGTGACGCCCGAGCAGATCGCGCGGCTCACCCGCGCCGGCCTCGTCGTCAGCGTCGGCCACTCCGATGCCTCGTTCGAAGTGACTTCGGCAGCGGTGAAGGCGGGCGCCACAATGGCGACCCATCTCTTCAACGCCATGAGCCAGATCGGCAATCGCGACCCGGGCGTCGTCGGCGCCGCGCTGCACTATGGCAGCGTCTGGGCCGGGCTGATCGCCGACGGCATCCATGTGAACCCGGCGACCATCGGCCTCGCACTGCGCGGCAAGATCGGCGCGGGCCGCGTGTTCCTCGTCTCCGACTCTATGTCGCAGGCAGGCACCGACATCACCAGCTTCGAACTCAACGGCCGCACCATCTTCCGCAGGGACGGTGCCTTGCGTTTGGCCGATGGCACCCTCGCCGGCGCCGACCTCACACTCGATGCAGCCGTGCGCTACGCCCGCTTCAGCCTTGGGCTGGACCTCGCGGAATGCCTTCGCATGGCGTCGCTCTACCCCGCGCAGGCAATCGCCGAGCCGGGGCTCGGGCAACTGGCACCGGGCTCGAAGGCGAAGCCGATCTGGCTGGATGACAACCTGAACGTCAGGGCGTTGCCGGCCTAGTTGTTGAAGCTGTAGCGCGGGGCCGCCTCGGGCTGGCTGAGGATGGCGCGCAGGTCGTCCGCGCTGGCGGCGTAGTCGACCGGCGCGTTCGCCGGCTTCGCAGTGACCTGCATGACGATCCAGCCTGCCGCGACGGCGAGCAGCACGGCCCCTAGGCCGGCAAAGCGATACTTCTTCACGCCCTTGGCAAGGCGGCCCAGGAGGATCAGCCAGGCAATGGGGATCAGCAACAGCAGGATCAGGAGCAGTTCCATCGGCGGAACCTCGCACACACGCCCATAAAGCCTACGCCTGACGTGGTTAAGAATTGGTGTTGGCCGTCCCTTCCCGCCCACTGGACGCACCGTAAGTCGCCTGCTACGCATTGGCAGTTAGTAAAGCGGTTTACAAAGCAGCATGACAGCCAAGTTCAAGTCGGTTTTCGGTGACGGCAAACCGGTCATCGCCATGGTTCACCTCGGCGCCCTGCCCGGCTCGCCCCTGCATGACCACGCGGGTGGCGTCGAGGCGATCGTCGAGAATGCGCGCAAGGACCTGATCGCGCTGCAGGCCGCCGGGTTCGATGCGATGATGTTCGGCAACGAGAACGACCGGCCGTACGAGTTCGAGGTCGATACCGCCTCCACCGCGACCATGGGCTATGTCATCGGGCGGCTGCGCAGCGAGATCACGGTGCCGTTCGGCGTAAACGTGCTGTGGGATCCCAATAGCTCCATTGCGCTGGCCGCCGCGACCGGCGCCCAGTTCGTCCGCGAAATCTTCACCGGCACCTACGCTTCGGATATGGGGCCGTGGACGCCAGATGCGGGCAAGGCAATGCGCTATCGCGACCGCCTCGGCCGGCAGGACCTCGCGCTACTCTACAATGTCAGCGCCGAGTTCGCCTATTCGCTCGACCAACGCTCGCTGCCCGACCGGGCGCGCAGCGCCGTGTTCTCCTCGATCCCCGACGCCATCCTCGTCTCCGGCGCCATCACCGGCGAAGCCGCGAAGATGGCCGACCTTGAAGCGGTGAAGAAGGTGCTGCCGACGACGCCGGTACTCGCCAATACCGGAGTGAAGCACGCGACGGTTGCCGACGTGCTCGAGATCGCCGACGGTTGCATCGTCGGCTCTTCGCTCAAGGTCGACGGCGACACGTGGAAAGCCGTCGATCCGGACCGCGCGGCCGAGTTCATGCGGATAGTGCGGCAAGCCAGGGGATATTGATGGCACTCAAGGATCTCGTCACCGACCTGATGCTGATCCCCGGGCTCTCGGGCTACGAGGGCCGTGTCCGAAAATACCTGCGCCGGGCCATGGAAGGCCTCGGCATTTCCTCCACCACCGACCGGCTCGGCAACCTGATCGCCACGCTCGATGGCGACGGGAGTGCGCCGAGCGTCATGCTGTTCGCCCACATGGACCAGCTCGGGCTGATCGTCAGGAAGATCGAGGCCAGCGGCCTCGTCCGCGTCGAACGGCTGGGCGGCGTGCCCGAGCGGGCGCTGCCATCTACCGAGGTGCTGTTCTGCATCGGCGAGGGCAAGGACGTGCCCGGCCTCATCGCGCACAAGAGCCACCACGCCACCGGGCAGGACGAGAAGTACAAGGTCCTGCCCTACCCCGAACTCTATATCGACGCCGGGTTCAAGTCGGCTGATGAGGTGCTTGCGACGGGTATCGATGTCGGGACCCCCGTGGTCTATGCGCCCAAGGTAACGGAGCTGGCGAACGGGAGGATTGCCGGCACCTCGGTCGACGACCGCGCCGCCTGTGCCGTGATGGTGGAAGTGGCGCGGGCGCTGAAGGACGTGACCAAGCGCCCGACCGTGCATTTCGTCTTCTCGGTGCAGGAGGAGTTCAACCTCCGCGGCGCGCTCACCGCAGCGCAGGTGCTGGTGCCCGATGTTGCCATCCAGCTCGACCTGATCCTGGCCACCGACACGCCCGACATGACCGCCCGCGGCGACGTCAGGCTCGGCGGCGGGCCGGCAATCTCGCTCTACTCGTTCCATGGGCGCGGCACGCTGAACGGCACGCTGCCGCATCCGGCGATGGTGCAGTTGTTCGAGCAGAGCGCCGAGGCGAAGAAGCTGCCGCTGCAGCGCAGCGCGCATATCGGCGCGCTGACCGACCTCAGCTACGTCCAACTGGTCGGCCAAGGTGTCGCGTCCATCGATGTCGGCTTCCCGATGCGCTACTCGCATTCCTCGCTTGAGGTCTGCGACATGGGCGACCTCGAGCAGCTGACCGCTCTGCTGGTCGACGCGCTGCCGAGGATCGACGCCGGGTTCAGCCTCGATCGGGACGACTATATCGGATGAGATATTATCTCGGGATCGACATCGGCACCTACGAGAGCAAGGGCGTGCTCGTCGATGCCGGGGGCAATATCGTTGCCAGCGCAGCGCGGCCGCACAAGATGCTGGTGCCGCAGCCCGGCTGGGCCGAGCACCGCGCGCGCGAGGACTGGTGGGGCGATTTCTGCTTCATCTCGAACAAGCTGATCGCCGACAGCGGCGTTGCGCCCGCCGACATCAAGGCGGTCGCCGCCAGCGCCATCGGCCCCTGCATGCTGCCGGTCGATGCCGATGGCGAGCCGCTGATGAACGGCGTCCTCTATGGCGTCGACACGCGGGCGGCGAGGGAGATCGAGGAGCTGACCGGTCGCATCGGCGAGGATGTGCTGCTCAGCAGGTGCGGGGCCAAGCTCACCAGCCAGTCGATCGGGCCAAAAATCCTGTGGCTCAAGCACAACCGGCCCGAGCTCTACGCGAAGACTGCCAAGATCCTCACCTCGACCACCTACATCACGCACAAGCTCACCGGGCGGTACGTGATCGACCACTATTCGGCGGCCAACTTTGCGCCACTCTACGACGTCGAGACCTTCTCGTGGACCGACGAACTGGCCGACGACATCATCGGGCCCGACAAGCTCCCCGAGGCGATCTGGACCACCGAGATCGCCGGCACGGTGACACCTGGGGCCGCTGCCGAGACCGGGCTCGCCGTGGGCACGCCGGTGACCTGCGGCACGATCGATGCCGGCGCCGAGGCGCTGAGCGTCGGCGTGCTCGACGATGGCGACATGCTGCTGATGTATGGCTCGACCATCTTCATCATCGAGATCACGCCGGTGCGCTTGCCCGATGCGCGGCTCTGGTACGCGCCGTGGTTCTTCCCCGGCAAGCACGCGGCCATGTCCGGGCTCGCCACGTCCGGCACGCTCAGCCACTGGTTCCGCGAGCAGTTCGGCAAGGAGCTTGATCCGGCCACCGCTGTCATGGCGCTGGCGCTCGAAGCCGAAGGCTCGCCGCCGGGCGCCAACGGCCTCGTGATGCTGCCCTATTTTTCAGGCGAGCGGACGCCGATCCACGATACCGAAGCGAAAGGCGTGCTGTTCGGCTTGAACCTCACGCACACGCGCGACGACATCTACCGGGCGCTGTTCGAGGGCATCGCCTTCGGCACGCACCACGTGTTCGAGACCTATGCCGATGTCGGCTACCCGCCGAAAGCCATCCTCGCGGCCGGCGGTGGCACCAAGAACCGCGTCTGGTCGCAGGCCACCTCCGACGTTTCCGGCCGCACCCAGATCGTGCGCGAAAAGACCGTCGGCGCGTCCTACGGCGACGCCTTCCTCGCCGCCTTCGCCATTGGCGACGTGAAGGCCGAGGACATCCGCGACTGGAACCCGGTCGACCACCGGATCACCGCCGACGCCGGCCTCGCCGACCTCTACGCGCGCCGCTACCGCGTGTTCCGCGAACTCTACGAGCGGAACAAGGACCTTATGCGGGAGCTCTAGCGCATTCGGGCTTGGGGCTTGGCGGTGTCTCGACGCTGTCGAAATGGTTCGAGCTCTCGCGACATGGTAGCAGACACCACCTCAGGAGGGACTGATGCTGTCTGTTGCGAGCTACGATCGGACCTATGTCGAACTCTGCCGCGGCCGGATCGCCGCCGCTGTCGAGGCGTACCAGGCGCAGGTGGGCGGCAAGGCGCTGCCGGCCTTCGAGCACGAATTCTTCAAGGCGCAGGTGATGGCGCTGGACCACTATTTCGACCACCGCGCCCGCGGCCAGGAGGGCAAGGACGGCAACGCCCTCAACGAGGTACGCATGCTGTGCGGCTCATTCATGCAGGGCGACGGCAAGCTGATGGCTGATACGACGATCAAGTACGACCCGGCGAAATCGGTGCTGGGGCTCACGATCGGCGACGAGATCGTGCTGACGGAAGCAGGATTTTCCCGGCTCGCCGATGCGTTCTTCGCGGGGATCGAGAAGCGGTACCCCTAGGCCGCGGAGCGCGACTCGCACCCCCTCCGAGCTTCGCTAGGCGGCGAGCCGCCTAATCGACGCGAAGGGTTACCCCTTCACACTCCCCGCCGTCAGCCCGCGGATGATGAAGCGCTCGAGCAATATCCCCACCAGCACGAGCGGCGCGATAGCAGCCGTCGACAGCGCGGCCATGCTCCACCAGTTGATGCCTTGCGAGCCGGTCTGGCTGGCGACCATCACTGGCAAGGTCTTGGCTTCTGCGCCGGTCAAAAGCGCCGCGAAGAAGTACTCGTTCCAGCAGAGGATCAGGCTGAGGATGAAGGCGGCGACCATGCCGGGGAGCGCCATCGGCAGGATGATGCGGAAGAAGGTGCCCCAGGGGCCGAGGCCATCGACCTGCGCAGCTTCGTCGAGTTCGATCGGGATGGTGTCGAACTGGTCCTTCATGATCCAGATGACGATCGGCAGCACGGTGAGCGTGTAGAGCGCGATGAGGCCGATGGTGGTGTCGAGCAGCGCCAGCTCGCGATAGAGCACGAGGAACGGCAGCGCGAGGACGACGGGCGGCAGGATCAACTGCGACAGGAAGAAAAAGCTCAGGTCCTGGTTCTTCATCCAGAAGAAGCGGTAGGTGAACCGGCTCAGTCCGTAGGCGGCGAGCGCGCCGATCAGCACCGCCAGCGCCGAGGCGCCGAAGGCCGTGTAGATCGAGTTGAGGAAACGATCGAGGAACTCGTCGCGCACGGTCGAGACGTTGCCGATGGTGTCGGGCGAGAGGCCAAGAGAGCGCCAGCCGAGCCAGCTGGGCTCGTAATCCACATAGGGGATCATGTGCCCGAGCTGCACGTCCTTGGCCACCTTCATCGAGGTGGTGATGGTCCAGTAGACCGGGAACAGCGAGATGAAGGCCCAGACGACGAGCGCGACATAGATGCCGATCCTGCCGGCGAGGTGCTTCAGCCGACGCGCCGTGGCGCCGGTGTCTTCGACCGCGATGTGGGCGGTGGCGGCTTCGGTGGCCATCAGGTCATCCTCCGCATGCGCTTCGACAGCACGTTGAGGAGTATGGTGATGAAGATGACGATCACCACGAGGTAGAACATCGCCAGCATGGTGCCGTAGCC
Organism: Pseudomonadota bacterium; assembly: GCA_023393475.1. Lineage (GTDB taxonomy): Bacteria > Pseudomonadota > Alphaproteobacteria > Rhizobiales > Devosiaceae > Devosia_A. The sequence goes on from JAEWLC010000059.1 coordinate 31,016, forward strand.
GACGTTCGAGCGGTCGCGATACTCGCGATAGATGAAGCTCGAGACGCTGTCCGTCGCGCCGCCGGGGCCGCCCGAGGTGACGGTGATGATGATGTCCGCGAGCTTCAGCTTGAAGATGATGCGGAGGACGATCGCCGTCAGCGACACCGGCAGCATCAGCGGAAAGGTGATCTGCCAGAAACGCTGCCAGGGCGAGGCGCCATCCACCTTGGCCGCCTCGGTGATCTCCTTGGGCAGGGCCTGCAGGCCCGCCAGCAGGAGGATCATCACGAACGGGATCGAGACCCAGGCGTCCATGATCTCGATCCAGATGCGCGCGACGATGGGATCGGAAAAGAAAGTCGGCTGGTTGATGCCGAGCCAGCGGGCGAAGCGGGCGACCGGGCCGAAGCGGTATTCGAGCATCGACTTGCCCACCATCCAGCTCACCGCGACGGGCGACAGCATCAGGGGGATGAGGAAGGTGACGCGCCAGAATTTTCGCGCCCGGATCTCGGCGTTCAGCAGCAGCGCCAGGCCGAAGGCGATGGCGTATTCGAACAGCACGAAGAGCACGTAGATCACCATGTTGAACATGGCGTTCCAGTAGAAGGGGTCGCGCAACAGCTGCATCAGGTTGTCGAAGCCGTTGAACTTCTGGCCGGTGAAGGAGGCGAGGTTCCAGTCGGTGAAGGCGATCGAAAGGCCGAACAGGGTCGGAAAGATCGCCATGGCGACGGTGAACAGCGCGGCCGGCAGGATGAACAGCGCCTTGAGCCCGGCCTGCCCGCGGATCAGCACCTGGCCGTAGCCAAGCGCCACGGCCCATAGCAGGTAGGCATAGAGCGTCGGGCGCCAGTCCTTGAGGCCGAGCGGCAGGATGCCGGCCGAGTTCAGGACCTGCAGGATGGCGACGGCGATAAAGAGCACGGAAGCGGCGGCGATCAGCGCGCGCCCCGCTTCCTTGCGGCGGCGCGAGACTTCGCCGTAGTTGGGTGATTCAGCTAACGCCATCCACGCCCCTCAGTCGCACTGGCCCGGAACCAAATCGGCTGGTGACGGTCCGCCACCAGCCGAAGCTTGTCAATCAGCGCGGCCGGGCTCAGAGCCCGAGCGAGGCCTTGTAGAGCTTGATCTGGCCGTCGCGGCCGATCTGGTCGGTGATCTTCTCCCAGGCGGCGGCAATGGCGTCGGCCGTCTCCTGCGCGGAGGCGTACTGGCCGTTGATGCCCTTCACCAGCTCATCCTCGGCGATCGAGTAGTACTGGAAGATGCCGGGGATACGCGGCTCGATGGCGCCGTTCGGGTGGTTGTAGCTGTCGAGGTTGGAGCCGAGATAGTCTTCGACGAAGGCGCGGTCGTAGCCCGCTGCTTCCCATTCCTCGTACTGGAAGTGCGAGTTGCGGTAGGGCTGGAAGCCGGACGGATAGGCCGAGGTCCAGAGCGAGATGTCCTTGCCGCCGAGATGGGCGGCGGCCGACCAGGCAGCCTTGCGCTTCTTCTCGTCGGCCGAGACGCGGCTCGTCACGTAGACGCCCCAGCCGAGATAGGCGAGGTTGGGAGCGAAGTTCTCCTTCTCCTCCCAGGCACCGGCCGTGTGGTTGTAGACGCGCTTGGCGCCGGGGTTGATCGAGAAGCCGACGACGTCGCCGACCACGGAGGTGTCCGAGGTGCGGGCGTTGGAGCCCACGTCGCCCCACCAGGTGAGCGCCGCGCCGGTGCCGCCGAGAAACTGCGAGAAGGCAGTCGTGTTCGGGTCGGCGTTGAGCTGATCCGGCGGATAGGCGTTGGCCTTCACGAGATCGAGCACGTCCTGGATCGCCTGCACCCAGGCCGGGTTGTTGACGCGCGGCTTCATGGTGTCGGGGTCGAACAGCCAGGCCGGATCGTCCGGATGCTTGGCATAGGCGGTGGCGCGGTCCTCGAGGAAGTAGAAGCCGAAGCCGCCCCACTGGTACTTCAGCGGGTCGAGGAAGCCGTAGGCCGGCGCGCCGGTCAGCGGATCGGACTTGCCGGCGAGTGCCGCCGAGAGGGTGTTGATGTCCTCCCAGTGCGTCGGCACCTCGGCGAGGCCGGAGATAGAACCGTCGCCGAAGTAGTCCTTGCGATAGGCGAAGGTGTGCGTGTCGCCATCGAGGTTGATGCGGTAGGTCTTGCCGTCCCAGGTGCCGACTGGCGCCTTGAGGTAGTTCACGAGGTCGTCGGCCTCGATCTGGGTCGCGACCCAGTCCGGCATCTCGTCGAGGAGGCCGCGGCCCGCGGTGTCGCCCTCGAACGGGGCGCCCATCTCGATGATGTCGAAATCCACCGTGCCGGTGGCGATCGACTGCTGCAGGCGGGCGTTGTAGTCGGCCTGGGCGAGGTCGATCCAGTTGATCTTGGCGCCGGTATAGGCTTCCCACGGCTTCAGGAAGCCGCGGAACAGGAAGTTGTGCAGGTTCTGGTTGTTGAGCCCCATGAAGGTCAGCTCGACACCGGCGAACTCGCCCTCGGCGACATTGGCCTTGGTGGCGGCAAGCGTCAGCTCGCCGACCTTCTGCCAATCCGCATCGGTGGGCGAACCCTTGCCGACGCCGGGGATCTGCAGGATCTGGGCACGGATGCTGTCCTGCGCGAAGGCCTTGCCCGCGAACGAGCTCGAGAGCGCGGTGCCGGCAGCCAGCGCGGCCGCGCCCTTCATGAAGTTGCGGCGGCTGGCCTGCATGGCCATGACGCTGTTGTAGAGTTCGACTTTCACGACGTTCCTCCATCAAGCCGCTGCATGAAGCGGCGTTCCTGCAACCACGCAGGCGCTCGATGGCCAGAAGACGCACAGGGGGAGTGCGCGCGGCGCCCTCCGAAGTCCCTCAACACCCTGCCTACGTCCCTCCCCAGGGAGCGCTCCCATCTGCGGGAAGCTTGAGCGGATGGTACGGAGCTAACATGTTAGAAGTCAACAAGCTGGCGACCGCGCGGCAATCGCCAGCTTCAAATTCAGGGGCTTGCATTCATTGGTGATCGACCATGCAATTCACCAATGAACTACTTCTGCATCACGCCTCGGGCGGCAATACGCCCTTCTTGAATACGAAGCAGCCGTAGAAGCGGCGCTCGCCCGTCTGGATGACGACGTAGGATTTCTTAGCGGCTTCATAGAAGGCGAAGCGCTCGATCGATCCCATCGGCCAGGACCTGCCCTCGGCTTCGTCGATCGCCGCCTGCACTTCCTGCTGCACCGCCGGGATTTCACCGGGCTTGCCGACGATTTCCATGCGGAGCGCCGGGTGCTCGACGAAACTGTCGAGCGGCATCAGCGACAGGATCGCCTCGGCGGCGCGGCCGGCAGTGACGTTCTCGAGCTTCAGGAGCTTGCCGTAGACGGTCTGCCGCGCGATCGAGTCCGAGGGGAAGTTCATGTCGGCGATGATCAGGTCGTCGCCGTGCCCCATGGATTTGAGCGCGTGCAGCACGTCGGCATTCAGTATCGGGTCGATGCCCTTGAGCATGAGTTCCTCCTCCTCATTGTTGCCGCTACTGTCCACGGATTGGACGCAGGCGCAAGCGAGGGGACCAATGCGCTACGAGATGATGCTGCCCTACCAGATCCGGCGGGCGATCGAGGAGAACTGGCCGGTGGTGCTGCCGCTCGGCGTGCTCGAATACCACGGCGAGCACATGGCGGTGGGCATGGACACGCTGGCCGTCATCAAGGTGCTGGAGCGGCTCGAGGACGAGCTCAACCTCGTGATCCTGCCGCCGTTCTACTATGGCGCGGCGAGCTATGCGGTGGAGCCGCCGGAGGGCAATGGCTCGGTGCAGGTCAACCAGCAGGTATTGGCGCCGTTCGCGGGCGACCTGTTCCGCAGCCTGCTCCGTATCGGCTTCCGCAACATCCACTTCTTCATCCACCACCAGAGCGAGAATTTCGCGGTGGGCATGCCGACGGACCTGAGCTTCAAGTTCGCGGCGCGGCAGGTGATCTTCTCCTGGCTCGAGGAGCATCGGGGCGAAGGCTGGTGGGGCAATCCCGAGATGCGCGATTACTACGCCCAGCAGGCGGCCGGCGACGATCCGTTCAACTGGATCAAGGGCCACCCGTTGATGACCCCCGAGATCATCGCGCAATACCCGTTCGACCATGCCGGGATCGGCGAGACCTCGCTGATGCTGGCGCTTTGTCCGGAGGCGGTGGAGCAGGCACGCCTCGACAGTGGCAGATGGTACACCGAGAGCGCCCGAGAAGCGTCGGCAGAGCTCGGCTGGAAGGGCGTTGAACTCATCGAGGCCCATTTGCGTTCAGTGCTGGGCCGATAACTTCGTATTCTCGCCAGATTCGCCACGCTTACGCCGCAAGTTGAGATTTGATGCTTAAGCGCTGGCGGATATCCGGTGCCGCACTATATCAAGGCGAATATCGGCAAATCCCGTCCATCCGGGCGGGAGCACACGTTCGGCAGATACACGCAGGGGCTTCACCCTGGGAGCGGCCAAAATATCCGCAATCGATGATGTTGACCTGAACGTGGACGCAGCACCGGCGAGAGGCCGGTTGGCTGTGCTGATGGCCACGTTCGAGGGCGAGAAGTATATCGACGAGCAGTTGCGCTCGATCGAGGCCCAGGATTGGGCAGAGATCGACATCTGGGCTTCCGACGACGGCTCCACCGATGGCACCGTCAAGCTGCTGGAGCGCTGGGCGGCACGCTGGACGCGCGGCCGGTTCACGGTACTTACCGGCCCGAACCGGGGCTTTGCCGACAACTTCCGCGCGCTGCTGACCAACCCGGACGTCGATGGCGACTATGTCTGCTTCTGCGACCAGGACGATATCTGGCTGAGCGACAAGACGCAGGCGGCGGCAGCGACGCTGGCCGCGAGCGGCGACCGCCCTGCCCTCTACTGCGCACGCACCATCATTGCCGACGAGGGCGGGCACGAGTTGCTGCGCTCGCCCCTGTTCCGGCGTCCGCCGAACTTCGCCAACGCGCTGGTGCAGAGTATCGGTGGCGGCAACACCATGGTTATGAACCGCGCCGCGCACCGGCTGGTGCAGAAGGCGGCGCAGCGTACGCGCTTCGTCAGCCACGACTGGTTCAGCTATCTCATCGTCGCCGGCGCCGGTGGCGACGTGACCTATGCCGAGACGCCGCATGTGCGCTACCGGCAACACCCGGGCAATCTCGTCGGCTCGAATCACGGCTGGCGTGCGTGGGCCGAGCGCGTGTTCGCAGCCTTCGGCGGCCGGTTCTCGACCTGGAACGACGACAATGTCCGGGCGCTGGAAGCCTGCCGCGACATGCTGACCCCCGAGGCGGCAACGACGCTCGAAATGTTCCGCGAGGCCCGCCGCGGGCCGCTGCTGGAGCGGTTGCACAAGCTCCGCCAGTCCGGCGTCTATCGCCAGACCCGCTTCGGGCAGTTGACGCTCTACGCCGCGGGCTTGTTGGGCAAGCTCTGACGCTGGTAGTACGACTCCGGCAATGCAGCTAAGGTCCCGCCGCGGAAAGGACCAACCCATATGACGATCCTGGTGACCGGCGGTGCCGGATTTATCGGCGCGAACTTCGTGCTCGACTGGTTCGGGACGAGCGACGAGAAGCTGGTGACGCTCGATGCGCTCACCTATGCGGGCAACCGGAACAACCTTTCCAGCCTCGATGGCGATGCGCGCCACTTCTTCGTGCGCGGCTCGATCGGCGACACGGCACTCGTGGTGCGGCTCTTCGAGCAACACGACATCCGCGCGGTGGTGAACTTCGCCGCCGAGAGCCATGTCGATCGCTCGATCTCGGGACCGGCGCCGTTCTTCGAGACCAATGTCATGGGCACGGTGGGGCTGCTCGAAGCGGCACGCCACTTTATGGCCAAGCGCAGCGACTTCAAGTTCCTGCATGTCTCGACCGACGAGGTCTATGGCACGCTCGCGCCGGACGATGCGGCTTTCGCCGAGACCAATCCCTACGCCCCCAACAGCCCCTACGCTGCGTCCAAGGCCTCGTCGGACCATGTGGTCCGCGCCTACCACGAGACCTATGGGTTGCCGGTGCTGGTGACGAACTGCTCCAACAACTACGGACCGCGCCAGTTTCCTGAGAAACTGATTCCGCTCGTCATCCATAACGCCTTGGCGGGTAAGCCTTTACCCGTATATGGCGACGGGCTGCAGGTGCGCGACTGGCTCTATGTCGGCGACCATTGCTCGGCCCTGCGCCGGGTGCTCGAAGCCGGCGAGATCGGCGAGACCTACAATGTCGGCGGCGACAACCAGAAGACCAATATCGAGGTGGTACGGACGCTCTGCGCCCTGCTCGATCGGAAGCGCCCCAAGGCCGACGGCACGAGCTATGCGAGCCAGATCACCCATGTGACGGACCGGCCCGGCCATGACCGGCGCTATGCCATCGATGCCCGCAAGATCGAGCGCGAACTCGGCTGGCGCCCGGCCGAAACGTTCGAACACGGGCTCGATTTGACCGTCGACTGGTACCTCGAGAACGAGGCCTGGGTCACCGACGTGACCAGCGGCGCCTACCGCGAATGGGTGGCGAGGCAGTACGGATGAAGCTGCTGATCCTCGGGCGCGACGGCCAGGTCGGCACGGCGCTCACCCAGATCCTCGCGCCATTGGGCGCTATCGCCGCCTATGGCCGGCAGGGCGCTGATTTCTCGCACCCGCAGGACCTCGAAGGCGTGGTGAAGCGCGAGCAACCTGACGTGATCGTCAACGCGGCGGCGCATACGGCGGTGGACCGAGCCGAGAGCGAGCCGGAGCTGGCGCGGCTGGTGAATGCGGACGGACCGGCGGTGCTGGCGCGGGTTGCGGCCGAAACCGGCGCGTGGCTGATCCACTATTCGACCGACTATGTGTTCGATGGCTCGGGCACCGAACCCTGGGTCGAAACCGATCCGACCGGGCCGCTGAACGTCTATGGCGACACCAAGCGGGCGGGCGAAGAGGCGATCGTTGCATCCGGTGCGAAGCACCTGATCTTCCGCACCAGCTGGGTCCACGCGCCCGGCGGCAACAACTTCATCGGCAAGATGCTGAGCCTCGCGCAGAGCCGGGACGAGCTGAAGGTCATCGACGACCAGCATGGCGCCCCGACCAGCGCGCGGCTGATCGCCGAGATCACCCGCCGCGCCATCGAGCAGATCGGCAACGACCGGCCGATCCCCCCGGCTATCTACCACCTCGCGGCTGCCGGCGAGACCACCTGGAACGGCTATGCCCGCTTCGCGATCGCCGAGGCCATCGCGCGCGGCGTGCCGCTCAAGGCAACGCCGGAGCGGGTGCTGCCGGTGCCGACATCCGCCTTCCCCACCCCCGCACGCCGTCCGCTCAACTCGCGGCTCTCGACGCTGAAGCTGCGCGATGCGCTCGGCATCGACCTGCCGGACTGGCGCGACGATGCGATGGGGACGCTCAACACGATCCTTCCGGAGAAGACCATATGACGTCGCGACGCGGCATCATCCTCGCGGGCGGCGCGGGCACGCGCCTGCACCCGGCGACACTGACCGTCTCGAAGCAACTGCTGCCGGTCTACGACAAGCCGATGATCTACTATCCGCTGTCGACGCTGATGCATGGCGGGATGCGCGAGGTGCTGATCATCTCCACCCCCGAGGACCTGCCGCGCTTCAGGACGCTGCTCGGTGACGGCAGCCAATGGGGCATGAGCCTCAGCTACATCGTGCAGCCGACACCCGACGGGCTGGCGCAGGCCTTCGTGCTCGGCGCCGACTTCGTGCGCGGACGCCGCTCGACGCTCATCCTCGGCGACAACATCTTCTTCGGCCATGACCTCGGCAAGCTGCTCGACCGCGCCGACCGGCGGGGCCAGGGGGCCACCGTGTTCGCCTACCACGTCAACGATCCGGGCCGTTACGGTGTCGTCGAGTTCGACGGCAAGGGCACCGCGGTCTCCATCGAGGAGAAGCCGGCGGCGCCGAAATCGAACTATGCCGTCACCGGGCTCTACTATTACGACGAGGAAGTGGCCGAGCTGGCGCGCGGGCTGAAGCCCTCGGCGCGCGGCGAACTCGAGATCACCGACCTCAACCGGCTTTACCTCGAACGCGGCACGCTCAGCGTCGAAACCATGGGCCGGGGCTTTGCCTGGCTCGATACTGGCACGCATGACTCGCTGCTCGAGGCGGGGCAGTTCATCGCCACGCTGGAGAAGCGGCAGGGCTTCAAGGTCGCCTGCCCCGAGGAGATCGCCTGGCGCAACGGCTGGATCGACGACGCAGCGCTCGAAAAGCTCGCCGAGCCGTTGAAGAAAAGCGGCTATGGTACTTATCTCAATCAGATTTTGCGCGAGGGCCGCGGCTAATGACTGCCACCAGACTGGAGCTCGAAGGGCTGTTCACCTTCGAGCCCCGCGCCTTCACCGATGATCGCGGCGCGTTCTTCGAGAGCTACAACGAACGGGCCTTTCGCGACGCGACCGGCTTTGCCGGCCAGTTCGTCCAGGACAACCACTCGATCAGCCGGAAGGGCGTAGTCCGCGGGTTGCACTACCAACTCGAGCCGCACGCGCAGGGCAAGCTGGTGCGCGTGGTGCAGGGCGCGGCCTGGGATGTCGCCGTGGACATCCGGCGCAGTTCGCCGACCTTCGGCAAGTGGGCGGCAGTCGAACTCAGCGCGGAGAACCACCGCCAGTTCTGGATACCGGCCGGATTCGCGCATGGATTCCTTGCCCTTGAGGACAATACCCAGTTCCTCTACAAAACCACGGATTTCTGGCACGGGCCGAGCGAGCGTGCGATCCGTTGGGACGATCCCGCATTGGCGATCACATGGCCCCTGACCGGAGCGCCGATCCTTTCGGGCAAGGATGCGGATGCGCCGGGGATCGACAGGGCCGATCTCTTCAACTGACGGGACTATCTTGAACATTATCCGACTGTTCGTGCGGCAGGTCTTTTTCCCGTTCCTGCGGATGCTGGTGCGCGCCGCACTGATGCCCGGGCTGATCATCGGTGACTGGATCAGCAGCTATCGGCTGGCGCGCCAGGGCGATGTCGTCTCGATCGAGCAGTTTTCGGATGCAGAGAGCGGTACGTTCTGTGTCTTCCACCTCTACCAGCGCTACACGCTGCCCGAGAATGTCGTGCATGCGGTGGAGCTCCTCGCCGAACTCGGCGTTCGGGTCGTCGCCGTCAGCAACCTGCCAGTCCCGCCTTCCGAGCTCGAGCGGCTGAAACCCCACCTTCACACCTTCATCCAGCGCCGCAATTTCGGCCGCGATTTCGGCGGCTATCGGCGCGGCGTCCTGCACGTGCTCGACAAGCACGCGCCCGAAAGGCTGATGCTGCTCAATGACAGCATCTTCTATGCCCGGCGCGGCCTGCGTGAGTTCTTCACCGAGATGGCGCGTGGCAACGGCTTCATCGGCGCCAGCGAAAATCACGAAATCAGCCACCACATCGGCAGCTACGCCCTGAGCTTCGGCCCCGAGGTGATCAGCGACCCGCGCTTCCGCAAGTACTGGGAAGACTATCGCTCGACCGAGATCCGGCCCCGCGTGATCTGGCAGGGGGAGGCCGCGCTCAGCAAGCTGGTGGAGCAGACCATCAAGGTCCGGCCGCGCGTCATCTACTCGCTGCAGCGGCTCGACCGCGCCCTGAACAACGCGAGCTGGCGCGATCTGGCCGTTTCGGCATCGCAGATGCCGGCGAACTACCACGGGCAGAACCCGATCCGCACGCTGCTGCGCGAGGCAAGCAAGCCGGTTCGGGACGCCCTGCCCGTCAGCCGTGCAACGCTGCTGGAGAGTGCCAGCCTTACTGTGCCGGTGTCGCCCGACGACCTGGTGCAGGACCTCACCAGCCAATCCCGCCGCGAACTGCAGCGCGACCTGCTCGACTATGTGTTCCAGGGCAGCCAGATCCACTGGGGCGCTCTGCTGCTGACGCAGTACCTTGAGATGCCGATCATCAAGCTCGATCTCGTGCTGCGCTCGATCTATGGGCTGGGCGAACTCGACAGCTTTGCGCCCTACCTAACCGAGGAGGAATTCGCCGAATTCCACGCCCTCGTCACTGCGCGCGGCGAACCGATGACCCACGGCACGCTGAAGCAGAAGCTGATGATGATGACGGGGCTGATGTAGGCCGGCGGACCGGAGTTCCAGGCCGTCAGATAGCCTCGAAGCGGGTCACTCGGCCATGCTCGAGCCCCAGCACCTTGTTACAGGTGCGCTCGATCAGGTCGGGCTGGTGGCTGGCAAGGATGATGATGCCCGCCCTCTCCGCCAACTCGTCCATGCGCCTTGCGGCCTTCGCCTGGAAATCGGCATCGCCGGCGCCAATCCATTCATCCATAAGGAGAATTTCCGGCTCGAGCGACGTCGCAATGGAGAAGGCCAGCCGCGCGCCCATGCCCTGGCTGTAGCTCTTGAACGGCATGTCGATGAACTCGCCGAGCTCGGAAAACTCTATGATCTCATCGGTCTTCGCCGCGATTTCGTCCTCGTTCCAGCCATTGATCAGCCCGCGCAGCAGGATGTTCCGCCGCCCCGTCGCCTCGGCCCGAAAACCGAGATCGATATTGAACAAGGCATCGACGCGACCGGTCATGTCGAGGTGTCCGCCGGTCGGCTCATAAATTCCGTATAAGACCTTGAGAAGCGTGGTTTTTCCGGCCCCGTTCGGACCGACCAGACCCAACCTGTCCCCGGCCTTGAGCTTGAAGCTGACCCCATCGAGCGCCGTCACGAACCGTCGGTTGCCGGTCCCTGAGATGGTGCCACCGGTCTTCTGCTCCACCCGCTTGTCGCGCGGCTTCAGCGACAGCCGCTCGCGGACTTCGTAGACGAGGCGCAGGTCGTGGGCGGAGATCTTCACCATCAGACTATCAGCGCCACCTTGCGGCGATAAATGCCGAGCAGCAGTACGGCCAGCGCCCAGATCACGAGGGTGAAGACGATGGAGACGTAGAAGGCGTTCCAGCTCACCGTGCCGTTGACGATGGGCTGCCGCACCATGTCGAGGAAGTAGGTGAAGGGGTTCCAGTAGTAGAGCGCGCCGCGGATGCCGCCCTCGCCCTCGTGGGTCCAGAACAGGGGGGTCGCGAACATGGCGACGCGCATCAGGTTGGTGACCACGAACTGGCTATCGGGGAAAAACACGCCGAGAAAGCCGAACAGCGCCACCACGGCCGGGGAGCAGACGAGGATGATGATCAACCCGAGCCCCGACCACAGCCAGGCCGGGGTGATCTCGACCTGCGCGAGGACGAGGATCACGGCGCAGCCGAACACCGCGTAGATGCCGCGGATGATGTTCTGCAGTGTGACCCGCATCACATAGACCGAGAGTGGCAGGTTGGTGCCCTTGATGAAGCTCTGCTCGCGCTCGAACAGGGTGACCGACTGCGAGATCGAGTCGTTCATATAGTTCCAGACCAGCAGCCCGGTCGCGACGTAGATGGCGAACTGGGCCGAGGGGACGGGTGCGAAAACGAAGATGAAAGTGGCGGCGAAGGCGAAGTAGTTCACCAGCAGCCAGAGGGGGCCGAGCGTCGTCCGCCGGTGCTGGTCGCCGATATCCTCGGTGGCGAGCGCGATCCAGACGGCGCGCCGGTCGTACCCGGCGGTCATGTCGGCCCATGCGTTGGCGAGGATTCTGTGCATCGGCCCCTGCGACGTTCTCGGCGCTCGCCTAGCACAGGTGCGGGGTGGAGACCAGTTAGGGCTGTTGGTGGAGGCTTCACCCCACCCAGTTCCGCTAGGCAGCGAGCTGCCAAGCTCCACTGCCCTCCCCATCAAGGGGAGGGAGACAATAGAACCGAAGCAGCAGTCGGGTCTCCCTCCCCCTTGTGGGGAGGGATCAAGGGTGGGGGCGGCCCAATGCTCGGGCTAGCTGATCACCGCCCGATCCGCTACCCGTCGCCAACTGGTGCCGTCCGAGAAGGCCAGCGTTGCGCCGCCGGATTCGTTGGAGACGAAGATCATCTGCCCTGCCCCGGCGTTGGCGGCGGGGACGCCCGCGACGGTGTAGGACTTGGTACGGATGGGGCCATCCACATCCAGCTTCACGGCCGGCGCGGCGGTGCCGAGGCCGACCTTGCCGGCGCTGTCGACCACCAGCGCCTCGGTCCAGGCCGAGCCATCGGGGCTGACCTTGATGTGGAGCTTGTCGTCGCCGGTAGTGCCTATCTCCGCGCGGCCGGAGAAGCCGGTTTGGTACAGCAATGCTGTCGTATCGCCGGACGAGGCCTTGTTGAACTTCACATGAACGCTTCCTGAAGGGTTGCTGAAGAGCACCGCTTCACTGCCAACGGCCAGCCGGTTGGTCGCATCCGGCGTGGCGTTGATGCCGAGCATCGGCACTTTGCCGTCGAGGCCGACGGTGGGCAGCCAGGCAGAACCGGTCCAGGCGACGAGTCCATTCTCATCGACGACGAAAGCCAGCCAGCCGGGCTGAGGCGCATGAAAGAGCCATGTCGCGCCATCCCAGGCAGCGACCTGCCCGGCCTTGCCGCTCCATGCGCCGGTGGGGCTTGCGGCGACGATGTAGCGTGCGCCGGTGGCCGGGCTGCCCGGGGGAGTGGCGAGGTCGCGGTCGAGGACCGCGAGCTGCGCCAGCGTATCGAGCGCGGCGATCGCCTCGTTGTGGGTGATGTGCTTCTGCGCCTGCGACGGCAGGATGAAAGGCAGTTTCAGGTGTGTGCTGGTGGTCATGGTCCCTCGCTTGGTTAGGGCGAAGGATAAGGGGGCGCCGCAGCGGGGG
>JAEWLC010000082.1 GCA_023393475.1 Pseudomonadota bacterium
TCCTTGGCGACGGTGACGCCGTCCTTGGTGATGCGCGGGGCGCCGAACGACTTGTCGATCACGACGTTGCGGCCCTTCGGACCGAGCGTGACCTTCACCGCGTTGGCAAGGATGTTGACGCCACGGACCATCTTGTCGCGGGCATCGGTGGAGAACTTTACGTCTTTAGCGGCCATGGGAGGCGCTCCTTACGTTTGAAACAGAATGGGAAAAAACCGTGCGAGGCGAATGCCTTACGCGGTGATCACGCCCATGATGTCGGATTCCTTCATGATCAGGAGGTCCTGACCGTTGAGCTTCACCTCGGTGCCGCTCCACTTGCCGAACAGGATCCGGTCGCCTTCCTTGACGTCGAGCGGAACCAGCTTGCCGGCTTCGTCACGGGCGCCAGGACCGACCGAGACGATCACGCCCTCGGAGGGCTTTTCCTTGGCGGTGTCGGGAATGATAATGCCGCCAGCGGTCTTCTCTTCGCTGTCGACGCGCCGGACGACCACGCGGTCGTGCAGGGGACGGAAAGCCATTTTTGCTCCTATCAGCCTCAATAATCTCGTTGCTGTTAGCACTCACCCAAGAGGAGTGCCAACAGCTGGTCGGGGATATAGGAGGGGGGCTTTGGCGAGTCAAGTTTCCTGCCAGCCATAAAGCGAGGATATGGCAGCCCTGCGAACGCCGGATGCAACTGCCTCAGATTCGGCGCGTTCGGGGCGCGAGAGAAAGCGTAAACCCGCGCGATGTTAAGTTGCCAGCCGAGTGCCTTGGCAGTAACTGACACCGAAATTTCCCCGGAGCAGACGTGAGCGTCGTCCCGCTAGATACCCATCCCAAGCGCCAGCCCGATGCCTGGGTCGCCCCGCAGCTTGCCGTCATCGTCCCGACTTTCAACGAGCGCGATAATGTCGCCTTGCTCTACGAGAAGGTGACGGCTGCGCTCGGAGCCATCCCCTTCGAGTTCATCGTCGTCGACGATAACTCCCCTGACGGCACGGCCGAAGTCGTCCGCGGCATGGCGCAGCAGTATCGCAACGTGCACTCCATCCGCCGCATCGGCCGCCGCGGCCTGAGCTCGGCCGTGATCGAGGGCGTCCTCGCCAGTTCGGCGCCATACTTTGCCGTCATCGATGCCGACCTCCAGCACGACGAAACCATCCTGCCGCTGATGCTGGAAAAGGTGATCGCCGGCGACGACGTCGTGGTCGGCACCCGCTACACCGCCGAAGGCAGCGTCGGCGATGGCCTGTCGAAGACGCGCGAAGCCGGATCCAAGTTCGCCACCCGCCTTTCCGGCCTGCTCACCGGCGAAGCCCTGTCCGACCCGATGAGCGGCTTCTTCCTGATGCGCCGCGAACTGTTTGACGAGATCGCCCCCGCGCTCAGCGAGGAAGGCTTCAAGATCCTGCTCGACATCATCGTCTCGGCACACCGCGCCCCCGCGCTCAACGGCCGCGAGCTGAAGATCGGCGAGGTGCCCTACACCTTCCGCCCGCGCCATGCCGGCGAGAGCAAGATGAGCTCGCTCGTCGTCGTGCAGTTCCTCGGGCTGATCGTTTCGAAGCTCAGCCGTGGCCTCCTGCCGACCAGCTTCCTGATGTTCGGCCTCATCGGCGGCTTCGGCGTCATCGTGCACATGGGCACGCTCTGGCTCGCCCACGAGCGCCTGGGGCTCGATTTCGTCTGGGCCCAGACCCTCGCCGTCGTCATCGCCATGACCTTCAATTTCGTGGTCAACAACGAGCTGACCTACGCCAACAAGAAGCTGCGCGGCTCGCGCTGGTTCACCGGTCTATTGACCTTCTATGCGGTGTGCTCCATTGGCGCGTTGGCAAACGTTTCGGTCGCGAGCTGGATCTATGCCTTCGATGGCCAGTTCTATCTGGCCGGCCTGCTCGGCGTGCTGATGAGCGTCGTCTTCAACTACTCGGTTACAAAGGTGTTCACATGGCGGTAAGCGCAGAACTCGAAATCAAGCTCCGCCGCACCGGTGGCGTCGGCCCCAACACCAAGTGGGATTGGTCGCTCGTCGATGCCGAAGGCAACGTGGTGAAGAAGGGCTCCGCCCTCGGCGAGGAAGCCAAGGCCTTCGCCACGGCGAAGAAGATGCGCGACAAGCTGGCGAAGGGCTAAGCCGCGCCCTTCGTGCCTTCCATCTCGGCCCACGCCTGCCGCTTGCGGTAGATCGTCGAGGGGCTGAGTTCCAGCGCCTGGGCGGCGAGCGCGATATTGCCGCCAAAGCTGTCGATGGCATCCTCGATGATGCGCTGCTCCTGCTGCCACATCGGCAGCACGGTGGGTCGCATGCCGGCGACGGCATCGGCCGCAGCCGGCCGGGGTTCGCCGTGGTCGAACATGGCGACGATGCGGCGTGCGACGCCCTCGAGGTGTTCGGCGCTGCCCGGCAGGTCGCGGGCGAGGAAGTCGAGAACCGTCTGCAACTGGTTCGAGGCATCGAGCAGGCCTGCCAGCCGCTCGCGATCGGCCGGCCCGCGGAAGGCGCCGGCGATGGCGCGGCCATGCCGCTGCGCCAGCTCGCTCAGCCGTGCGGCAAGCGTCGCCCCCTCGATCGGCCGCGTGATGTGTTCGTGTGCGCCCGCCTGCAGGGCCGCAAGCGTCGCCGACACCGAGCCGCCGTCAGACAACGCAACCACCAGCGCGCCGGGCGCGAGGCGTGCGAGCCGCGCCATGGCGTGCTCAGCCTCCGAGGCAAGGTCCGCGAGGGTCGCGAGGTCGGCAAGAAGCAGGTCGTAGCGTCCGAGCCGGAGCTGCTCCACTGCCCGCCGCCCGGCATCCGCGACGACGATATCCGGCGCCACGATGAAGCTGGCGTCCAGCAGTTCGATCAATGCGCTGCAACCTGCCGCGTCGTGGTCGACGAGCAGAATCCGGGCAGCGGTATCCGGACCGGAGGCGGGCATTTCGCGTCCTTGCGAGGCAAACTTGTGCTGAACGGAGTGTTGACGATCTCGGTAAACAAACCGTTCGCTTCCCGCTCCGTGATCGCGTTGCTGCGACGATTGCCGTGTGTTTGCCACAGCCGAGGCACGTCCACGCCTTTCTGCCGACCCGGTGCGATGCTAAAGAACCTGTAGTCGAATCCCGACATCCGGGAGGGTATCCCGAGAGGGTCCCGAGCATCTGGGAGCACGAGCGGACCGTGCAAGGCCTCGTCTACATCTTCATTGCGCTGGCCACGCTCGGCGTCGCGGCGGCTGCCTATTTCGGGCTGACCTTCTCGCCCATCGAGGCTTTCGTCACTGCCGTGGCGTTCGGCGCCGTCGCCATCATGCTGATGGAGCGGCAACTGCGCCGCCGCTCCGAGGCGCGTCTCGAGCGCGCCGTCGAGGATCTGGCGCGGCTCCTCTCCACCGATGCCAAGGCCGGGCAGGTGCTGAGCCAGCGCGTCAACGCCATCGCCGATACCAATGTCGGCAGCCGGCTCGACGGCATCGAAGCCGATATCTCCGTTCTGGGCACCGTGACCCGCCAGCTTGCCGAAGCCCTGGCCGAGTTCGAGGAAACCCAGCGCGCCGAGGGCGGTTCGCTGCCCACGTACCGGAACGCCGAGCCCGAGCCGGAGCCGGTCGAGGATGACTATATCGAACCGCTGGTGTCCGAGGCTGAACTGCGCGCCGCCCTCGACCAGAATCGCCTCGTCTTCCACATCGAGCCGGTGGTGGCGCTGCCGTCGCGGAAGCCCGTCGGCTACGACCTCGTTCCGCGCCTGATGCAGGATGCGGGCGGGCTAGCCGACCCGCCGGACTTCATGCCCCGGCGCGGCGGCGAAGACCTGATCCGGCGCATCGAAGCGCTGGCGCTCGAGGAAGCGGTCACCATTGCGCGGCGCGCCAAGACCTCGGGCCAGCCGATCCGCCTGTTCGTCCCCATGAGCCGCGCCACCATCGCCGACCGCAAGTCGCTCGATCTGGTGCTGGCAACGCTGGTCGCCAACCAGGCCGTCGCCTCGGCCCTCTTCTTTGCCATCGCCCAGCCTCAGTTCAGGGCGCTCACGGCCGTCGAGAAGCGGGCGCTTACCGATTTCCGCAAGGCCGGGGCCGGCTTCGTGCTGGTCAACGCCACCTCGCTGCGCTTCGATTTCGCCGAGCTCGAAGGCCTGGGCTTCACCACCGCCCGCTTCGATGCGTCCCAGTTCCTCAGCCGCCCCGACAGCTTCACCGATTTCCACACCGCCGACATCGCCCCCTATGCCCACCGCTTCCAGGTCGATCTCTGCGCCACCGGCGTGATCGACGAGCAGCAGCTGCTCAGCCTCTTCGAGGACGGCATCGCGCTGGTGCAGGGCCCCCATATCGGCCGCCCCGGCCCGGTTCGTGCCGATCTCGTCATCGAGCGGCCGCGCGAGCCCGAACGCCGCCAAGCGTGACCCCACAAGCCTGACCAACGGATATCCTATGCAAGAACTCAAGGGACTTGGCGCCATCGCCTCCCGCTACGACACGGTCCTGAGCGACATCTGGGGGGTCGTCCACAACGGCGTCCGCGCCCATCCGACCGCCGTCGAGGCCCTCGTCGCCTTCCGCCGGCAGGGCGGCCGCGTCGTCCTCATCTCCAACGCGCCGCGCCCCAAGGGGCCGATCATCGCCATGATGGACGGCTTCGGGGTGCCTCGCGAAGCCTATGACGATGTCGTCACCTCGGGCGATGCCACGCGCGTCGTGCTCGAGCGCTATCGCGGCCAGACCGTCCACTATGTCGGCCCGCCCAAGGAGAACGACAGCCTGTTCGAAGGGCTCGACATCACCCTCGGTGCCGCCGAGGACGCCAAGGCCATCGTTGTCACCGATCTCGATACCGACGACGACACCCCCGACATGTACAACGATCGGGTCACCGTCTGGCTGAGCCGCAACCTGCCGCTGATCGCCGCCAATCCCGATCGCATCGTCGAACACGGCGATCGCCTGATCTATTGCGGCGGCGCCCTCGCCGATCTCTACGAGGCCCGCGGCGGCATGATCATCATGGTCGGCAAGCCCTACAAGCCGATCTACGCCGAAGCCCTCCGCCTCGCCGAAAAGGCCGCCGGCAAGCCGCTCGACCGCACCCGCATCCTCGCCATCGGCGACTCGGTCCGCACCGACGCCATCGGCGCCGCCGGGGCAGGGCTCGACCTCCTCTTCGTCACCGGCTCCATCCACGCCGCCGAACTCGACGCCTTCGGCAATGTCGACCCCGAAGCCGTGCGGCAGCTGGTAGAGCCGAGCGGCGCCACCGTCGCTGGCTTCATGGCCAAGCTGGCCTGGTAGCTTTTCATCCTCCCCTGCAAAGCGGGGGGAGGGACCAGCGAACGCGCCGGCGCATCGCTCCACCTTCCGTTCCCCCATCCCCAATCCCTCATTCGTCATCCCCGGGCTTGACCCGGGGACCCATGGGATGCCGCCGAGATCACTGGCTCCGCGGATCAAGTCCGCGGATGACGACGTAGAGCAATGTCGCTTCCCACCCCCACCGCCGTCATCCCCGCGAAAGCGGGGATCCAGAGTGATGTCGCAGGATCCTCCTGCACCTCCCGCATACCCGCTTCCCCCTTCGTCGCCTTGCTATCGCGTGGCTTTCTTGCCATATCGCCTTCCACCTTTAAGGGGCGGGTGGGAACTTGACCTTCATTCGGCTGGCGGGCCTCGACCGGGTCCCTGACAATCTCAAGGGCGCCATGGTGGCGGTCGGCAATTTCGACGGTTGCCATCGTGGCCATCAGCACGTCTTCCGCGGCCTCATCGCGCGCGCCCGTGCCGCCGGCGTTCCCGCCCTTATGCTCACCTTCGAGCCGCATCCGCGCGATGTCTTCGCGCCTGCGCCGTTCATGTTTCGCCTGACCAACGGCGCGGAGAAGGCCGAGATCGCCGAGGCGCTCGGGCTCGACGGCATCGTCGTCATGCCCTTTTCCCGCGAGTTCAGCCAGATCGAGGCCGAGGACTTCGTCACCCGCTTCCTCGTCGGGGCGCTGAACGTCAGGGGCGTCGAGGTCGGCGCCGATTTCCACTTCGGCTTCCAGCGCAAGGGCACGCCCGCCTTCCTCAAGGATGCCGGCCAGCGCCACGGCTTCGATGTCGAAATCCTCGGCATGCTCGACGAGGGTGACGACCACATTTCCTCGACCCGCATCCGCGCCCTGCTCGGCGAGGGCGACGTCGCCGGCGCCGCGCAGCTGCTCGGCTACCACTGGTTCCTCTCGGGCGTCGTGGTGAAGGGCGACCAGCGGGGCAGGGAGCTGGGCTTCCCCACCGCCAACGTCGCGACCCCCACCGGCTTCGGCCTGATGCAGGGCGTCTACGCCGTGCGCGCCAAGCTCGGCGACCGGCTGCTCGACGGCGTCGCCAGCTACGGCAAGCCGATGTTCAACAACGAGCGCCCGCCCTTCGAGACCTGGATCTTCGATTTCGACGAGGACATCTACGGCGAGACGCTGGAAGTCGCGCTGCTCGGCACCGTGCGCGGCCAGGTGAAGTTCCGCGGCCTCGACGAACTCATCGCCGCCGTCAACAACGACGCCACCCAGGCGCGGCACCTGCTCCAGGCCACCCTGCCGGTATCGGAGCTTGATCGGAAGCTCGGCTTCTTCCGCTGACAGACTGAGACAGACGACCCCCTCCCATCCTCCCCCAAAATGGGGGAGGTGCCTGCCTGTTTACTTGGCTGATCGAAGACCAAAGCTCGCCTCTTCACCTCCCCCTTTATGGGGGAGGCCGGGAGGGGGCCGTCTCTATCGGTCAAAAACCCTTCCACCAAGCCGCCCCGCTTGCTAAAAGCCCGCAGCTTCCAAGGTACCTTCCGATGAACGATACTGCGACCAGCGGCGCCGAGACCGACTATTCCGCGACGCTCTTCCTGCCCCAGACCGAATTCCCGATGCGCGCGGGCCTGCCGCAGCGCGAGCCGGATTGGCTGAAGCGCTGGGAAGACATGGACATTTACGCCCGCCAGCGCGCGGCCGGGCAGGGCAAGCCCCTGTTCACGCTGCATGACGGCCCGCCCTACGCCAACGGCAACATCCATATCGGCCACGCGCTCAACAAGATACTCAAGGACCTCGTGAGCCGGTCGAAGACCATGCTCGGCTACAACTCGGCCTATGTGCCGGGCTGGGATTGCCACGGCCTGCCGATCGAATGGAAGGTCGAGGAGCAGTACCGGGCCAAGGGCAAGAACAAGGACGACGTCGAGATCAACGAGTTCCGCAACGAGTGCCGCTCGTTCGCGCAGTACTGGGTCGACACCCAGCGCGAGGAATTCAAGCGCCTCGGCGTCATCGGCGACTGGTCCAACCCCTACCTGACGATGAGCTTCGACGCCGAAGCACAGATCGCCCGCGAACTGATGAAGGTCGCGGCCTCCGGCCAGCTCTATCGCGGCAGTAAGCCCGTCATGTGGTCCGTGGTGGAGCGCACCGCGCTCGCCGAAGCCGAGATCGAGTACCAGGACTATGAGTCCGACGCGATCTGGGTGAAGTTCCCCATCCACTCGGCCAACGGCGCCTTCGGCACCGGGTCGTTCGAGGATTTCGGCTCGTCCTATGTCGTCATCTGGACCACCACCCCGTGGACCATCCCGGCCAACCGCGCGATCTCGTATTCATCGAAGATCAGCTACGGCCTCTACGAGGTCACGGCCGCGCCCGAAGGCAACTGGGCCTCGAAGGGCGAGAAATACGTCCTCGCCGACAAGCTTGCCGAGGAGACGCTGGCAAAGGCCAAGGTCGAAGCCTTCGTGCGCCTCCACGATGTCGATTGTTCCAAGATCGTCTCGACCAACCATCCGCTGCGTGGCCTCGCCGGCGGTTACGAGTTCGAAGTCCCGCTGCTCGACGGCGAGCACGTCACCGACGACACCGGTACCGGCTTCGTGCACACCGCGCCGGGCCACGGCCTCGATGACTTCGGCATCTGGATGGATTCCGGCCGCGCGCTTGCCGCGCGTGGCATCGACACCGCCATCCCCTATGTCGTCGACGACGCTGGCTTCTACACCGCCGCGGCCCCCGGCTTCGATGGCGCGCGCATCCTCGATGATACCGGCAAGAAGGGCGACGCC
Source organism: Pseudomonadota bacterium (assembly GCA_023393475.1). GTDB lineage: Bacteria > Pseudomonadota > Alphaproteobacteria > Rhizobiales > Devosiaceae > Devosia_A. Next base: position 8,047 of record JAEWLC010000082.1, read on the forward strand.
AACAATCGCGTCATCGCCGCGCTCGCCGAGCGCAACGCCATGCTCGCCCGCGGCCGCCTCAAGCACCAGTATCCGCACAGCTGGCGCTCGAAGAAGCCGATCATCTACCGCAACACCCCGCAGTGGTTCGTCTACATGGACCGCGACATCCAGGGGAAGGCGGGCGATACCCTGCGCGTCCGCTCGCTCGCCGCGATCGATGCGACGAAGTTCTACCCGCAGGCCGGCCAGAACCGCCTGCGCTCGATGATCGCCGATCGCCCGGATTGGGTGCTGTCCCGCCAGCGCGCCTGGGGCGTGCCGATCGCCGTGTTCTACAACGAGGCGACCGACACCATCCTCAAGGACGAACTCGTCAACGAACGCATCGGCCAGGCTTTTGAGGAAGAGGGCGCCGACGCCTGGTTCAAGGCGGGCGCCAAGGACCGCTTCCTCGCCGGCGCGACGCATGAGGGCAAGCCTGTCGATCCGGCCGAGTGGCAGAAGATCGACGACATCCTCGACGTCTGGTTCGAATCGGGCACCACCCACAGCTGGGTGCTGCGCAACCCGCAGAAGTGGCCGGACATGCAGTTCCCGGCCGGCATGTATCTCGAGGGCTCCGACCAGCACCGCGGCTGGTTCCATTCGTCGCTGCTCGAAAGCTGCGCCACCAACGGCTTCGCCCCCTATGCGAGCGTCCTGACCCACGGCTTCACCCTCGATGGCGAGGGCAAGAAGATGTCGAAATCGCTGGGCAACACCACCGCCCCGCAGGACGTCATCAAGCAGTTCGGCGCCGATATCCTCCGCCTCTGGGTCGCCCAGTCCGACTATTCGGACGACCTCCGCATCGGCAAGGAGATCATCAACTCCACCGTCGACAGCTATCGCAAGCTGCGCAACACCATCCGCTGGCTCATCGGCAACCTCGCCCACCGCAAGGCCGAGGAAACCGTCGATCACCGCGACATGCCCGAGCTCGAGCGGCTGATCCTCAGTAAGCTCAAGGGCCTCGATATCCTCGTCCGCGACGCTTACGAGTCCTACGACTACAAGCGCGTCGTCGCGGCGCTGTCGAACTTCATGAACATCGATCTCTCGGCGTTCTACTTCGATATCCGCAAGGACGCGCTCTACTGCGATCCGATCTCCTCGGTCCGCCGCCGCGCCAGCCTAACCGTGCTCGACCACGTGTTCGACACGCTGACCGCCTGGCTCGCGCCGATCCTCGTCTTCACCATGGAAGAGGCCTGGCTCGAGCGGCACCCCGGCGCCGACTCCTCGGTGCATCTGCGCGAGTTCCCGAAACTCCCCGAGAGCTGGATCGACGAGAAGCTCGAAGCCAAGTGGGAAGCCATCCGCGAAGTCCGCAAGGTCGTCACCGGCGCGCTCGAGATCGCTCGCCGCGACAAGGTCATCGGTGCCTCGCTCGAAGCCGCGCCCAAGGTGTTCATCACCGACGACAAGCTCGCCGCCGCCGTCCGCGGCTCCGACCTTGCCGAAATCTCCATCACCTCGGATATCGAAGTGGTCGAAGGTGAAGGCCCGGCCGATGCCTTCCGCCTCGACGAGGTCCAGGGCGTCGCCGTCGTCTTCCAGAAGGCCGAAGGCAACCGCTGCGCCCGCTCCTGGCGCATCCTGCCCGAAGTCGGCACCGACGCCGAATACCCGGACCTCAGCCTCCGCGACGCCCAGGCCATGCGCGAGTTGAAGGCGGCGGGACGGTAAGCCCGGTGCTCTTGGCTCCCCCCCTCCCAACCTCCGCCGAAAGGGGGGAGGTGCCCGCCGGTGAATCCTGTCCGGATCGAGCCACAAACTCGATCGGCACCCTCCCCCTCGCGGGGAGGGTTGGGGAGGGGGGCGAGCAGCCACGATGCCTGTGAAACGCCCCTACCTCATCCCCTCGCTGCTCGTCGGCCTCCTCGCCTTCGCGCTCGATCGGGGCCACAAGTTCATCCAGGTTTCGAGCCAGTGCATCGGCGCGGGCCCGGAAGTCTGCCTCGATCGTCCCGGCTACTTCCCGCCCATGACGCCCACCGGCTGGATGGGCGGCGAGATCCAGCCCGTCACCAGCTTCTTCGACTACGTGCTGGTATGGAATCGCGGCGTTTCCTACGGTCTGCTCGATGGCATGCCGGTTTGGGGGCTCGGCCTTGTCGCGGTCGTCGCCATCGCCGCGCTCGGCGTCTGGTGGTGGCGCACCACCGATGCGCTGGTCCGCTTCGGCCTGATGCTTGCCATCGGCGGCGCCGTATCCAATGCGCTCGACCGGCTGCTCTATGGCGCCGTTGCAGATTTCTTTCACTTTCACTGGCAGGGTTGGAGCTTCTACATCTTCAACATCGCCGACGTCGCGATCACGCTGGGAGTGTTGCTGTTGCTCCTCGATTTCGTGGGGATCGGCCGGCCAAGGAAGGCCTGATCGCAAAGGTGCCTCATTCTGGCCTTAGGGCCCGATTGGCGGGCGACGAAGAGAGATAACAATTCAGAGCGAATTGTTCGGCGGTCCGCGATGGTCTATAAGGCCGCTCTCGCTGCGGGTGGGCCGACGTGGGGAATAAGGGAAGTCTCAATGCTGAGTGGTAAGACCGGGCGGCGGCCCAGTTTCAGTGCCGTGTCCCGGGGCGGATTGCTGGTTCTTGGCCTCGTCGTCGGCGTAGGCCTCAGCGCCTGCACCACCGTCGAAGGCACCAACGCGCTGACCGATATCGGCACCTTCGAGCGCGAGGTCGCGATCGAATCCCTCAAGGGCATGGGCATGATGGATCGCGAGGCAAAGGACGAGAACGTCGTCCCGCGCGGCCCGCTGGTGATTCCCAAGTCCGCCGCGGCCCTGCCGGCTCCCGCCGATCCGAAGGCCACCAAGGCCGCTTCGCTCCTCCCCGAGGATTCGAAGACCGTCCAGATCGACACCACCAACCTTTCCGAGGCTGATCTGACCCGCCTGCGCAATGCGCGCGTCGTCGATCTGCGCACCACCGCCGGCCGCCCGCTCACCGAAGCCGAGGCCCGCCAACTGACGGCCCGCATGACCGCCGCCAAGATGGCAAGCGGCCCGCGTCCGCTCTATCTGCCGCCGGACGAGTATTTCACCACCGTCAAGGGTAAGGACACCGTGTGTCTTGCCGCCAATGGCGAGCTCGTTCCGCTCTCCGACAAGGCCTGCCCGCCGGAAGTCCGCAAGGCACTCCAGGCTCAGGCCCAGTAATCCGAGGCGGCCCTCCACGGGCCGCTTTCGCCCATCTACTCGAAAGATGCGCTGACCCCCCGGGCAATCCCGTCCGGCCCCGGTCCCGCAGGAGTTAGTCAATGTCCGATATGTCTGCCGTCCCGCTGGACGGCGATCGCCTTGCCAAGGTCATCGCCCGTTCCGGTCTCTGCTCTCGCCGCGATGCCGAAGGCTGGATCAAGGACGGGCGCGTCACCGTCAACGGCAAGAAGGTCCTCACCCCGGCCTTCAACGTTTCCCCCCACGACAAGATCAAGGTCGATGGCGAGCCGCTCGCCGCCCGCCAGGGCACGCGCGTCTGGCTCTACCACAAGCCCGCTGGCCTCGTGGTCACCGAGAAGGACCCGGAAGGCCGCCCGACCATCTTCGAGGCGCTGGACGAGAAGGGCCTTCCGCGCGTCGTCTCCATCGGCCGCCTCGACATCAACACCGAGGGCCTGCTGCTCGTCACCAACGATGGTGGCCTGAAGCGCGTGCTCGAGCTGCCCGCCACCGGCTGGCTGCGCCGCTACCGCGTCCGCGCCTTCGGCTCGGTCACCCAGGAGCAGCTCAACACCCTCAAGGACGGCATCGAGATCGAGGGCATCCAGTATGGCCCCATCGATGCCATCCTCGAGCGCACCCAGGGCTCCAACTCGTGGCTGGTGCTCGGCCTGCGCGAAGGCAAGAACCGCGAGGTCAAGAACGTCCTCGGCGCGCTCGGCCTGCAGGTCAACCGCCTTATCCGCGTCAGCTACGGCCCGTTCCAGCTCGGCGACCTCGCCGAGGGTGAGGTCGAGGTGGTGCCGGCCCGCACCCTGCGCGAGCAGCTCGGCAAGCGCCTCGCCAGCGAGGCCAACGCCGATTTCGAGAGCGACATGCCCGAAGTCGCCGCCGCGCAGAAGAAGGCTGCGACGAACCCCAAGCTCCGCGCCGCCGCGCCCGGCAAGGAGCTGAAGAAGGATTCGCCGCGCAAGTCGCGCGAGAACAAGTTCCGCTTCGAGGACGACGAGTCCGAGGCCGCCGCGGCCGCCGCCTTTGCCGAGCGCCCGCGCCAGGATCGCCCCGGCCGCGCCGAAAAGCGCCCCGCCAAGGCCCCGAGCCGTCCGCGCCCGGTCGATCCGAGCGAGATCCGCACCATCCACTTCGAGGATGGCCGCGAAGCCGAAATCCGTATCAAGCCGCAGCGTCCCGATCGCGGCGATGGCGAGCGCAAGCGCGGCTGGGATCCCGACGACAGCTCGGCCAGCAATTTCGGCCGCCCGGCTCACCACGAAGAAGGCAAGCCCCGCGGCCCGCGCGGCGATCGTCCGCCGCGTCCGGACGGTGATCGCCCCGGGCGCAGCTTTGGCGACAAGCCAGGCTACGGCGACAAGAAGTTCGGCGGCAAGCCGGGTGGCAAGTTCGGCGACCGCCCGCCTCGCGGCCCGGGCGCTACGCGTCCCGACGGTGATCGTCCCGCCCGTGGCGGTGGCTTCGGCAAGAAGCCCTATTCGCCCCGCAGCGCCGAAGCCGGCGATCGTCCGCAACGCAAGTTCGACAAGCCGCGCGGCGATTTCGGCGATCGTCCGAAGCGCGATTTTGGTGACCGCCCGCCCCGTGGCGACGGTGATCGTCCCGCCCGTGCCGGCGGCTTCAAGAAGCCCTATTCGCCGCGCAACGCCGAGGCCGGTGATCGTCCGCCGCGCAAGTTTGGCGACAAGCCCTATGGCACGCGTCCTCCCCGCGAAGGCGGCGACCGCAAGCCCTACGAGGGCAAGGGCGGCCCGCGCAGTGGCGGCAAGCCCTACGCCGGCAAGCCTGGTGGCAGTCGCCCGACCGGTGGCCGTCCGGGTGGCGGCGGCCGCCCCGGTGGCGCAGGCCGTCCGGCTGGCGATCGCCCGCGTGGCCCCAAGAAGCCGCGCGAGTAAGCCTTGCGCATCGTTGCCGGCAAGTTTCGCGGCAAGGCGCTGCTGTCGCCCACCGACGACAGCATCCGCCCCACCTCCGATCGCGCTCGTGAGTCCGTGTTCAACATCCTCGCGAGCCGCATCGGCGTGCATCTCCACGGGCTGAAGGTGCTCGATCTCTTCGCCGGCACCGGCGCGCTCGGCCTCGAAGCCATCTCGCGCGGCGCCTCGGGCGCTGTCTTCGTCGATACCGGCGCCGAGGCCCGCGGCATCATCCGCGACCACATCGAGGCCTTCGGCATCGCCGGCATAGCCAAGCTCCTCCGCCGCGACGCCACCGCGCTCGGCGAAGCCGGCACCATGGGCCCGTTCAACCTCGTCTTCCTCGACCCGCCCTACGGCAAGGGCCTCGGCGAGCAGGCGCTGGCATCGCTGAAATCAGGCAACTGGCTGACCAAGGACGCCACCATCGTGCTGGAGGAATCCTCCGAAGTCGAACTAGCGCTCCCCGAGGGCTTCGAAGTCGACGACCGCCGCGAATACGGCGCTGCCGCGGTGCATTTCATCCGCGCGGCATAGACCGACAGAGACGACCCCCTCCCATCCTCCCCCATGAAGGGGGAGGTGCCAGCCGGCGCGATGGGCCCATTCGAAGACGGAAGCTCGACTCTTCACCTCCCCCTTTATGGGGGAGGACGGGAGGGGGTCGTC
>JAEWLC010000027.1 GCA_023393475.1 Pseudomonadota bacterium
AGCTGGGACCCAACTCTCAAACTGGCTCGGGCGGCAAGATGGATCCCAGCTTTCGCTGGGATGACACCGAGAGGGTGGCACGGTCGCAGACCCACCCCAGCACCAGTTACCGTTTCAGCCCATCAATCAACTGCGGCACGATCTCGAACAAATCCCCCACCAGTGCCACGTCTGCGATCTTCATCAGCGGGGCTTCGGGGTCCTTGTTGATGGCGATGATCTTCTTGGCGCCCTGGATGCCGGCGAGGTGCTGCAGGGCGCCGGAGATGCCGATGCCGACATAGATGTCCGGCGCGATGATCTTGCCGGTCTGGCCGACCTGCCAGTCGTTGGGCGCGTAGCCGGCATCGACCGCGGCGCGGGTGGCACCGACGGCGGCGCCAAGGGCCTTGGCCAGCTGTTCGACCAGCGCGAACTTCTCGGCCGAGCCGAAGCTGACGCCACCGGCGACGACGATCTGGGCGGTGCTCAGTTCGGGCAGCTCGCTCTGGGTGCGGTGGGCGGCGATGAACTTCGCCACGGCGGCGACGGCGGGGCTGACGGCCTGCACCGGCGCGTTGTTGCCGCTCGCCGTCGGCCGGAAGGCCGAGGCGCGGATGGTGAGGAGGTGCTTGGCCTCGCCGGATGACACGGTCTCGATGGCGTTGCCGGCATAGATCGGCCGGTCGAAACGGGTGGGGCCGTGGATGGCGATGACGTCGGTGACCGGCATCAGGTCGAGCTTCGCCGCCAGGCGCGGAATGGCGTCGCGCCCGGTGGAGGCGGAGGCGGCGACGATGTGGGTATAGGGCTCGGCCAGTTCGGCCAGCAGCTTCGCCACGGCTTCGGCAGAGAGCGAGGCGAGTTCGGCGCTGTCGGCCACGAGCACCTTTTCGACACCCGCGAGCGTTGCCGCCTCGGCTGCGACGGCGGAGACGCCCTGCCCTGCCACAAGGAGGTCGACGGGGCCGAGTTGCGCTGCGGCCGCGACGATACGCGCGGTGGACGCGGAGAGCTTGCCGAGATCGTGCTCGGCGAGGACGAGGACGGCCATCAGCGCGCCTCCAGTTCGGAGAGTTCGGACTTGATGGCAGCCGTCAGCTCGGCGACGGAGGCAACCGTGCGGCCGCCCGGACGCTCGGCGGGCGGGCTGACCTTCTCGACTTTCAACCGCGGCGTGACATCGACGCCGAACTCGGCCACGGGGCGCACCGCGAGTGGCTTCGAACGCGCCTTCATCACCATGGGCAGCGCGGCGTTGCGCGGGGTGTTGAGGCGGAGGTCGGCGGTGACGATGGCCGGCAGCGACACACCGATGGTGGCGCGGCCGTAGTCGACCTCGCGGGTGACCTCGAGGCCGCCATCCGCGACCTTGATCTCGGAGGCGAAGGTCGCCTGCGGCCAGTCGAGCAGGCCGGCGAGCATCTGGCCCACCTGGTTGGAATCGTCGTCCACGGCCTGCTTGCCGAGCAGCACCAAGTCCGGGTTCTCCTTGGCGACCACGGCCTTGAGCAGCTTCGCGACCGCCAGCGTTTCGACGCGGCCGTCGGCTTCGATCAGGATGCCGCGATGCGCGCCCATGGCGAGCGCGGTGAGGATCACGTCGTTGCTCTGCTTGGGCCCGATCGAGACGACGACGATCTCGGTGGCGTGGCCGGCTTCGGCGAGCTGCAGGGCGGCTTCGACGGCATGCTTGTCGAACGGGTTCATAGACATGCGGACATTGTCGGTCTCAACGCCCGAACCATCGGGGCGGACACGGACGCGCACGGCATGATCGACGACGCGCTTGACGGCAACGAGGATCTTCATCGGTTCCCTCCGGAAGTGCCCGGGTCTTTTGCAGAAATGCCGGGGGCGGGCAAGTTCGGGCGGGGAATATATGACTACGCTGAAGGTCCGACAGAGAAAGGCATGCCAACGGGTTGACGCCCCATGCGGCGGCCCGGCACATTGCGGCTTTACAGACCCGAGTTGCCTTATGCCCGTCATCAACCGCATTGCGGAATTCGCCGACCAGGTCGCCGAATGGCGCCGTGATTTCCATACGCATCCCGAACTCGGCTACGACCTGCCGCGGACGTCGGGCAAAGTCGCGGATCTGCTGCAGGGTTTCGGCGTCGATGAACTTCACACCGGCATCGCCCAGACGGGCCTCGTCGCGGTGATCAACGGGCGCGGTCCCGGGCCGACCATCGGCCTCCGCGCCGACATGGATGCCTTGCCGATCAACGAGCGGACGGGCGTGGCCTATGCCAGCCAGACGCCGGGGCGCATGCATGCCTGCGGGCATGACGGGCACACGGCGATGCTTCTCGGGGCGGCCAAGTATCTCAGCGAGACGCGCAATTTCGACGGCAAGGCGGTGCTGATCTTCCAGCCGGCCGAAGAGGGCGGCGCCGGCGGCAAGGCCATGGTCGACGAAGGGGTTATGGACCGGTTCGGCGTCGAGCAGGTGTTCGGCATCCACAACATGCCCGGGCAGGCAGCCGGCAGCATCGCCCTGCGTCCCGGCCCGCTGATGGCGGCGAGCGACAAGTTCGAGATCGTCATCGAGGGCAAGGGCGGGCACGCAGCCTGGCCGCAGAACACGATCGACCCGGTGATGATCAGCGCCCAGCTGATCATGGCGCTGCACACGATCGTATCGCGCGACGTCGACCCGATCCGCTCGGCCGTGCTGAGCGTCACGATGCTGCAGGGTGGCGAGGCGTTCAACATCATCCCGCGCTCGATGAAGCTCACGGGCACGGTGCGCTCGCTCAACGAGGAGGTTCGCGATCTCGTCGAGGAGCAGTTGCGCACGGTGACCAAGGGGATCGTCGAGGCCTTCGGGGCCACCGCCGACATCAACTACCACCGGGGCTACCCGGTCACCGAGAATGCCGAGGAGCAGGCGGCCTATGCGACTGGTGTCGCCGAGCAGGTTGCCGGCCCCGACCGGGTCGACGGCAATGTCGATCCCAAGATGGGCGGCGAGGATTTTTCCTACATGCTGCGCGCGCGGCCGGGTGCCTATGCCTTCCTCGGCAACGGAGACAGCGGCGAACTGCACTCGGACACCTACAACTTCAACGACGAGATCATCCCCGTGGGGGTGAGTTATCTGGTGAAGCTAGTGGAGAACGCGTCAAGGTAGGAGGCGAGCAACAAGCTCAATCCCGCACGTCCATCACCGTCATTCCCGGGCTTGACCCGGGGACCCAGGGATAGTCCAGCCCACGCCGACATTTGCTGCGGCATCGCATGGGTCCCCGGGTCAAGCCCGGGGATGACGACGGAGAGTTTGGATAGGACAAACGAGCGACGGCACGCGCTCCGTCTCCTCCCATCGTCCCGCTTCCCCCACGCGACGAACTGTCGGATAGTCGGGACCCTACCACCTGAATCCCAGCCCATGACTTCCGCCCTGCATGCCGGCGAGATAGCACGCCGGACGATCCTGACATTGCTGATCTCGGCGGCCGGCGGCGGCGTCGCGGCGCTGCTGAACCTGCCGGCGGCCTGGCTGATGGGCGGGGCGCTTGCCGTCGCCATCGCGGCGCTGAGCGGGGTGAAGGTGATGCTGCCCACCTGGCTGCGCGATGTCACCTTCATTGCCACCGGCCTCTCGATGGGCGCGAGCGTGGCGCGCGACTCGGTGGCGCTGATGATCCAGTGGCCGGTGACGCTGGCGGCGCTGGTGCTGGAGCTGATCCTCATCATCGCGATCACCGGCTACGTGCTGCGGAAGCTCTTCGGCCTCGATCGCGGCACCGCCTATCTCAGCTCCTTTCCGGGGCATTTGAGCTTTGTGATGTCGATCGCGGCGGCGGGCGTCGGGGACTCGCGGCAGATCATCATCATCCAGGTGATCCGCATCCTGCTGCTGACCATCTGCGTGCCGATCATGACCCTGTTCCTGCCGCTCGGGCACTACGAGGGGCCGCCCGCCGCGCCCGAGATGGGCCTCATGACGCTGCTGCCGGTCGCGGTGGGGTGCGCGGTCGCCGGGTTCATCCTGACGAAGCTGCGGACCCCCGCCGGCTATGTGCTCGGCGCCATGGCGGTGGCGATTGCCGCAAAGTTCGCGGGCTGGTTCGAAGGCTCGATGCCGCCCATGCTGCTGACGGCGATCTTCATCCTCATCGGCGCGATGATCGGGGTGCGGTTCAACGGCATCACCCGGCAGGAATTCCTCAAGGCGTCTGCCGGCGGCCTCCTCGGCACGGCGATCACGGTGGCCATCTGCACGGTCGTCGTCTTCGCCATCTCGCCGCTGGTCGACATGCCGATCGGCCAGATCTGGCTGGGGCTGTCGCCGGGGGCGCTCGAGGGCATGGGAGCCCTTGGCATCGCGCTCGGCTTCGACACCGCCTTCATCGCGGCGCATCACGTGAGCCGGCTGCTGGTTCTCACCATCGCCATCCCAACCGTCACGATGTTGGTGCGCAACAAGGATTTGCCGTAGCGTCGCCGCATTTGTCGAAGCAAGTGCCGCTTCGACTTCGGAGATTTGCCATGCGCCTCGTCACACTCGCCGCGATTGTCCTCGTTCTGGCTGCGACGCCGGCACTGGCGCGCGAACGCTGCAATGTCGACCGGAGTCCGCCGGGCCTCAAGATCGAGTTCCATGTCGGGTTCGGCACGGGCGTCAACGATCCGCAGATGGACGAGCAGATCTACCAGATGGAGCTGAAGCGCCGGCATGGCATCGTCGCGCGCTCGGTCCGTACGACCGGCGACGGCTGCCTCGAAGCCTTCGTGCAGAACCCCGACGGCACCTGGCGGAACGAGTACTACCACCCCAAGACGTATGAGCGGATGGACTAGCGCCGCTTCCGCTTGCCTCCGAAGGCCACCGACATCTCGCCGGTATCGAAGAAGGCAAAGCCGTTCGGGCCGAGCTTAAGCTTCGTCTTCCGGCGCTCGGCGCCCTCGGAAATCTCCAGCGGTTCGTGGCGTTCACCGCCCGTGAGCGTCACCGTGATCGGCTCGCCCGAGAGGTTGAAGAGGCACGTCAGCGTTTCGTTGCTTGTCTTGCTGGCGAGGCGGCGGAAGGCCAGCAACGGTTCCCCGGCCTTGAGGAACTCGATGTCGCCATCGAGCAGCACCGGGTGGGCTTTGCGGAAGGCGATCATCGCCCGGTAGAAATTGAGCGTCGATTCCGGATCGGCATTCTGCGCGGCGACGTTCAGCGCCGAGTGGTTCGGCTTCACCGGCAGCCAGGGTCTTGCCGACGAGAAGCCGTTCGGCGCCTCGCCCTCCTCCCACGGCATCGGCGTGCGGGCGCCGTCGCGGCCCTTGTATTCGGGCCAGAAGCGGATGCCGGGCGGATCGGTCAGTTCCTCGAACAGGATGTCGGCTTCGGGCAGGCCCAGTTCCTCGCCCTGGTAGAGGCAGACCGAGCCCTTGAAGCTCAGGAGCATTGCTGCGGCCTGGCGCGACAGGGCGGCGGAGCTCGCCGAATAAGGGGCCCAGCGCGACATGTGGCGGATGACGTCGTGGTTGGAGAAGGCCCAGCACGGCCAGCCGTTGGGCGCGCCGGCGAAGAAGTTCTTCTGCTTGGACCTAAAATGCTCGGCGGTGAACTCGGGCCCGAGCATGTCGAAGGTATAGGCCATGTGCAGCTTGTCGCCGCCCGAGGTGTATTCCTCCATCAGCTGCAGGCCGCGATGGCTGTCGCCGATCTCGCCGACCGTGGTCGAGCCGGGATACTGGTCGAGCAGCTTCCGCACGCGCTTGAGGAAGCCGATGTTCTCGGGCTGGCTCTTGCCGAACTTGTGGTCCTGCATGTCGTAGGGATTGACCGCGTAAGGCAGGTGTTTCGGGCGCCTCGCCGGCGGGTTGGAGCGCAGCTGCCTGTCGTGGAAGTAGTAGTTCACGGTGTCGAGCCGAAAGCCGTCGACGCCGCGCTCGAGCCAGAAGCGCAGCACATCGAGCAGCGCATCCTGCACGTCGGGATTGTGGAAGTTGAGGTCGGGCTGCTCGATCAGGAAATTGTGGAAGTAGTACTGGCCACGCGAGGGGTTCCACTCCCAGGCACGCCCGCCGAACACCGAGGGCCAGTTGTTGGGGGGCGAACCGTCGCGCTTGGGATCGGCCCAGACATACCAGTCGGCCTTAGCGTTGGTGCGGTTGAGCCGGCTCTCACGGAACCAGGGGTGAAGATCGGAGGAATGGCTCAGCACCTGATCGATGATGACCTTGAGCCCCAGCGAATGGGCGCGCTCGATGAGGGAATCGAAATCCTCGAGGCTGCCGAACAGGCGGTCGACTTCCTTGTAGTCGGAAACGTCGTAGCCCATGTCCTTCTGCGGCGACTGGTTGATGGGGCTCAGCCAAATCGCATCGACGCCGAGGCTGGCGATATGGTCGAGCCGGCGCATGATGCCGGCGAGATCGCCGACGCCGTCGCCGTTCGTGTCCTGAAACGAGCGCGGGTACACCTGGTAGATCACCGCGCCGCGCCACCAATCCGTCATAACAGTCTCCGCCGAACAGTTGCGGCCAGTCTCGCGACCGGCCGGAACAAAGGCAATGGCATTTGGGGTATGGCGGTTCCGCGTTTGGCGGTGGAGGGGCGACACACCCGCCACGCTGTCGGTCGTCATCCGCGGACTTGATCCGCGGACCCAGCGATGTCAGCGGCATCCCATGGGTCCCCGGGTCAAGCCCGGGGATGACGACTGATGGATTGGCGCGTGCGATCGCCGATGGGTGCGCCTCAGCCCTCGTAGGCCACCGACGGGATCTGCGTGGCGAACTTGCCGCCGGAGACGTCGATCGAGGCGCCGGTGATGTACGCGGCGAGGTCGGAGGCGAGGAAGCAGACGAGGTTGGCGACGTCCTGAGCATCGCCCCAGCGGCGCAGCGTCAGGGTATCGAGCAGGCGCTGGGCGCGGGCGTCCGGCAGGTTGGCGTAGCCGTTCATCTGAGTCGGGATCATGCCCGGCGAATAGGAGTTCACCGTGACGTTGAACGGGCCGAGCTCGCCGGCCAGCACGCGGGTGAACTGGACCACGGCGGACTTGCTCGCCGCGTAGGCGGCGCTGCCGATCGAGGGGATGATGGCGGCAAAGGACGCGGCGTTGATGATGCGGCCGGCGGCCTGGCGCTGCATGATCGGCGCCACCGCCTGGCACATCAGGAACACGCCCTTGGTGTTGGTATCGAAATTGGCGTCCCACACCGCCTCGGGCAGCTTGTCGACGCGTGCGCCCGCGGCGACGCCCGCATTGTTCACGAGGACATCGATACGGCCGTATTGCTGCTCGATGGCGTTGACCGCCGCAGTGACCTGCGAAGCTTCGCGCACGTCGCAGAGCACACGGGTGCCGGACCAGCCGGCCTCGGTCCATTCGACCGCGGCGTCGTCGAGCAGGTCCTGCTTGAAGTCGAGGATGACGACCGTCGCGCCTTCCTTGGCCAGCGTCCGGGCGATCTGCCGGCCGATGCCGCGACCAGCGCCGGTGACGATCGCGATCTTGTTGTTCAAGTCGATGTTCATGCGGTTCCTCCCCTAACGCCCCACCCTCAGGGGACTATCCTCAATCGTCGTGCCCGATCGGCACGGGCTAGACGACGGCGCTGAGCAGCGGCTCGCCGTCGAAATGGGCGACGAGGTTGGCGACCACCAGGTCGCCCATCTTGTCGCGGGTCTGGTGCGTGGCGCTGCCCTGGTGGGGCGACAGCACGACGTTCTCGAGTTCCCAGAAGGCGGGGTCCATGGCCGGCTCCTTTTCGAACACGTCGAGGGCTGCGCCGGCGATCTTCCAGTCCTTCAGCATCTTCAGCATGGCCGCCTCGTCGATCAGCGTGCCGCGCGCCACGTTGACGATGAAGCCCTCGGGACCGAGCGCCTCGAGCACTTCGCGCGAGACGATCTTTTCGGTGCCCTTGCCGCCCGGCGCGATGATGACCAGCCAGTCGCTGTCGCGGGCCATGTCGATAAGGTTGTCGTAGAAGACGTAGGGCTCATCGGCCTGCTTCTTCCTGCCGTGGTAGACGACGCGCATCTTCATCGCCTGGCAGCGCGTGGCGATTTCCTTGCCGATCCGGCCGAGGCCGAGGATGCCGACGGTCTTGCCGGTGAGTTCGCTCTGCAGCCGGTAGCCGACCTTGGCCCACTTGCCCTGGCGGACGAACTGATCGGCCTGCGGAATGCGGCGGGCCAGCGCGATCATCATGCCGATGGTCAACTCGGCGACGGCGTCGTTCAGCACATTCGGCGTGTTGGTGACGCGGATGTTCCGTGCCTTGGCCGCCTTGGTGTCGACGGAGTCGTAGCCGACGCCGAAATTGGCGATGATCTCGAGCTTGGGCAGCTTTTCCATCAGCTCGGCGGAGACGCTGCCACCGGCGACGGCGCGCACCCGGCCGCCGATCTCCCGGATCAGCGCATCCTTGTCCGCAGCGGTATGCAGCTTGTGCACGGTGAAGCGCTCGGCCAGCGCCTTCTCGCAACGATCATGCAGCTTGTGCGTCTGGAGAATCTCTTCCGGCATCCGTCCCATCCCTTGTTGGCGCGTGTTGTATGGCAGATTGGTTTGGGGGTGAAGGCGACATTGGTGGGATGTTTGAGGCGTATGGGCAGCGCCGAGCCGCCCCGAGTGCGGGAACTCCCACCGGTTGGCTCAAAAGCACCGGTGGCTCGCCCCTCAACGTCGCACGCCGAGCAAATCGTCGCCGAACCCCGCTTGTCGCCCTGCACCAAAAGTGTACCAATGAGTCCCGAGTGGGATAGGCCGTAAGCCCTTGGGAGTTAATGTCCGCAACGCCGTTTGACGAAATGAATATTGCGGGCGGTTCGGTCCGCGACCCTTATCTCATTCTTGAGGAGTGGCTGAAGGACCAGCCGCCACAGGCCCTGGGCCTGATGTCGGCCGACGCCGAGAGCCTGTTCCGCCGGCTGGGCATTACCTTCGCGGTCTACGGGAGCAACGAGGGGACCGAAAAGCTCATCCCCTTCGACATCATCCCGCGCATCATCTCGGCGATCGAGTGGCGCAAGCTCTCGAAGGGCATCGAGCAGCGCGTGCGGGCGCTGAACGCCTTCCTCTACGATATCTATCACCGCCAGGAGATCCTGAAGGCCGGGCGGGTGCCGGAGAAGCTTATCCTCCAGAACTCGGCCTTCTGCCCCGAGATGATGGGGCTCGATCCGGCGCGCGGCATCTATTCTCACATCATTGGCGTCGACCTCGTGCGGACCGGCCCCGACGACTGGTACGTGCTCGAGGACAACCTCCGCACCCCCTCGGGCGTCAGCTACATGCTGGAGAACCGCGAGGCGATGCTGCAGCTCGCGCCGGAGCTGTTCCAGCGCTACAAGGTCGCCCCGGTGGAGACCTATCCCGAGACGCTGCGCCGGACGATGGAAAGCGTGGCGCCGGGCGGCATCCACGGCTCGCCCAACCTCGTGGTGCTGACGCCGGGCATCCACAACTCGGCCTATTTCGAGCACTCGTTCCTCGCCGACCAGATGGGCGCGATGCTCTGCGAAGGGCAGGACCTGTTCGTCGAGAACGGCAAGGTCTACATGCGGACGACTACCGGCCCCGAGCGGGTCGACGTGATCTACCGCCGCATCGACGACGATTTCCTCGATCCCCTGACCTTCCGGCCCGACTCCATGCTGGGCGTGCCGGGGCTGTTCGACGCCTACCGCGCCGGCAATGTCACGCTGGTCAACGCGCCGGGCACCGGTATCGCCGATGACAAGGCGGTCTATGTCTATGTGCCTGAGATCATCGAGTTCTATCTCGGCGAGAAGGCGCTGCTGAAGAACGTCCCGACCTACAACTGCACCAATGACGACGAGCGGGCCTATGTGCTCGGGCATCTCGAGGAGCTGGTGGTGAAGGAAGTGCACGGCTCGGGCGGCTACGGCATGCTGGTCGGCCCGGCGTCGACCAAGGCAATGCGCGAGGAGTTCAGGAAGAAGATCCTCGCCCGGCCGGACAACTACATCGTGCAGCCCACCCTTGCGCTTTCGACCTGCCCGACCTTCGTCGAAAAGGGCATCGCCCCCCGGCACGTGGATCTGCGGCCCTATGTGCTGTGTGGCGACGACATCCGCATCACTCCGGGCGGGCTGACGCGCGTGGCGCTGAAGAAGGGCTCGCTGGTGGTGAACTCGTCGCAGGGCGGGGGAACGAAGGACACCTGGGTGCTGGAGGATTGAGGATGCAGAGCTTGTTGCCCCACCCTCATCCGGCCTTCGGCCACCTTCTCCCATCAAGGGAGAAGGCCACCCCGCAGATATCGCAGTCGGGCCTTCTCCCCTTGTGGGGTGGGCAAAGTGCACCGTTCTCCGAGGTGCATCATGCTCGGTAGAACCGCACAAAACCTGTTCTGGCTTTCCCGCTATATCGAGCGGGCCGAGAACATGGCGCGCATGTTCGAGGTCGGCTACCGCATGAGTCTCACCTCCCGCCGCGAAGGCGGGGCGTCGGAGCATCTCGTCTCGATGATGCAGGCGGCCGAGGTCGACGAAGGCTTCAACGCCAAGTACGAGCTCGCCGACGTGAAGAGCGTCGCCGACTACATGATCTTCGATGAGTCCAACTACTCGTCGGTGAAATCGTGCCTGCTGGCGGCGCGCACCAATGCGCGTTCGGTGCGCACGGCGCTGACCACGGAAATGTGGGAATCGATCAACGCGGCGTGGCTCGAGTTCTCCGCCATCCGGCCGCGCGATATCTCGGGGGCCAAGCTCCAGGAGCTTCTGTTCTGGATCAAGCAGGTGAGTCACCGCTATCGCGGCGCCCTGCTCTCGACGTTCCTGCGCGACGAGGGCTATGCCTTCAGCCAGATCGGCAACTTCGTCGAGCGGGCCGACAACACGGCGCGCATCCTCGACATGAAGTACTATGTGCTGCTGCCACGGGCGACGATGGTGGGCGGCGAGGTCGACATCGCGCAGTGGACGATGATCCTCCGCGCCGCTTCGGCCCATCGCAGCTATCGGCATGTCTACCACGACCGCTACAAGGCCTGGAACATCGCCGACTACCTGATCCTGCGTCCGGAAATGCCGCGCTCGCTGGTGTTCTGCCTCGACTGGATCAACCGGACGGTGGACATGCTGGAGGAGATCTACGGCTCGCGCACCAAGGGGCATGACGCCGTGGA
Organism: Pseudomonadota bacterium; assembly: GCA_023393475.1. Taxonomy (GTDB): domain Bacteria; phylum Pseudomonadota; class Alphaproteobacteria; order Rhizobiales; family Devosiaceae; genus Devosia_A. Next base: position 11,095 of record JAEWLC010000027.1, read on the forward strand.
CGCCATGGCCGAACTGCTCGAGGGCAACAGCGTCGACCGCATCCTCGAGTTCGGGCTGCATGAGTTCCTGACCGAGTTCATCAACCGCAACAACAACATCACCGACGCCCTAGCCGAGAGCTACAACTTCTACTGATGCAGATCGCCATCCGACATAAGCTCAGCCTCGCCCTCGGCAGCGGCATCGCCCGCAGCGTGCAGCATGTGCTGCTGACGCCGCAGACGGGGCCGACCCAGACGGTGCGCGAGTGGACGATCGAGATGCCCGGCTTCGAGCGCGCCGCCACCTTCATCGATGCCTTCGGCAACCGCGCGCACCTCGTGAGCCAGACCAAGCCAGAAGCCGAACTCACGATCTCGGTCAGCGGGCTCGTCGATACGATCGACCGCAACGGCGTGATCGGGCGGGTGCAGGGCGATATCCCCCCTGCACTCTACCGGCGACCCACTGCCCTGACCAAGCCGATCGGCGCCATTACCAGCAAGTTCCGTGCGTCCCCCAGGGACGGACAGGACCGGATCGCGCTGTTGCACGCGCTGATGGCCCGGGTCGGCGAAGTCGTCGGCAGCGCCGAACAGTCGCAATCGCAGGATGGGCAGAGCCAGTCGCAAACCCAGGCGCAGGCCGCGCGCCCCCCGGCCGCCGACTTCGCGCATGGCTTCATCGGGGCCGCGCGGTCACTCGATATCCCGGCACGCTACGTGTCGGGCTATGTGCTGGGCGAGTCCGAGACGCCGACGCTCCACGCCTGGGCCGAGGCCTGGGACGATGGCCTCGGCTGGATCGGCTTCGATCCCGTGCTGAACCTCTGCCCGACGGATCGGCATGTTCGGGTTGCGGTCGGGCTCGATGCGGTCACCACGATGGCCGTCAGGGCGGTGCCGGCCGTCGGCGAGCCGAAGGTGCTGTCGATGACAGTGGAAGCGGCGCAGTAGAGCCGCCCCTATATCCCCAGAATAAACAGCCACCCGCTGACCGTCAGCACGCTCAGCAGGGTCGAGATCAGCACGGTGTTGGTCGCGACGTTGACGCCGCGATTGTAGTAGGTGGCGAAGACGTAGGCGTTGATGCCGGTGGGCATGGCGGCGAGCAGCACGCCGTAGCGGGCGAACTCGTGGTCGACATGCAGCACGTGGACCATCAGCACCCAGGCGATGAACGGCTGCACCAGCAGCTTCAGCAGCGACAGCGACAGGGCCTGGGCCCAGTTCTCGCTGAGGCGATAATCGTTGAGCGCACCCCCGAGGCCGAACAGCGCGGCCGGTGTCACCGCGGCGGCCATCATGATGATGAAGGCATCGACCGGCTCGACCAGTTCGAGCTGCGCGAAATTGGCCGCGGCGCCGAGCACGATGCCCCAGAGCAGCGGGTTGGAGACGATGCGGATCGCCGCGACACCCAGCGCCTTGTGCAGCGGCGCCCCGTCGCGGCGGACCAGCTCCATCACCAGCATGCCGAGCGTGATCAGCACCGAGGCGTGGAAGGCGATGATCGAGAAGGCGGTGAGCAGCGCATCCTGGCCATAGGCGCGCTGCATCACCGGAATGCCGATCAGCACGGTGTTGGTGAAGAAGGCAGAAAAGCCCGACGCGACGCTCTCGCCCGGCTTGTTCCTGAACACCTTGGAGGCGATCAGGATGCCGAGAACGAACACGGTGATGGCGCCGACATAGAACGGCACGATCACCTCCCAGCGGAAGGCGGTCGAGAAGTCCGCGGTCGCCATGGCGTTGAACAGCAGGCAGGGGGTGGCGAAGTTGTTGACGAACAGCACCAGCCCGCGCACGCCCTCGGACGGAAACAGCCGGAAGCGGACGGCGACATTGCCCAGCGCCATGATCGCGAAGACCGGCAGGACGACGTTGAGAATGGCGAGCATGGGTGAGCCGGGCGGAGAGGATTGCCTGCTAGTGCACGCGATCCGCGCAGCGGTCAATCGGATGTGCGGCCGGCTGTAGTTCCCGCAAGAATTTCTGCGCATTATGGCGTTGATCAGCGGGATACTTCTCCACTAGATCGCCGCAGGCAACAGCGTTCAGGACTTTCCATGACCACCCCGGCACCCCTTGATATCTTCGTCATCGGCGGCGGGGTGAATGGCACCGGTATTGCGCGCGATGCGCAGGGGCGTGGACACTCCGTCATGCTGGCCGAGATGAACGATCTCGCTTCGGGCACCTCCTCGGCTGCGACGAAGCTCGTGCATGGCGGCTTGCGCTATCTCGAGCACTACGAGTTCCGGCTGGTGCGGGAGTCGCTTATCGAGCGCGAAGTGCTGTGGGCCTCCGCCCCGCACATCATCTGGCCGCTGCGGTTCGTCCTGCCCTACGAGAAGAACCTGCGGCCGGCCTGGCTGCTGCGGATCGGCCTCTTCATCTACGACCACCTCGGCGGCAGGAAGCTTCTGCCGGGCACCAAGACTCTCGATCTCACCGAGGATCCTGCCGGCAAATCGCTGAAGCCGGGACACAAGCTTGCCTTCGAGTATTCGGACGGCTGGGTGGACGATGCGCGCCTTGTGGTGCTGAACGCCCGCGATGCCGCCGACCGCGGCGCCATCATCGAGGTGCAGACCAAGGTGACCTCGGCGCGCCGCGAGAACGGGCTGTGGGTCATCGAGATGGAGGACAAGGCGGGTAAGCGCAGCACCGCATCGGCGCGGCTGCTGGTGAATGCCGGTGGCCCCTGGGTCGACCACGTGATTGCCGAGACGCTGGGCCGGAAGGACGTGCACCATGTGCGGCTGGTCAAGGGCAGTCACATCGTCGTCAACAAGCTCTTCGACCACGACCGCTGCTACTTCTTCCAGAATGCCGACGGCCGCATCTTCTTCGCCATTCCCTACGAGCACGATTTCACCCTGATCGGCACGACCGACAAGGATTTCTCCGGCGATCCCACCGGGGTGAAGATCAGCGACGAGGAAACCGACTACCTGCTCTCCGCGGCCAACGAGTATTTCGCGCACCAGATCACCCGCGACGACATCGTCTGGTCCTATGCCGGGGTGCGGCCGCTGTTCGACGACGGCGCCAGCGCCGCGCAGGAGGCAACGCGCGACTATGTGCTGAAGACCGAGGGCGAAGAGGGCGACCCGCCGCTCATCAACATTTTTGGCGGCAAGCTCACCACGCACCGCCGGCTCAGCGAGCAGGTGGTCGACAAGATCGACGGGCTGATCGGCGCCAAGGGACCGAAGTGGACGCAGCACGGTACCCTGCCCGGCGGCGATTTTCCGCCGACCGCCTTCGAGGCCCTGCTGCGCAGCCATGTCGCGCAGTATCCGCGCCTCGGCGAGCCGGTGCTGCGGCGGATGACCCGGGCATATGGCACGCTGGTCCCGGAGATCATCGGCAATCGCCAGGAGCTGCCGGAATTCGGTATCCTCTTCGGCAGCTCGCTGACCCAGCTCGAGGTCGACTACCTGATGGATCGCGAATGGGCGCGTACGGCCGACGACGTGTTGTGGCGGCGCAGCAAACTGGGGCTTAGGTTCACAGCTGAAGAGAAGGCGGCGCTGTCCGACTACATGGCCAGACGACTTGCCGAGAGGGGGACAGCAACTTGACGGGCAACATTCTCGCCATCGACCAGGGGACAACCTCGAGCCGCGCAATCGTGTTCGATGGCAAACAGCAGATCGCCGGGCTGGGCAAGATGGAGTTCACCCAGCATTTCCCGCAGGACGGCTGGGTCGAGCACGTCCCCGAGGAAATCTGGGCGACCGTGCTATGGAGCGTGAAGACGGCGCTTAAGCGCGCAAGCCTCAAGGCCAGCGACATCGCCGCCATCGGCATCACCAACCAGCGCGAGACGACGATCGTGTGGGATCGGGCCACGGGCAAGGCCATCCACAACGCCATCGTCTGGCAGGACCGCCGCACCGCCAAGGTGTGCGAGAAGCTGAAGGCAGCCGGCCACGAGCCGATGATTTCGCGAAAGACGGGCCTGCTGCTCGACCCCTATTTCACCGCGACCAAGCTCGCCTGGATCCTCGACAAGGTGCCGGGCGCACGCAAGCGCGCCGAAAAGGGCGAGCTCGCCTTCGGCACGATCGACAGCTTCCTCATCTGGCGGCTGACCGGCGGCAAGAGCCACGCCACCGACATCAGCAATGCCTCGCGCACGCTGCTGCTCAACATCAAGACGGGCGACTGGGACGACGAGCTGCTGAAGCTCTTCCGCATCCCGCGCGCCATCCTGCCGGTGGTGAAGGAAAATGCCGACGATTTCGGCACCACCGACCCCGACCTGTTTGGTGTGCCGATCCCGATCTACGGAGCAGCGGGTGACCAGCAGGCTGCCACCATCGGGCAAGCCTGCTTCACCCCGGGCATGCTCAAATCGACCTACGGCACCGGGTGCTTTGCCCTGCTCAATACCGGCAAGGACATGGTGCGAAGCAAGAACCGGCTGCTCACCACCATCGCCTACCGGCTCGACGGCGAGACCACCTACGCGCTCGAAGGCGCCATCTTCATTGCCGGCGCCTCGATCCAGTGGCTTCGCGACATGCTGAAAGCGTTCGAGAAATCGTCGGATGCCGGGCCGCTCGCGGCCAAGGCCGATCCCACGCAGAACGTCTATCTCGTCCCGGCCTTTGTCGGGCTGGGCGCGCCGTGGTGGGATACCGATGCGCGCGGCTCGCTCACCGGGCTTACCCGTAATACCGGGCCGGCGGAGCTGGCGCGGGCGGCGCTTGAATCGGTCAGCTACCAGACGCGCGACCTCGTCGATGCCATGCGCAAGGACTGGAAGGGCGCCAGCGACACCGTGCTGCGCGTCGATGGCGGCATGGTCGCCTCGGACTGGACCATGCAGTTCCTCGCCGACATCCTCAACACGCCCGTGGACCGGCCGACCATTCTCGAAACCACCGCGCTCGGCGCCGCCTGGCTCGCCGGCTACAAGGCCGGGGTATGGCCGGACCAGCAGGGCTTTGCCGCCCGCTGGGCACTCGACCGCCAGTTCGAGCCACGCATGGACGAGCCGACGCGAAAGAAGAAGCTGAAGGGCTGGCGCGACGCGGTGCGGCGGACGCTGAGCACGAACTGAGGCGTGCTGCCTCAGTGCCACGCCTCGAACGGGCCGCCGGCGATGAAAGCCCAGTAGACCCGGTACTTGCTCGTCCGGTTCGAGGGGACCGTTGCCACCGCCAACCCGAACTCCTGGAACCGGGTCGAGAGCAGCGTGTCGCGGTGGGCCGGTGAGGCGAGCCAGCCGGCTATGGCCTGGTCGAGCGTCGACTGGCCGCCGGCGACGTTCTCGCCGACCGCGCCATCATAGCCGGCCGTGGTGACGCGCTGGCGCAGGGTGACGCCCAGATCGTGCGAGAGCGTATCCTTGGCGGCCATAAGGTTGGCCTGCGAGCGGGCCGCGGCCTCGAGCTTGACGTTGTAGCGCAGCGGCGGCTTGCCGCTGGCGGCGCGCGTGCTGTTGATGGCGGCGATGATGCTGCCCTGGCTCAGCTGCACCGGGGCAGTCGCGGTGCTGCCGCGGCCGGGGGCCGGCGCGACCACCGAACTGCAGCCCGCCAGGAGCATCGCTGTGGCGAGGATCATGAAACCGGAACGCAGGAGAAGCATCAGGCGAGACTATCCGGACGTGGGGCGGCGGCAAGAGCGCGCCAATCGTGGCAACGCCAAGGCCGGTCCAATTGGCCAACTACACGCTTCTGCGAGCAGGCCGAGACTACACGGCATTTGAATCTAGTTAAGCATGATTTTGCATGAAGCTGGCCGGTTTCCCCGCAGGCGCGCACCTTGGTGGCGTAGCTGAGGGGCTCGCCCATGATCGACAGTGAAATCGAGCATTTCGACGTCCGCGCCGTCACCCGGCACGAACTGGCGCGCCAGATGAACTATGCGCGGAACATGCTGTTCGCCTCGGCCGCGGCCTCACTGGCCATTCTTGGCGCCGGCGCCTATTTCCTCAGCCTCTGGCTCTAGCGGCGCACCAGCGCCGAACTTCAGCGCTGCCATCACCAGCACCAGCAGGATGACGATCGTGATGGCCGGCGCCCATTCGGGCGTCAGCCCCGCCTGCCAGGCCAGCGGCAACAGCACGACCACGTTGATGAAGAGATAAATCAGCGTCACCTTGCGGTGCGAGCCGAGGCGGCGTTGCAGCGCCTGGTAGGCATGGCGCTTGTGTGCCTCCCAGAAGCGCTCGCGGTGGATGGCGCGGCGAACGAGGGTTGTGAGGCTGTCGGCAAGGAAGACGCCGGCGAGGATCAGCCACTGCCACAGGCTCAGCCAGAAGCTGGTGATGGTGGTGAGGGCGAAGAACGCCGTCATCAGCCCCAGATAGGTGCTGCCGACATCGCCCATGAACAACTTCGCCGGTGGCCAGTTGAGCAGCAGGAAGCCGAGCGTGGCGGCGGCGAGGCCGACCATCCACCAGAGGCGCGGGTCGCCGATGACGCCGGGCTCGAAGGAGACGGCGATGAAGACTGCACTGAGGAGGAGGAAGATCGCTTCCGACGCGGCGAGGCCGTCGATGCCGTCCATGAAATTGTAGAGGTTGATCCACAGCGCCCCGCCGAGCGCGAAGACGATCATCAGCACCGATTCCGGCAGCCCGGTGAGCGACATCAGCAGATCGAGCGGCAGCACGGCGGAGACGGCGCCCATCAACAGCACCTGGGCTCCGAGGCGCCAGCGCGCCGCGAGCGGGCGGCGGTCGTCGGTGTAGCCGATATAGGCGATGAGGATCGAGGCCATGATCGCCGGCACGGCGAGAAACGGCAGCAGCAGCGCGCAGAGCAGGCCCGCGATAGTGCCGCCGACGGCAATGCCCAACCCGCCCCCGGTGGGAGTGGGCACGGTATGCGACGAGCGTGCGTTCGGCTCCTGCACCAGCCCGAGACGCTCCGCCCGCCGCATGACCCACCAGGCGGTGAGGAACGACGCAACGGCGGCAATGGCAGCGAGGATCAGGCCGAGAGCAGGCATCGTGTCTCCGGGTCGGGAAACACAGGGTTAGCCGGGTGTGAGGGAGGGGACAAGCGGCGAGCATGTGGCCCCACCCTCATCCGGGCTTCGCCCACCTTCTCCCATCAAGGGAGAAGGCCCGACTGAGAGCCCTCGATGATCGCCTTCTCCCCTTGTGGGAGAAGGTGCCCGAAGGGCGGATGAGGGAATCACCCCGCGTAAAGCTGCAGGCCGCCATCCACGCGCAGGAGCTGGCCGTGGATGAACTTGGCTTCGGGCGAGCAGAGGAAGACCACCGCGTCGGCGATTTCCTCGGGTTCGGCGTAGCGGTCCATCGAGACCTTGTTGGAGTTCATCTTGTCCGGATCGACCGTGCGAGTGGCCTGGAAGCGGGCGGTCTTCGATGGGCCCGGGCTCACCGCGTTGACGCGCACGCCGTGCTCGCGGACTTCGTCGGCGAGGCAGCGGGTGTAGTGGGTCACCGCTGCCTTGAGGGTCGCGTAGATGCCCCCGTGGGAAACGCCGATATGGGCGGCCACCGAGGCGATGTTGACGACGATGCCGTGCTGGCGCTCGACCATCTGCGGCACGAAGGCCTGGGTGACCAGCATGGTGCCGATCAGGTTGTTGTTGGTGAGCGTAGTCAGGTCCTCGTAGGTGATGCCGAGGATGTTGTTGGGCACCGGCTTGTTGCCCGAGGCGCCGATATCGCCGCCGGCGCAGTTGACGAGGATTTCGACCGGGCCGAACTTCTCCTCGATCTCCTTGCGCATGGCGTTGACCGCGTCGCGGTCGCCGATATTGCCGGTGACGCCCATCGAGCGCACGCCGAGGCCCTCGATGGTCTTGATCATGACGCCGAGATTGTCGCCTTCGCCATACTTGGACGAGGCATCCCAGTTCAGGTCGTGGACGACGACGTCAGCCCCGCGCGCGGCGAGTTTTTTCGCCATGACGCTGCCAAGGCCACGGCCCGAGCCGGTCACGAACGCGATTTTGCCAGATAGATCCTTTGCCACGGCGGGCCTCCAATCACATTAGTCCAAGAGCCTTGAGGTTCGCGGCACTCTTCCGGTACTGCCCCAGCTCGTATTCGATGAGTTCGTGGTCGGCGTTGCGCTGCCACGGGGTGCGCCATTCCTCGCCCGGCGCATAGCGGTTCTTCTGCAGCGCGAGGAGGCAAGCGGCGAGGTCTTCGGCCTGCTTCGGCGCATAGCCGTGCCACCACTCGGGCGTGTAGAGCTTGACGTGGCGATCATCGAGCGCACCGATCTCGATGCAGGCGATCATCTCGTCGTTGTGCTGCGCAAGGATGTCGAACATCTGCTTGTGCGGCACGCAGCCATCGCCCGAAGGGCAGCGCACGAGGCGGAAGCCATCGGGCTCGATCACGGCGCGATAGTCCTTCACGTGGCAGTGCCGCACATAGGGCGCGATCACGCGGGTGAAATCGAGCGGCGACTCGCCGACCGGGAAGGTGTTGGCCATGTCGAAGACGATCCGCACATGCGGGCCGTATTCCTCGCAGAAGCCGACCAGCTCGCGGGAGGTGAAATCCTGGTGGTTCTCGATCAGCAGCACCACGCCGGCGGCCTCGAGCTTGGGCACCGCGGCCTCGAGCTTCTCGTTCACCGACTTCACCAGCTCATGCCAGCGCGGGCCGGCGGCGGCGCGGTCGCCGCAGAGGATCGGCGTCAGCGCGACGCGGATGAACTTCGCATCGAGCGCCTTGGCGACGCGGACCAGGAGGTCCATGTCCCCGTTCTGCAGCCCGGAGCTCACGACGCGCTTCCAGCCGAGTTCGTCGAGACGGGCCCGCAGCGAGGCAAGCTCGGCGTCCGACATGTCCTTCAGCCAGCCCTCCCAGAGCTCGATCGCCTTGCCGCCCAGTTCCTGGGTCAGGCGGATGAAGCCTTCAAGGCCGGCGCCATTCGGGTTGTGCCGCGGCGTGCCCGCGCCCTGCAGGCCGAGATAGTAGGTGAGCCCGTAAGGGTTGAGGCCGGTCGTGATCTTCATCTTGTCACCGTCGCTTCGAGTCAGGGGCGTCAGAACTAGCGCAATCCAGCATCTACAGTAATGGACTGCTTGGTGATCATTCGACTGTCGTCGGATGCGAGGAACAGCACGGTGCGGGCAATCTCGTCGCCGAGCAGCATGCGCTGGATGGTCTGGCGGGCAACCACGCTGTCGATCGCCGCCTGGTCCTTGAACCAGAGCCGGCGCTGGCGATCGGTGATGACCGCGCCGGGCTCGATCGAATTGACGCGGATGTTGTCGGCACCAAAGCCGCGGCCGAGCGCCCGGGTCAGGCCGATGGTGGCCGATTTCGCCGTGGCATAGACGGGCATGTTGGAGGCCCCGCCGCGCCAGGCGATCGAGGAGAAGTTGATGATCGAGCCGCCACCCTCGGCCTTCATCTGCTCGCGTACTGCCTGGGCGGCGAAGAACTGCGGGCGCAGGTTCAGGTCGAGCGAGGCGTCCCAGTATTCCTCGGTGACGGCGTCGATCTCGTGCCGGTCGTCGTTGGCGGCGTTGTTGACCAGCACGGTGATGTTGCCGAGCCGGTTCCTGATCACGTCGATGGCGGCGCGCAGCCCCGCCACATCGGTGATATCGCAGTTGACGAAATAGGCGCCGGTCTCGTCAGCGATGGCCTGGCCCTCATGGTCGAGGATATCGACGAAGCCGACCTTGCTGCCCTGCCCCGCGAAGGCACGAACGATCTCGGCGCCGATGCCGGACGCGCCACCGGTGACAAACACGACCCGCCCCTCGAGGCTGGGGTAATTCGCAAACTTGCTGATTTTGCCGCCCTCAGATCAGTCGCGTCGTTGCCGGATCGAACAGGCAGGCGCGGGTCATGTCGATGGCGAGCGGCATGGTCTCGCCGGTCTTTGGTGCCTCGTCCGGCGAGAAGCGGCCGACCACTTCGCGATCCCCGAACTTCAGCACGGCCATGGTCTCGGCCCCGGTGGGCTCCACCACTTCCACCGGCGCCGCCATGCTGGCAAAGCCGGTCTTGCCCGCGTTGGACGTGGACTGGCGGCTGAGGTGTTCGGGACGGATGCCGAGGATGACCTTCTTGCTGGTCGCCCGGCTGGCCACGCCGTTGTGCAGCGGCAGGTTGGCGACACTGCCGTTGCCGAGCGGGAAGTTGACCGAGGGCGCTCCATCGGCGGTCGAGATCTCGGCATCGATGAAGTTCATCGAGGGCGAGCCCATGAAGCCGGCGACGAAGATGTTCGCGGGACGGTTGTAGACCGTATCCGGGTCGGCGAACTGCTGCACTTCGCCCTGGTGCATCACGGCGATGCGCGAGGCGAGAGTCATGGCCTCGACCTGGTCGTGGGTGACGTAGATGGTGGTCTTGCCGATGCGCTGGTGCAGCTTCTTGATCTCGGTGCGCATGTCGACGCGGAGCTTGGCGTCGAGGTTCGACAGCGGCTCGTCGAAGAGGAACAGCGCCGGATCGCGCACGAGAGCACGGCCCATGGCGACGCGCTGGCGCTGGCCGCCGGAGAGCTGACCGGGCTTGCGCTTCAGGAACGGCTCGATCTGCAGCAGTGCCGCGACGCGAGCGATGGTCTTTTCCTGCTCGGCCTTGGGCACGCCGCGGCTTTCCATGCCGAAGGCCATGTTCTCGCGCACGGTCATGGTCGGATAGAGCGCGTAGGACTGGAACACCATGGCGATGTCGCGGTCCTTGGGCTGCACCGAATTGACGAGGCGGTCTCCGATATAGATCTCGCCCGAAGTGACGGTCTCGAGACCGGCGATCATGGCGAGCAGTGTGGACTTGCCGCAGCCCGAGGGGCCGACGAGCGCAATGAACTCGCCGGTATTGGCCTCGAGGTCGACACCTTTCAGCACTTCGACGACGCCGAAGCTCTTACGCAGGTTCCTGATGGTCAAGGACGCCATTTTACTTGATTGCTCCCTGGGTAAGGCCGCGGACGAAGTATTTTCCGCCGAAGAAGTAGACGAGGAGGGGAGGCAACGCGCCGATCAGCACGGCCGCACTCATGACGTCGTAGGTGCGGACGGTGGTGCCACTCATGGAGAGGGCAACAAGGGCCGCGGTGATGGGCTGGTTGGAACCCGAGTTCAGCACCACGCCGAACAGGTATTCGTTCCAGATGCCGGTGAACTGCCAGATGACCGTCACGATGATGATCGGCGGCGACAGCGGGATCATGATCTTCCAGAAGATGCGCCAAAAACCGGCACCGTCGATACGCGCGGCCTTCAGCAGGTCGTCGGGGATCGACACGTAGTAGTTGCGGAAGAACAGGGTGGTGAAGCTGAGCCCCTGGATGCAGTGGACGAGGATCAGCCCGTAGACGGAGTTGGCGAGGCCGAGCTGGCCGAGCGTGAACGCCCAGGGCAGCAGCGCGATCTGGCCGGGCATGAACACGCCCAGCAGCATGAAGCCGAAGACGATCTCGGAGCCCGGGAAGCGCCACTTGCTGAGGATGTACCCGTTGATGGCGCCGAGCGCGGTGGAGATGATCGTCGCGGGGACGACCATGGCCACCGAGTTCCAGAAGTAGCGCGCGACGCCGTCGCACTGTCCGCCGATACAGAAATCGCTCCACGCCTGGGGCCACGCATCGAGGCGGAAGCTCCGGGGCATCGAGATGAGGCCGAACTGGCCGATCTCGGCATTGGTGCGGAACGAGTTCAGGAACACGACGAGGAACGGCACGATGTAGACGATCGAGATCAGCGCCAGGAGGCCATAGATCACGATGCGCGAGACGAGGCGCCGGCGGCTGGCGACGGCGGCTTCCCGGTCTTCGACCGCGGTGCTTGTGAGGGTAGCGTCAGCCATTGTTCGCCTCCCTGCGCCGGCGCCACACGAGATAGAGCGAGTAGGGCACGAGGACGATGGCCAGCGCGGCCAGCACCATCATGGCGGCCGCGGCGCCTTCGCCGATTTCGCCACGCTGGAACATAAAGTCGTAGACGTATGTCGCGGGGAACGTCGTCGAGATGCCCGGCCCCGAGTTGGTGAGGGCAACGGCGAGGTCGAAGGTCTTGATGGCGAACTGCAGCAGCACCACTGCGACGGCGAGGAAGATCGGCCCGATGGTGGGCAGGATCACCCGGAAATAGGTGCGGAACCAGCCGGCGCCGTCGATCTGCGCGGCCTTGATGATATCGGGATCGACCGAGCGGAGGCCGGCGAGGAACAGGGCCATCGAGAAGCCCGCCGAACCCCAGATGCCGGTGATGATGATGGCCCAGATGGCGTTCTTGCGGTCGGTGGTGAGGGCGAACTGGAAGTCGGTCCAGCCCATCGAGTTGACCAGGAACTGGATGCCGCTCGACGGATTGTAGAGCCACTGCCACACGGTACCGGTGGCGATGAAGCTGACGGCGAGCGGGTAGAGGAAAATGGTGCGCCAGAACGACTCGGCGCGGATGCGCTGGTCGATCAGGATGGCCAGCAGCAGGCCGAACGCCATCGAGATGCTGACGTAGAAGGCCGAGAAATACAGCAGGTTGTTGTAGGCCACGCTCCAGCGGCGGTTGGTCCAGAGCGAGACGTAGTTGTCGAGACCCTTGAAGCCGTAGCTGGGCAGGAGCGTCGAGTCACTGAGCGAGATGTAGAACGTCCAGCCCGCGAAGACGAAGACGTAGACGAACGAGGCAATGATAGACGGCGCGATGATGAAGATGGGGGTCCACTTCTTGATGCGGTCCCACGTACTCGTGCCAGTCGAAACGGACTGACCTGCAATAGCCAACGGAATGCCCTCCAAAACCGGCCGACAAGGGAGCCGGCCACGTGCCGGGAGACACGCGGCCGGCAATCCTCGCTTGGTCGTTACATCTGAGCTTCGACGGCGTCGGCCATGATGTTGGCCGCTTCTTCCGAGGTCATCTCAGGCGTGTTCACGAACTCGGTGATGGTATCCATCATCGCGCCGCGATACTTCTGGAGCACAGTCATGTTGTGGGCCATCGAGCGGACCAGCGTGCCGCCGTCGATCGAGGCCTTCAGCGCCGCCTGGCTCTGCTGCTGGCAGACGTTGAAGCCATCGGCCAGGTCGACATCGAGGCGAGCCGGGATCGAGCCCTTGGTGATGTTGAACACCTTCTGGAAATCGGGCGACAGGATCAGGCTGGCGAGAAGCTTCTGGCCTTCCTGGTAGTCCGGGTCCTTCTGGTTGAAGAACACCACCGAGTCCGAGTTCAGGATGAAGCCGTCGCCGGCCCAGTCGGTCGGGGACTGGCCGCACAGGATGTCGCCGCCCGGCTCATGGCCGACCGACTTGATGGCGCCCAGTTCCCAGTCGCCCATGATGAAGAACAGCGCGTCGCCGTTGACCATCATGTTGGAGGCGGTGTCGTAGTCACGGCCGGCGATGGCCGGGTCCATGTATTTGGTGACCATGAGGCGCATCTGCTCGAAGGCCTTGATCATGCCCTCGGAACGGAGCGAGTCGACGTCACCCTCGACGAAGGCCTTGGTGTAGAGATCCTTGTCCATGCCGTAGACGATGGTCTCGAACGTGGTGGCGTCCGTCCAGTCGGCCGACAGGTGTGCGAGGCAGATCTTGCCGCCGGCGATCGCCTTCTCGCAGGCAGCGTTGAAATCGGCCCAGGTCTTGGGAAGCTCGGCGACGCCGACGCCTTCCATGGCGGCCTTGTTGCCCCAGATCCAGTTGATGCGGTGGATGTTCATCGGCGCCGCAACCCACTTGCCTTCCGGCTTCATCACCGGCAGCAGTTCGGGGGCGACGACGGCATCCCAGCCTTCGGCGGTGGCGAGTTCATCCATGTCGGCGGTGCCGCCGGTGGCGTTCCACTCGGCGATTTCCGGGCCCTTCAGCTGCACTGCAGCGGGGGCGTTGCCGGCGACGACGTCGGCGCGGAGCTTGGCGAGGGTGTTCGCGGTGTGACCGGCGATAGCGGTCTGTTCCCAGGTGCCGCCCGCCGCGGTGAACATCTCACCGAGCTTGGCAATGGAGGCGGCATCGTTGCCCGACGCCCACTGGTGCAGCATGAGCACCTTGGGGGCGGCCATCGCGGTGCTCGAAAGCAATGCGGCAGCAAGCATCGTGGTCGCGGCAGCCGCGACCTTGGTCGTGAAAGTCATAGTATTTCTCTCCCTTGAAGCGCATGCGCCCGGCTCCGACTCTTGCGGTCGGCCCCTGTCCAGGCACTTGCACTTTCCCTGCGTCGGTGCACATCCTCCACGGCACCGTCGCATTAGTTCTATGGTGAACTTATTCGGCTTGTCAACGCGCCCAGGGAGGGCGTCGGTGAATAAGATCGAGCTCAAATCTCTACTGGCTGGCGGTGCTTTAGCCACCCCGGCCGGGCGGATCGTGCGCACTCTCAGCGCACGCGGAAGCATGAGTGCATCGCAGCTGGCGCGGCTGACCGGATTGGCCAAGTCGACGGTTTCCACGGCCCTCGCCGAGTTGCGCCGCGCCAACATGGTGATCGAAACTGGCACCGAGCCCGATGGCAATGTCGGCCGTCCGGCAACGACCCTGACTCTCAACCCGGAGGCCGGCACCTGCATCGGTATCCTGATCGGGCAGAGCGAGCTGCAGGTGATCATCGCCGACGTCTCGCATCGCGTGCTGGCTGACAAGTCGATCGTGATCGAACCCGACTACAGCCCGGCGACAGCGCTCGAACTGGTCCGCAGTCTGGTCGCCGACGCCTACGCGGACCAATGGCAGTCCGAGACCGGATTGCTAGGCGTCGGGCTGGCTGTCGGCGGCCCGGTCAACCCGCTGACCGGACAGGTGATGCGCGGGGGGCTTCCCACCTGGACCGGCGTGAATCTCCACGACCTGTTCGGCCCCATGTTCGACGCGCCGATCTTTGCCGACAACGAGAGCAACTGCCTCGCCATCGCCGAGATGACCTGGGGCGCAGCGCAGGGGCACGAGGACTTCATCGTCTATACGCTCGACCTCGGCGTCGGCGGCGCCATCGTCTCCGGCGGCAAGGTGCTGCGCGGCATCGCGGGAGGCGCGGGCGAGTTCGGGCATGTGGTCATCGACCCGCACGGTCCGCTCTGCCGCTGCGGCAACCGGGGCTGCCTCGAAGTCTATGCCAGCTTTCGCGACTCGCTGATCGAGGCCGAGCGCCATGTCGGACGCTCGTTGCGGATCCAGGAAGTGGTCGAGCTCGCCATCGGCGGCGACGAAACCTGCGGGCGCTTGATCCGCCAGGCCGGGGAGGCGGGCGGCCGCGGGCTCGGGCTGATCGGCTCGGTGTTCAACCCCCCGCTCGTCATCGTCAACGGGCGCCTCGCGGCGGCGGGCGAGCTGCTGATGGCGCCGCTGGCCGAGAGCTTCGAGCGCTACAGCCTCGTCAAGGCGAGCGACGTGCCGGACTATTCGCGCACCATCCTCCGCCCGAGCGCCTTCTCCGACAACGGTGCCTGCATGGGCGCCGTGGGCATGGTTCTGCGCAACCACGGCGAGCCGCTTCACCTGCCTCACTGAAGCGGGTTTGCCCCCCTGCCCCGCCCCTCGGCCGATCGCGCTTGCCGCCGGTCGTTACAATACGGTCATCTGCAGCGTTTCAAATAGCCATCGACACTTTGCTTTGAACAGCTATCATGTTCCGAGCAATGACTTCTATCGCGGCAACAATATCGAGAAATACCGGAAGATATCGCACCAGCAACCTTGGGTGAGACGATGCAGGACGACCAGCAGCGACTTTCAGGAATGGTTCGCGACTTCAGGACGGCCGCATACGCGCAGGACAAGCCCCTCGTCGAACGCATAGACGCGGAGATCAAGCGCGCGCTGGCCGAACCCAAGCCGAAGCGGGCCGCGCGGCCCCCGGTCAGCGAGGCCGGTTTTGCGCGGGCGGCATCAGGCGACAGGATCCGGGAGGAGTCGATTGCGCTGCGGCGGGGCCGGCCGGTGCTGGGAGTGACCAACGGCGCCGCGGTGCTGAAGGTCAAGGATCCCGAGAGCCGGGTCTGGATCGACCGGATCGGCGCCGCCGCCACGGCGCTGCGCAATGTCATTCCGTCCATAGGCCGCATCGAGCTCGACAACTATCTGGCGATGCCGGTTCTGGCGACCGGCTGGATGGTGCAGCCGGGGATCGTGGTGACCAACCGCCATGTCGCGCAGTTCTTCGCCGAGCGCGGTGCGGGCGGCTTCCGCTTCATGATGGGTGACGATCCGCGCCGGCCGATCGGGGTCAGCATCGACTTTCTCGAAGAGGTCGATTCCGCTGCGGAAGCGGAGTTCACCATCGACCAGATCCTCCATGTCGGCGGGCCGCGCGAGGCCGATGTCGCCTTGCTCAGGGTCGCCCCGGTGACCGGCACCGCCCTGCCCCCGGCGCTCGATATCGACGTGGCCGATCCGGTTGGCAAGACCGTGGCCGTCATCGGCTATCCGCAGGCCGACAGCCGCATCCCCGACCAGGCGCTGATGTTCTCGATCTTCGGTGAGGTCTTCGACCGGAAACGGCTGGCGCCGGGCTTCGTGAAATCGGTGATCGGGGCGGAGCTATCGCATGATTGCACGACGCTGGGAGGCAACTCGGGATCCCCGGTCGTCGAACTCGAACACGGCAAGGTGGTCGGGCTGCACAAGAGCGGGGTGTTCCTCGACAGCAACGGAGCTGTTGCGGCGGGCGCGCTCAGGGACATCGTCGACACGGCACGGCGCGGACCAATGGTGGGCGTACGCGTGCCCGACGCCAAGCCACCGGCATCGGGGGAGCTGAAGGTGGCCGCCAACGAGGTCAGCGTCACCGTGCCGGTGACAATCACCGTGCGCATCGGCGAGACGACAGTCGCCCGCGTCGACACCGGCGCTTTCGTGCCGCCACCGGCGGGATCGGTGACCATGGCGGATGTCGAGGCGGCGGTGCCCGCGGCGCAGCAACTCCTCGCGGCCCGGCCCGACGTGGTGGCGGTCTATGCCGGGCTGCGCGTGACGGGCGGCAAGGTGACCGACGAGCCGGTGCTGGTGGTGGCGGTGACGGAGCGGCTGACGCCGGAGGTGCTGGCGCTGAAGGGCATGATTCCCATTCCCAACTCGATCGCGGGCGTGCCCACCGATGTTACCTTCGCGTCCATCGCAGACCAGCTCGGCCTCGTCGAGGACTGGTCGGATGTCGAGGCCGCCTGGGTGTCGCGCTACGTCGAGCGGCCCGCACTGAAGCTCGAGGCCGCGACGGCCGACGCCGTGACGCTTAGCGTCAGTCCCGATTGCGGCTGGCCGGTGCTGAAGACGTTCCTCTCCGGGGTCAGGAAAAGCCTGACCGTCGGCATGTACGACTTCACGGCACCGCACATCCTCAAGGCCGTCGTCGATGCGACGAAGCCGGGCCAGCGCAGGCTGAAGCTGGTGCTGCAGGCTGGCGAGGACATCGGCGGTGTGGGGGCGAAGAAGGACGATGTCAGCGACATCGCCGCGCGCGACCAGCTGGCGAGCGCGCTCAAGCAACGCTTCCAGTTCTCCTGGGCCTCGGTGGCGAAGCCCTTCGGGCGGATCGGCAACCCGGAGGGCATTTTCGACTCCGCCTATCACATCAAGGTCGCCGTCAAGGACCATGCCTCATTCTGGCTTTCCTCGGGCAACTGGCAGAGTTCCAACCAGCCGCCGCTGGGCGAGCCGAGCACCGACCTCGGCACGCCAAACAAGCTGCTCAGCGGCTACAACCGCGAATGGCACGCCGTGGTGGAGGGCCCGAAGCTGGCCCAGCTCTACGAGGACCACCTGCTGCTCGACCTGAAGGAGGCCAAGAAGACGCAGAATGTCGAGGCCGCGCAGGGCGACGAGCCGTATGTCTGGGTGCCGGTCGAGTATTTTGTCGATCCCGACGACACGGTCGAAGCGCCGTATGTCCTGCGCAAGCCGATGACCATCGACGGGCCGGTGCAGATCCACCCGCTGCTGACGCCGGACAACTACGCCAAGGTCGTCGCCGGGCTGATCGAGGGGGCCGAGCACCGGGTGCTGTTCCAGAACCAGTCGCTGAAGCTCGCCGCCAACGATGGCGATGCCCCGCATTTCAAGCAGCTGGTCGATGCGCTTCTGCACAAGCAACAGGCCCCCGGGGTCGATGTGCGCATCATCTTCAGGCGCATCGGCGACGACCTGAGGAAGACGCTGACCCGGCTCAAGCTCAAGGGGTTCGACTTCGACAAGCTGAGGCTCAACGGCCGCTGCCACACCAAGGGGCTGATCATCGACAACAAGGTGGTGGTCCTCGGGAGCCACAACTGGACCAATTCCGGCACCAAGTTCAATCGCGACGCCAGCCTCGCGATCTACCACTCACAGGCAGTCGCGTATTTCACCGACTTGTTCGAGGAGGACTGGCGGCGGGCCCGCGAACCTTCGGTCGACGAGAACCTGCCGTCACCGCGCATGGTCAACCCGCTGGATTCGGAGGCGCCGCCGCGCATGGTCCGTGTGCCGCTGCGCGACTGGGTGGCCCTCTAGCACCCACGTCGCCCTGAGGCGGATTGACCCTGCCCGTCCTTCGGGGTTGATCGTGACGGCTCGCTCGACCAGTCTCCCGCTCCCCAGTGAAAAGGAGTCGGCGCATGGCCATCGCGATCATCTCAGGCACGGGATTCCTCGGTACCGCCACTGCCAGACGGCTGTGCGAGCGCGGGCAGGACGTCCTCGTCGTCGCCCGCGGGCAGAGCCCGGTGAATCTTGCGGACGGGGTGAAATTCGAGGCCGCTGATCGCATGGACAGCGGGCGGATCGCCGAGCTGCTGAAGGCCAACGGCGTCACCGCGGTCATCGACATCTTCGCCCTCAGCCTCAGGAACGCCGAACCTGTGATCGAGGCCGCCGCCACGGCCGGCGCGCGCTACATCCTCGTCAGCTCGACCGATGTCTATTCCAACTACGGGGGCCTGCTGAAGAAGGAGACGCCGCCGATCCGGCCCGAGCCGGCGACCGAGGATTCGCCGCTGCGCACCCTGCGCTACCCCTATCGCGGCAACGACCGGCGGCCGGCCGGGGTCGAGGACGACCTGTTCGAGAACTACGACAAGATCCCGATCGAGGAATTCGCCCTCGCCCACGGCGCCCCGGAGGCGACGGTGATGCGGCTGCCGATGATCTTCGGGCCCGACGACAAGCAGCATCGCTTTGCCTGGGCGATCAAGGGCGCGACCAAGGGCGAGCCGTTCAAGCTCGATCGTCGCGGCGCGCAATGGCTCAACTCCTACGCCTATATCGACGATGTCGCCGAAGCGCTGGCGCTCGCCGCCGTTTCGCCCGAGGCGGCGGGGCGCATCTACAATGTCTCGCAGCCGTTCGTGCGCACCCAGGCCGACTGGGCCCGCACCATCCTCACGCTCATGGGCCTCGACAGCGAGATCGTGCTGGTCGATCCCGAGGCCAACGGCGTGCTGTCGGACCGCGCCGAGGCCAGCGACCTCAGCTACCCGCTGACCCTCGACTCCCAACGCATCCGCGACGAACTCGGCTATCGCGAGATCGTGCCGGAAGAGCAGGCACTGCGGCGGACGATCGAGTGGGAGCTGGCGCAGGGGTAAGCGAACCCGGCGTCTGCGACAAACACTCGATGTCATCCCTGCGAAGGCAGGGATCCATTTCACGGTCTGCGTCAGCGAGAGTTGGATCCCAGCCTTCGCTGGGATGACAGCCGGCGGGCGGGATGTATCCAGCACATGCCACCCCAACGGAATCCGTTGACTCCTCCCTCGGCTTCTTTAGTGTCGCTAAAATTAAGAGAGCCTCCGTGTCAGTCCTCAAGTTTGTGAAGCGTTCCGAGCCGGCCGAGTTGGCCACACCGATCGATCCCACACTCGGATCGCGGTTGAAGGAGCGTCGCAAGGCGCTGGGCAAGACGCAGCAGCAGGTGGCCGACGAGGCCAGCCTCACCATCGGATTCATCAGCCAGATCGAGCGCGGCATCTCCACGCCGTCGCTGGCGTCGCTCTACAACCTGGCCAAGGCGCTCGAGACCACGGTCGACCAGTTCGTGTCGAAAGTGCCGGCCCGCCAGCACAGCGTCGTCAGCCATTCAGGCCAGCGCCAGACCTACAAGGTCGGCGGCACGTCGCGGTACTACGAGTTCCTCGAGCGCGGCTTCGCCGATGCCAAGCTCAATGCCTGCCTCAGCCACGTTCCGCCCGGCCACGCCTCGGAGATGATGAGCCACGAGGGCGAGGACTTCGTCTATCTCGTCGCCGGCGAGATGCTCTACGAGGTCGATGGCGTCGAGTACCGGCTCGGACCCGGCGATACGCTGCATTTCGACAGCCGCAAGCCGCACCGCGGCACCAATGTCGGCGCTGATACGGCGATCGAGCTCTGGGTCGGCACCATGAGGCTGTTCCCCGAATGAGCCCGATCGGTCCGTACATCGCTAGCAGGCTCACCTACGCACTGGCAGATGGCGCCGAGTCGCTGTTTGGCGTCCTCTCCGCGCTCTTCACCTCCGTGCCGGGCGTGCGGACGGCGACCTTCATCGCAGTTGCGCCGGACAGGACGGTCACGCACCGCATCGGCACGTCCAACCCCGTCGATTTCCCCATCGGCAATGTCGATCCGGTGAACGACAGCCTGTGGAACCGCAGCATGCTGGATGACCAGCAGCCGCTGATCGGCAACGACACACCGGGCATGGTGGCCTTCCTCGGCGAGGAGGCTTCGGGCCTTGTCGCCATGGGCTACGGCGCCTGCTCTTGTTTCCCCATCGTGATCGCGGGTGAGACCCGCGGCGTCGTGGCGCTGCTCGGCGATGCCGGCATCTTCACGGCGGACGCTTTGGCCGAGATCGACACGCTTCTACCCATCGCTGCGCTGACCTTCACCTTCGAGGGGATCAGTAACCTGACCCCTGAGGCCAGCGGGAGATAACGACTACCCGGCGGCCTCCGCCGGGCGACTTCAACCAGGGAGACTGTCATGCGTTTGTTCAAGACGCTTATGGCGGTCGCCGTCGGCGCGGTGATGACCGCGTCCGGCGCGATTGCCGAAACACCCAAGAATACCCTCGTCATCGCAGACGCGATCGACGACATCATCACGCTCGACCCGGCCGAAGTGTCGGAAGTCGGCGGCGTGCTCGCCAGCCAGCAGATCTACCAGCCGCTGGTCAGCTTCGACCCGGCCGATCCGACCAAGATCACCGGCGTCCTCGCCGAGAGCTGGACGGTGTCGGAAGACGGCAAGACCTTCACCTTCAAGATGAACCCGAACGCCAAGTTCGCCTCGGGTAATCCGGTGACGGCCGCCGACGCCGAATACTCGCTGCAGCGCGTCATCCTGCTCGATAGCCGTATCTCGTTCATCCTCACCCAGTTCGGCCTGAACAAGGACAACGTGGCGGAGAACATCAAGGCGATCGACCCGCAGACCCTGCAGCTCGTTGTCGACCAGAAGTACGCCCCGAGCTTCGTGCTCTACGTGCTCTCCTCGTTCACCGGCGGCATCGTCGACTCGGCCATCGTCAAGCAGCACGAAGGCACCAAGGAAGACGGCACCAACGACTACGGCAATGCCTGGCTGAAGGCTGAGAATTCGGCCGGCTCGGGCCCGTATGTGCTGACCAAGTGGGATCCGAAGGTTTCGATCCTGCTGTCGCGCAACGAAAACTACTGGGGCACCGCCCCGGGCGTCGATCGCGTGTTCCTGCAGCACATGCCGGAATCGGCGACGCAGCGTCTCGCGCTCGAAAAGGGTGACATCGACATCGCCAACAAGCTCGGCCCCGACGATATCGGCGCCATTGCCGGCAATGCCGACATCCAGGTGCAGGAGGGCGTCTCCTCCACGATGTACTATTTCGGCCTCAACGTTCGTAACGAAGCGCTGAGCAACCCGAAGGTCGTCGAAGCCATCAAGTATGGCGTCGATTACCAGGGCATCGCCGACACCATCGGCAAAGGCACCATCAAGGTGCACCAGACCATGATCCCGGACGGGTTCCTGGGCGGTGGCATCGACTACAACCCCTACTCGCTCGATATCGAGAAGGCCAAGGCGCTGATCGCCGAGTCCGGCGTCGCGACGCCGATCAAGCTCGCGACCGTCGTCTGGAACGTGCCGCCTTATCCCGACTACGCCCAGGCCGTGCAGGCCACGCTGAGCCAGATCGGCGTCGACCTCGACCTGCAGGTCGTCGACGGCGGCCCCTGGCTGGACCGCTATCGCTCGCACGATCTCGACATCTGGTTCGGCCTCTGGGGCCCGGACTATCCCGATCCGCACTCGAACGCCAAGGCGTTCGGCAACCACGATCCGTCGGATCCGGATGGCACCAAGGGCAACCTCGCCGACCGCTTCGGCTGGAACTCGGGCAAGGTCTCCGACCTCGTCAACCAGGCCGTGCAGGAGCAGGACGTCGACAAGCGCAAGGCGCTCTACGACGAGGCCCAGCGCCTCCACACCGACACCTCGCCGTTCGTGTTCATGTTCCAGGACAGCCGCAAGGTTGCCATGCGCTCGGACGTCAAGGGCGTGGTCCTCGGCATCACCTTCTCCGACGACCGCTACGGCGGCGTGACGAAGGAATAACAACGAGGCCGGCGGTCCGCCGCCGGCCTTTCCTCTTCTTGCCTTCTCCCCTTGTGGGAGAAGATGGCGCGAAGCGCCGTATGAGGGGTTCGCAACCAAGGGTTGCGCGTCCGGAGCGAATGCGACGGGCGACCAGTTCGCGGAGAGAACCCCTCATCCGCCCTTCGGGCACCCTCTCCCACAAGGGGAGAAGGTGACACCCGACAGATCGAAGTCAAAGGCCTGTATCGCTTGAGCGTATCCAACCGCCCACTCCGCCTGTTCATCGCCATCGGCTCGTGGCTGCTGACCGTGGCCATCACGCTCGTCGGCCTTGCCGCGCTCACCTTCTTCATCGGCCGCGTGCTGCCGATCGATCCGGTGCTCTCGATCGTGGGCGAGAAGGCGACGCCGGAGGTCTATCAAAAGGTCTATCTCGAGCTCGGGCTCGACAAGCCGCTGTGGCAGCAGTTCGTCGAGTATGTGTCGAAGCTCCTGCGCGGTGACTTCGGCACCTCGTTCTCGACCTCGCGGCCGGTGCTCACCGACCTCATCAATTTCTTCCCCGCAACGCTCGAGCTGGCCACCATCGGCCTCGTCATCGGCGTGGTGCTCGGCGTGCCGATGGGTGTCGCCTCGGCCTACTGGCACGAGAAGTGGCCCGACCATGTGCTGCGCGTCATCGGGCTCGTCGGCTATTCGGTGCCGATCTTCTGGCTCGGCCTCGTCGGGCTGTTCGTCTTCTATTACCTGCTCGACTGGGTGTCCGGGCCGGGCCAGCTCGATGTGTTCTTCGTCGGGATCGTCGACCGGGTCACGGGCTCGATCCTCATTGACTCGGCGATTGCGGGCGAGTGGGAGATCTTCGGCAACGCCATCAGCCACATGATCCTGCCGGCGCTGCTGCTCGGCTATTACAGCCTCGCCTATATCTCGCGCATGACGCGCTCGGTGATGCTCGATCAGTTGAGCCGCGAGTATGTCCTCACCGCGCGCCTCAAGGGCGCCAGTGAGTTCGAAGTCGTCGCACGGCACGCGCTGCGCAATGCGGCGATCCCGCTCGTGACCGTTATCGCGCTGAGCTATGGCGGGTTACTCGAGGGCTCGGTGCTGGTCGAGACCATCTTCTCGTGGCCGGGCATCGGCAACTATATCTATTCGTCGCTGTTTGCGGCCGACATGAATGCCGTGCTTGGCGGCACGCTGCTGGTCGGCATTGTGTTCGTGCTGCTGAACATGCTGAGCGACGTGCTCTACCGCGTCCTAGACCCCAGATCCCGGGAGCTCCGCCGATGAGCGACACGCCAATCGCGGCCGATCCGCGCCACGCCATCCGTGCCGCCCGCTGGGCCGAGTTCAAGCTCTTTGCCCGCCGCTTCATGCGCAACCCGCTCGGCGTCGTGGGGCTGCTGATCGTCCTGCTGCTGCTGTTCACCGCCGCCTTCGCGCCGTGGCTCGCGACGCACGATCCCTACCTGCCGGATCTCGCCAACCGCCTTGCGGCGCCCAATGCGCAGAACTGGTTCGGGGCCGATGAACTGGGGCGCGATATCTACTCGCGCCTCGTCTACGGCTCACGCCTGACGCTCTTGATCGTCGCCCTGGTGATCGTCACCTCGGCGCCGGTCGGGCTCATCATCGGCGCGGTCTCCGGCACGGTCGGCGGCTGGGTCGATGCGGTGTTCATGCGCATCACCGACATCTTCCTCGCCGTGCCGAAGCTGCTCCTCGCGCTCGCCTTCGTCGCGGCGCTCGGGCCGGGCATCGTCAACGCCGCGCTCGCCATCACGCTCACCGCCTGGCCGCCCTATGCGCGGCTGGCGCGTGCCGAAGCCCTGGTGGTCCGCAACTCGGACTATGTGAATGCGGCGCGCCTCGCCGGGGCGAGCGAGTTCCGCATCATCGTCTTCCACGTGATCCCGATGTGCCTCAGCTCGGTCATCGTGCGCATGACCTTCGACATGGCCGGCATCATCCTGACGGCCGCGGGGCTCGGCTTCATCGGCCTCGGGGCGCAGCCGCCGCTGCCGGAATGGGGCGCGATGATCTCGACCGGCCGCAAATTCATCTTCGACCAGTGGTGGATCGCCACCATTCCGGGCGCCGCGATCTTCACCGTCTCGCTCGGCTTCAACCTGCTCGGCGACGCTTTGCGCGACCTGCTCGACCCGCATCTGAGGCAGCGCAAATGACCGCCCCACTTGTCGAGATCGAGAACCTCCATATCGCCTTCCGCAACGACGATGGGGGCTACAACGACGCCGTGCGCGGCGTGTCGCTGTCGCTCGGCCGCGAGAAGCTCGGCATCGTCGGCGAGAGCGGCTCGGGCAAGAGCCTGACCGGCCGCGCCCTGCTCGGCGTGCTTCCGCCCTATGCCAGGACCAGCGTCGACCGAATGAGCTTCGACGGCATCGACCTCAAGTCCGCCTCGCCAAAGCTCCGCCGCTCGCTGCGCGGCGGGCGCATGGGCATGATCCTCCAGGATCCGAAATTCTCGCTCAACCCGGTAATGACCGTCGGCAAGCAGATCGTCGAGGCGATCCGCATCGGTGACCGCAAGGTCAGCGCCGGCGAGGCCAAGCGGCGTGCTATCGCCGTGCTCGAGTCCGTCCATATCCGCGACGCCGAGCGCGTGTTCAGCCTCTACCCGCACGAGCTGTCGGGCGGTATGGGCCAGCGTGTGATGATCGGCATGATGGTGGTGCGCGAGCCGGACCTGCTGATCGCCGACGAGGCGACTTCGGCGCTCGATGTCACCGTACGTACCCAGGTCCTCTCCATCCTCGACGAGCTGGCGACGCGGCGCGGCATGGGGCTGATCTTCATCAGCCACGACCTCAATCTCGTGTCGAAGTTCTGCGACCGTGTGATCGTCATGTACGCGGGCCGGATCGTCGAAACGATCGAAGCGAGCCGGTTGAGCGAAGCGACACACCCCTACACGCGGGGATTGCTCTCGTGCCTGCCCCATATCGACGGCTCGCTCGAGCCCCTGCCGGTGCTGAACCGGCAAGCCAGCTGGGCGGAGGCGTAAGACATGCTGGAAGTTCGTGACCTCCAGGTAGACTTTTCAGGCAAGATCGCCGTGCAGGACACCGGATTTCTGGTCCGCTCGGGCGAGAGCTTCGGGCTCGTCGGCGAATCGGGCTCGGGCAAGTCGACCATCCTCCGCACCATCATGGGCCTCAACGGATCATGGTCCGGCACTATCGAAGTCGACGGCCGCGACGTCCGGAAGACGCCGCGCAAGCAGCTGGCGAAAATCGTCCAGATGGTATTCCAGGACCCCTACTCGTCCCTTCATCCCCGCTACGTCATTGGTCAGCAGGTCGCAGAACCCATGCGGATCAACGGCTTACCGAACCCGGAGAAGCGCACCGAGGAACTGCTCGAGCTCGTCGGGCTCGGCGGACCGAAGTTCCAGTTCCGCTTTCCGCACGAACTCTCGGGCGGCCAGCGCCAGCGCGTCGCTATCGCCCGGGCCCTCGCGCTCAGCCCCAAGCTGCTGCTGCTCGACGAGCCCACCAGCGCGCTCGACGTCTCGATCCAGGCCGAAATCCTCAACCTGCTCAACAGGTTACGGAAGGAGCTCGGGCTCACCTTCGTGATCGTCAGCCACGACCTCGCGGTCATCAGCTACATGTGCGAGAGGCTGATGGTGATGCGCAACGCACGCCCGGTGGAGCAGCTGACCCGCGAGCAACTGCGCTCCGGTGCCATCGCGGATGACTACACCAGAGCGCTGATAGCGGCCGCGTAACTACTGGAAAACGCGGTAGGACGAGATGTTCCCGTCGAGCCACCAGGGCAGCGTCGGGGTATCGCGGTTGAACGCATCGCAGTCCCGGCCGTCCCGATCTGTGCAGACCTGCACGGTCATGCCGCCGCGGATGCTGATCGAAGAGATCCGGTTGTTCCAGGCGCCGAGATTGCGGTCGCTATCGCCGGGCCGGGCGCAGAAGCTGCGGCCACG
This sequence comes from Pseudomonadota bacterium, assembly GCA_023393475.1. GTDB lineage: Bacteria > Pseudomonadota > Alphaproteobacteria > Rhizobiales > Devosiaceae > Devosia_A. Next base: position 37,492 of record JAEWLC010000027.1, read on the forward strand.
GAAGTGCCGGTCCTCATAGAAACAAGCCTCGCGCCGGGCTCCGGTGCTGCCGCCCGGACGACCGGTTTCCCTGAGGAAATTCTGCGATACCCAGCCGCTTGGACCGCGCTGATCGACGAAGCACCAGCCGTTGGTGCAACGAGAGATGGAGACGCTCTGGCCGGGGCTGAGCACATCGACCACGGGATGGTTCGTGCCCGGGCCGGCGCGTACGTTGACGCTCGCCGTGGCGACGGCATTGCCGCGTCCGGCGCCACCACCCCCGCCTGGATTGTCGGGCACGATCACGAAGGGCTGGACATCCTGTGCCAGCGCCGAGGCGGCCGGAAAGCCAATCATCAGGCTGAGGGCGACTGCAAAGGCCCGGAACAGTGCGGTGTCGAACATGACTTCTCTCCCGGTCTTGTCAGAGGCGGTCGGCCGTAAAGGTCCGGCGCGAGTGGCCGCGAACCGTCGGATGGTAGGTGCAGCGCAGGGACCGGATGACCAGTTGCCCGATCGGCCCGAAGATGCGGCCGGCCGGCCGGCAATCCATGGTTGCCCGTTCCCAGGCCACGCCACCCCCACAGGAGGTGCGATGGATCTCGGCGTGAATCTCGCGCCCGCCCTGCCAGGTCATGCGGCCATCGCAGCGGACGCCGCCACCGCGCACGGCGTAGGTACCCGGACGCGAGAAGCAGAAGCTGAAATGATGACCGAAGAGCATCTGGTTGGCGCCGTAACAGCCCGCCAGGGGCACGCCCTGCGGATGGTCGGGCACGATGACGAAGGGCTGAATATCCTGTGCTCCCACCGGGGGCACCATCAGCGCCATTGCCAGGAACAGCGGACCAAACGCTTTCACGAGGGGGCGACGCATAGCAACTCTCCGTCTCTCCGGATGCGATGCCGAAGTCTAGTGGGTAGGACGATGGAGGGGATGAGCGGAGCGTCCGGCGAATAGGCCGAGCGTTTCAAAACCGCGGACGATTCACGCGCCGGCATCATCCGAAGGTTTGATCCCAAACTTTTCCCAATGACACGCATAGGGACATGGGGGGCGGACAAGTCGCCACATCTTGGTTTAGGTACCCTGACTCACCTCAGTAGGAGGCGGAGCAGGCAGTCCGGCGAAAATGCTGGCTGCGGTTGCGGAGGTATAAATTGAAACGGCAGAACATCGTTCTGGCGGGTATCGCTACGGCGGCCCTGCTGGCAGGTATTGGTATTGTCCAGGCAGCAGACGTTACTTACGATCGCTTGCTCAACCCTGAACCAGCCAACTGGCTCACCAATAATCGCACCCTGGATTCCAACCGATACTCGCCGCTGAGCGAGATCACCAAGGAAAACGCGAAGGACCTCAAGGTCTCGTTCACGGTGCCGCTGACCCCGTCGTCGAAGGGCGCGGGCGCATTCTGGAGCTCGCTGCAGGGTACGCCGCTCGTTGAAGACGGCACCATGTACATGTCCGACGGCTGGGGCCGCATCTATGCGATCGACCTGACCAAGGGCGACCGTGGCTTCATCAAGTGGATCATGGATCCGCAGACCAGCCCGGAACTCGCCACCGGCATCCTGAACAACCGCGGCGTCGCGCTCTACGGCGACTCGATCTACTCGGTCACGCCGGACTGCGGCTTCCTCAAGGTGAACAAGGAAACCGGCGAAGTCATCTGGCGCGTCGAGACGCAGATGAACCCGGTCGAGTACTGCACGATGGCGCCGCTCGCCATCAAGGACAAGATCATCATCGGCCCTGCCGGCGGTGACGGCCCGATGCGCGGCCGCCTCGAGGCGCGCAACCCGGAAGACGGCGAAGTGATCTGGACGTTCGAGACCGTTCTCGACTCGTCCTATGAAGAAGGCGCCGAGACCGGCGGTGGCGCGACCTGGGTCACCGGTGCGTACGATGCCGAGAAGAACGAAGTCGTCTGGGGTATCGGCAACCCGTATCCCGACTGGGAGCCGGCCAAGCGTCCGGGTGACAATCTCTACTCCAACTCCACCGTCGCGCTCGATGCCGACACCGGCGAGCTGAAGTGGCACTTCCAGTACACGCCGAACGACAGCTGGGACTTCGACGAAGTCGGCACCCAGCAGATCTACAAGGCGGAAGTCGACGGCGTTGAGACGAACCTCGTCGGCCACTTCGGTCGCAACGGCTTCTTCTACAACCTGAACGGCAACAACGGCTCCTACGTGAACGGCAGCCAGTATGCCGAGCAGGTCAACTGGACCAAGGGCATCGACCCCAAGACCGGCATGCCGCTCGAGTACGATCCGAACCTCAAGGTGCAGAAGTACCTGGCGGAATCCCGCATGGACTTCGACCTGATGGACATGCCGGACGACTTCAAGTTCTGCCCGTACTGGGAAGGCGGCGTGAACATGTTCCCGACCACCTACAGCCACGACACGAAGTTCGTGTACGGCCTGCTGATGGAAGGTTGCACGTTCAACCCGAAGAATCGTCCGACCGATGAAACCGGCCATATCACGGGCTCGGTCGTCGCCATCGACACCGCGACGGGCCAGATCGCCAAGCGCACCGACTTCAGCTCCACCGGTCGTGGTGGCCTGCTGTCGACTGCCGGCGGCATCGTCATCGGCACGAGCTCGAACGGCGACATCTTCGCGCTGGACGACACGACCCTCGACCGTCTGTGGAACTTCAACGTCGGCACCATGATCGACGCTCCGCCGATCACCTTCGAGATCAACGGCAAGCAGTACATCGCGCTTGCAGTCGGTCCGGGCGGCGTCGGCCTCGGGTTCCACAACTACCCCGGCAAGAACGCGAATGCGGACGAAGCCGCGGCGGCACAGAAATTCCAGCCCGCCACGACGATGTACTTCTTCTCGCTCTAAGCCACACACTGTCTCTCCGGACGGCGGCCACCAGGCCGCCGGCCGTTCGCATTGTTTAGGGTCGCCCCAGATGCCGGCCCTCGCCGCCGCGG
>JAEWLC010000021.1 GCA_023393475.1 Pseudomonadota bacterium
CGCCGGCAGTTCAAGGAGAAGCCCGGCATCATGGCCGGCACCGACAAGCCCGACTACGGCAAGGCGGTTGACATGCTGACCAAGGCCGCGATCAAGGAAATGATCGTCCCCTCGCTGCTGCCGGTCCTCTCGCCGATCGTCATCTTCGTCGTGATCTACTGGATCGCCGGCACCGCCGCCGCCTTCTCGGCTCTTGGCGCCATGCTGATGGGCGTGATCGTCACCGGCCTCTTCGTCGCCATCTCCATGACCGCCGGCGGCGGCGCCTGGGATAACGCCAAGAAGAGCTTTGAGGACGGCTTTACCGACAGCCACGGCGTCAAGCACCTGAAGGGCTCGGACGCCCACAAGGCGTCGGTCACCGGCGACACCGTCGGCGACCCCTACAAGGACACGGCCGGCCCGGCCGTGAACCCGATGATCAAGATCACCAACATCGTGGCCCTGCTGCTGCTGGCGGTGCTGGCGCATCTGACGGGCGGGGCGTAAGCCGAAGGAACATCGCCGAAATGACGAAGGCCCGGGAGCAATCCCGGGCCTTTTGCTTTAAGCCGCCTTCACTGCGAACCGCACGTCAACCTCGACCCGCTGATCCAACCGCGACAGCACCATCATCAGCCTGTCTATCGTGAACCGATCCAGCTTCGCCCGCCGGATGCGTGAGAAGTCTGCGGCCGCCGTACCGGTAAGTTCCTCTGCCGCCCGCACTGTCAGGCCACGATCGTCCAGCACATGAATGATCTGCGCCGCCAGCGTTGCCTTGAGCTGTTCGACTTCGGCGTTCGGATGACCGAAGTCCGCGAAGACGTTGCCGCTGCCGCGGACCAGTTCAAAATCATCACTCATCAAGCATCTCCTTCAGTCGCCTCAGTCGTTCGCGGACTAGATCGATCTCATGCGCGGGCGTCGCGATACCGCTCTTCGACTTCTTCTGGAACGCGTGCAGCACCCAGATGTCAGAGCCGATTTGCACCGCATAGACCAACCGCCACGCGTCACCCTTGTGTCGCAGGGCGAGTTCCATCACGCCGGAACCCAGACCTTGCAGCGGTTTCGCCACATCGGCTTTCTCGCCTTCTGCAGCAATCGTCAACGCACGCAGCGCCTCAAGCTGAACCGCCTGCGGAAACTGCTCGAACGCCTTGCGTGCAGCCCTGATCCACGAAATCGGTCGCGTCTTGCGGCTCATATGGTGATTGTAGTCATATTTGACAACGCCTGCAATGCCGCTGGCTTGTTGCCGTCCAATGGCCGGCGGGTTAGCCATTTACCAACAACACGAGGGAGCCCCACATGCCTGCATCGCCATCCACCCCCTGGCTTACCCGCCCCTATCACCGCCAGTGGCTCCGCGATCAGGCAGAGGACCTCTTCGAGTTCTATGGCAACCGCTCGTTCAACCCGGCTGGCGGCTTCTTCGAACTGACCGCGACCGGCGCGCCGATCAAGCCGCAAAACCCCGTGCGTGGCATCCATTCCACGGCGCGCATGGTGCATTGCTTTGCCATCGGGAGCCTGCTCGGGCGGCCGGGGTCGGATCCGATCGTCGACCACGGCATGCACTACCTCTGGAACAACCATCGCGACGCCGAGCGCGGCGGCTATTTCTGGGCCGTCGATGACGATGGCGCGGCGGACAAGGGGCGCAAGCAGGGCTATGGCCACGCCTTCGTGCTGCTCGCCGCCTCGAGCGCGAAACTCGTCGGGCACCCGCTGGCCGACAGGATGATCGCCGACGTCACCGAGGTGATCGAGACCCGTTTCTGGAACGCGCAGCACGGCGCCATCGACGAGGAGTTCAACGCCGACTGGTCGCCGATCAGCCCCTATCACGGCCAGAACTCGAACATGCACCTGACCGAGGCGCTGATGGCCGCCTTCGAGGCCACCGCCGAGCGCGAGTACCTGAACAAGGCCGAGCAGATCGCCGACCTGATCATCCGCCGCAGCGCCGGCGCCAACGGTTTTCGCGTGGCTGAGCACTTTGATGCCGGCTGGAACGTCGACCACAATTACAACGGCGACCCGATGTTCCGCCCGGCCGGCACCACGCCCGGCCACGCGCTCGAATGGTCGCGGCTCGTGCTGCAGCTCTGGGCGCTGGGCGGCAAGAAGCACGCCTGGATGCCGGATGCCTCCGAAGCGCTGTTCCGCGAGGCGGTGACGCTCGGCTGGGACCAGCAGCGCGGCGGCCTCTGGTACACGCTCGACTGGAACAACGTGCCCGACCAGCGCCACAAGCTCTGGTGGCCGATGGCCGAGGGGATCGGCGCTGCCGCCTTCCTCGGGGCGCACCGCCCGAGCGACTTCCACGAAACCTGGTACCGCAACATCTGGGACGTGATCGCCCGCCACCACATCGACGGCATCAACGGCGCCTGGCACGAGCAGCTGACCGAGGACATGCAGCCAGCCTATTCGCTGTTCGCCGGCAAGGGCGACATCTACCACTCGCTGCAGGCCTGCCTGATCCCGCTCTATCCGGCCGAGGGGAGCGTGACCAAGGGGATCGTGGAGTCGCTGAAGTAGCCACCGGCTTGGCCTGATCCTCCCCCGCGGGGCGGGGGAGGGGGACCAGCGAAGCTGGTGGAGGGGGCGGCCTCAAGCACCGAGGCGCGGCTCCCCCTGTCCCCTCCCCGCAACGGGGGAGGGTGACCCGACTGGGATATCTCGCCCTAACCCGCAATCCCCTCCAGCCGCCGGAGCACCGTCTCTCGCTCGGCGGCGAGTCCCTTGTACTCCGCCTGCTCAAACGGCAGCGCCGCCAGTTGCGCGCCGAGCGCCGCCGCGATCTCGCGTCCCTCGGGCTGGCGGGCGAGGGCATCGATCGGCTCGAGATAGATGCGGATCGTGAACAGCACATCGCCGCTATCGAGCCTGGTGACGGTCTGCCGCTCGAGCCTCAGCACCGCCTTTTCCCCGGCCACGCCGAAGCGCGGCACTGCATGGCTCGGCTCGGGATGAAACAGCACGGCGTCGCCGAACAGCGACCAGTTCCAGCGGAGCATCGCCGCGCCGGTGCGGAGATTGTCGAACATGCGGGTGATCAGCTCGGCCGGCCGCGTGCCCGCGCCGAAGCCCGGGACCGGTGCATGCACCTCGTGCATCGGGCGGCCGAACTTGTCGGCAAGCCGCCAGGCGGAGGGAAAGCAGAGCGCCGCCGCCGCGACGCGCCAGCCGTCGGACCCGCGCCGCATCAGCACCAGGTCTTCCTGCACCAGCCGCGCCGCCGCTTCGAGCGCCGGCCGGTCGCCCGCGAGGGTCACCAGCGCATCAGTCGGCAATATGCGGATGGCATCGCCGTCGCGGACATGGCTTTTCGCATGCGCCGAGGTGAGATGCGCCACCAGCCGGTCGAGCACTTCGCGCTGCGCCGCCTCGGTGCCGGGTTCGGCAGCGAACACCTCGGCGCGACGCTCGGCAAGGAGGCGCTCCTTTTCGGCGAGATAGGCGGAAAGGTGCCCGTCGACGTCGATCCACTGGCGGGGATCGAGCGGCTTCAAACCGATGGAGAAGGCCTGCGCCAGCGGGCCGGGAAGAGGAGGCAGCGACATGGCGCGGACGCTAGCCGATCGGATCGCTACGACCAAGCGCTTGCCCCGCGCTTCCGCCTGCGGCACGCTGGCATCGATCAGGAGAGATATCATGCGCGTCACTGTCATCGGCGGCTCGGGCCGCACCGGTCGGCTGGTGGTCGAAAAGCTGATCGCCGCCGGGCATGTGGCCGTCGCCACCATCCGCAGCTCCAAGCACATGGCCGAGCTGGTGAAGCTCGGCGCCGAGGTGCAGCTGGTCGATCTCGACAAGTCGGACTTCGACACCATCGTCAATACGATGAGGGGGTCCGATGCCGCCGTCTTTGCGGCCGGATCGGCGGCGGGCGAGACCAGCGAGCTCGACCGCAAGGGCACGCTGCGCACCGTTCGCGCCGCCGAGAAGGCGGGGGTGAAGCGCTATCTGTCGATCTCCTCGATCGGCGCCTCGACCGGGCTCTCGACCCGCTCGATGGATGCCGAGATGAAGGACTACTACAAGCAGAAGCGCGCCGCGGCGAAGCACATCACCGGTTCCACCCTCGGCTGGACCATCCTCGAGCCGGGCGAGCTGACCGATGCCGGCGGCACCGGCAAGGTGCTGCTGAGCCAGCAGGCCATCGATGTCGACTCGGTGCCGCGCGAGGACGTTGCCGCCGTGACCGTGGCGCTGCTCGAGGAGCCGAAAGCCACCGGCAAGGTGTTCCAGCTGACCCGCGGCAAATCGAGCATCGCCGCCGCACTGAAAGCGGCGCTTGGCTGATGGTCGAGATCGGATCCCGCCTCGGCAGCGGCAAGGTCGCCGAAGCGTTCGAGTATGGCGCGAACGTGCTGAAGCTCTACCGCGACCCCCGGGCGCGTTCGACCGCCCTTGCCGAGGCCGCCATCCTCTCGATCGTCGGCGACCACGGCCTGCCGGTGCCGTCCGTTTGTGAAGCAGGCCAGTATCGGGGCCGCTGGGGTCTCGTCATGTCCCGCGCCCCGGGTCAGTCGCTCGCTACGCTGGCACTCGAACAGCCGGAACTGGTTCCTGCCGCGCTCGACGCCATGGTGGCTCTGCACCTGCGCGTCCACGCCGAGACCGAACTCCGGTTGCATCCGCTCGTCCTTCGCGTCGCCGACCGCCTTGCCGCGGCACCCCGGCTGGACGAGACGCTGCGCCGCCGTCTGCTGGGCCGCCTTGCCACCCTGCCCGACGGCAACCGCCTCTGCCACGGCGACTTCCACCCCTTCAACTTGATCGGCACACCCGACGCGGCGGTGATCGTCGATTGGCCCGACGCGACCTCCGGCCCACCCGCCGCCGACGCCTGCCGCAGCTACCTCCTGATGCTGCAGGGGGCGCGAGAGTTTGCCGATCCCTATCTCGACCGCTATGCCGCCGGCTCCGGTCTTGCCCGCACCGATATTCTCGCCTGGCTCCCGATCCTCGCCGCGGCCCGGCTCTGCGAGAATGTGCCGGAGGAAGAGGACCGCCTGCTCGCCTTGGCGCAAAGCTAGGCTTCGCGACTCATCTTGACTCCCGGCTGATTTGTTCCTGTTATGTTCACAGAACAGGTGCGAAATGTCCGCCGCCACCATCCTCCACGCCGACCTCGATGCCTTTTATGCCTCGGTCGAGCAGCTGCTCAATCCGGAGCTGCGCGGCAAGCCGATCGCGGTGGGCGGCGGCGTCGTGCTGGCCGCCTCCTATGAGGCCAAGGCCTTTGGCGTGCGCGGCGGCATGTCGGGCTGGGCGGCCAAGGAACTCTGCCCCGAGCTGATATTCACCGGCGGCCATTTCGAGGATTACCAGCGCCTCGGCGACGCCGCGATCGCCATCCTCGGCGACTATACGCCGCTGATCGAGCGCATCTCGATCGACGAGGCCTTTGCCGATGTCGCGGGCTGCGAGCACCTGTTCGGCTCGCCCGAGACCATCGCCCGCACGGTGCGGAAGCGCGTGCGCGACGAAGTCGGGCTGCCCATCTCGGTCGGCATTGCGCGCACGAAGCATCTCGCCAAGGTCGCCTCGCAGGTGGCCAAGCCCGATGGGCTCGTGGTGGTCGACCCCACCACCGAGCTCGATTTCCTCCACCCCCTGCCGGTGTCGCTGATGTGGGGCGTCGGGCCGGTGACCGAGGGCAAGCTCGAGGACGAAGGCATCCTCACCATCGGGCAGCTGGCGGAAAAGCGAGTCGACTGGGTCCAGCGCATCCTCGGCAATGCGGCGGGCGAGAAGCTGAGCGCGCTGAGCTGGAACCGCGATCCACGCGCCATCGTCACCAACCAGCGCGCCCGCTCGGCCGGCGCGCAGTCGGCACTCGGCCGGAAGCCCTTCACCGAGGCGACCTGGCGCCCGACGCTCAACCACCTCGCCGATCGCATCGCCTCGCGGCTGCGGGCAAAATCCTGGTTCGGCTACACCATCACGGTGCGGGTCCGCTTCCGCGACATGAGCGCCGTGACCCGCTCGATGAGCATCGAGTCGCCGGTCGCCGCCACCGCCAGCCTTGCGGAAATCGCCGAAGACCTGGTGCGCATCGTGCGCGCCGATCATCCGGACGAGACGACGATCACGCTGCTCGCCATTTCCGTGGCGCACCTGATTCGGGAGCCGCTGCTGCAGCTCGAACTGCCGCTTGGCCTTGCCGACGAGGCCCGCCGCTCGGGCAGCCGGCAGGGTCGAGCCCGGCTGGTGGCCGATGGCGCCATGGACAAGGTGCGCACCCGCTTCGGCCGCGAGGCGATCGGCTATGGCTCCGCCGTGCTGGAAACGTCACGCGAAGTGCCGGACGCCTTCCGCGGCCTCGCCGAAAAACCACTCTAGCCGAGAATCTTCTCCCCCATGTCGATTCCGGCCTGCCCGGCTCGTCATGATGGCGAGAACGGAGCGCCGAACATGCTGACACGATCTGACACGGCACCGATGCACATAGGGCATGCAAACCCGCCACTGGTCCCGCCCGCCCAATCATGCAATACACCCGCCCCCCATTCGACTATCCCGTCCAGAAAGCAGGCCGCCCATGACTAGCGAAGCCCTGAACGACATTTCTTCCGTGCCGGCAGCGGCCCCGGTCGAGCCTTCGACCGCCGCGCGCAACCGGCTGGTCATCGCCCTGCTGCTGGTCTCTACCTTCGTCGTCTTCCTCAATGAGACGATCATGAGCGTGGCCATCCAGCCGCTGATGAACGACCTGGGCGTCACCGCCTCGGCCGCGCAGTGGCTCACGGCCGCGTTCCTGCTCACCATGGCGATCGTCATCCCGATCACCGGCTTCCTGCTGCAGCGCATCAACACCCGGCCGATCTACATGCTCGCCATGTCGATCTTTTCGGCCGGCACGCTGATCTGCGCTGTCTCGCCGGGGCTCGAGCTGCTGGTCTTCGGCCGCGTCATCCAGGCGGTGGGTACCGCCATCATGATGCCGCTGCTGATGACGACGGTGATGACGCTCGTACCGCCCGAATCGCGGGGCAAGACCATGGGCAACATCTCGATCGTCATGTCGGTGGCCCCCGCCATCGGCCCGACCATCGGCGGCTTCATCCTTACCCATCTCGATTGGCGCTGGATGTTCATCCTCGTCCTGCCGATCGCGCTCGGCGCGCTGGCGCTGGGCTGGGCCAAGATGAAGAACGTCTCGACGCTGCGCTCGACCCCGCTCGACGTGTTGTCGGTCATCCTGTCGGCGCTGGCCTTCGGCGGCATCGTCTACGGCCTCTCCGGCTTTGGCGAAGCCGCAGCCGCGGGTGAGCACGGCCTGTCGCCGTGGATTCCGCTCGGCATCGGCGTCGTGACCATGGTGCTGTTCGTCTTCCGCCAGCTGAGCCTGCAGAGGTCCGACCATGCGCTGCTCGACCTCAGGACCTTCGCCCACATCAACTACACCCTGTCGGTGGTGATGATGGGCATCGCCATGATGGCCCTGTTCGGTGTCATCATCCTGCTGCCGCTGTTCCTGCAGAACGTCATCAAGCTCGATCCGCTGCAGATCGGCATGATGCTGCTGCCGGGCAGCCTGATCATGGGCCTGCTGGGTCCGGTGGTCGGCCGGCTCTACGATCGCTGGGGCACCACGCGCCTGCTGGTGCCGGGTGCGGCAGTGGTCAGCGCAGCACTCTGGTCGTTCACCCTCGTCGACCAGTCGACCTCGGTCTGGCTGCTGCTGGCGACCCATATGGCCATGTGCGTCGGCCTGGCGTTCATGTTCACGCCGCTGTTCACGGCGTCGCTGAGCTCGCTGCCGATGTCGCTCTACTCGCATGGCAGCGCCATCCTCGGCTCGGTGCAGCAGGTGGCCGGCGCGGCAGGCGTGGCGCTGTTCATTGCGCTGATGACGATCCAGAGCACCGAGCTGATGGCGGCCGGCGCGGACCAGGTTACCGCCATTGCGGCAGGCATCCGTACGGGCTTCTTCTGCGGCGCCGTCATCTCGCTGTTCGCGGTCGCCGCGGCCTTCTTCGTCAAGAAGCCGCCGGAGAACCCGGAAATGGCAGGCATGGGCGGCCACTGAGCCTCATCGCTTCACGTGAATCAACGGGCGCCGGAGACAATCTCCGGCGCCCGTTTTCGTTTCACGAGGCTCAGAAAAGCGAAAGGCGCTCGACCCTTTCGGGGAGCGCCTTTCCTTGTGGTCGGGACCCGGCTGCCGGGAGGGAACAGCGCCCGATCAACCAACCGTTGGCCGATATATGCGATCGGCTTGGTCGAGTTTCAAGGGGTGCCCTCTCCGGGCCAGTTACTTCGCGGCTTTCGCCCGCTCGATCGACTCGAGGATCACCGCCCGGGCCTCGGCGACGGTGCCGATCTTTTCGATCTTGGCCCATTTGCCGGGCTCGAGATCCTTGTAGTGGGTGAAGAAGTGCTTCACGCGCTCGAGCTGGATCGGCTGCATGTCGGTGATGTCGTTGATGCCGTCATACATCTTGGTGAGCTTGCTGACAGGCACGGCCAAGATCTTCTCGTCGGTGCCGCCGTCGTCTTCCATGAACAGCACGCCGAACGGGCGGCAACGGACGACGGCGCCGGGAACCAGCGGGCGCGAGTTCATGACGATGACGTCGAGCGGGTCGCCGTCGCCGCACAGGGTGTGCGGCACGAAGCCGTAGTTACCCGGGTAGCGCATCGGCGTGTAGAGGAAGCGGTCGACGAACAGGGCGCCGGAAGCCTTGTCGATCTCGTACTTGATCGGCTCGCCGCCCAGCGGCACTTCGATGATCACGTTGAGGTCGTCGGGGGGATTCTTGCCGATCGGGATGGCGTCGATATTCATGAGACTAGCCTTGAGGGAGGAGTTCGGGGGCCTTTTGGCCCATCCGGGGCCATGATTGCAAGGCATGGGTGCGCGTGACACCTATGCGAGGCTCAGGAGGATTTGCCGTGATCATCAGGATTTTTGCCAGTGCGCTTTATGTCGCTTTGGCGCTGACGGGCACGGCGGGCGCGCAGCAGATCGAATTCAGCGAGACGAGCCTGGACCTCAATATGGACTGCACCGTGGTGCAGTCGGACGATTTCGGCTCAACCTGGGCCTGTCCCGGGCACAAGGGCATTCCGGTGCGGGTGGCGGAGCGCGAGCGGCGCATGATGGTGTCCTACGGCCTCGAGTCGGGCAACGAACCGGCGGCGAAGCAGACGCTCGAGCCCTACAACCGGCTCGACAACAAGATCGAGTGGCGGGTGTCGAACCGGGAGGGACACTGGAAGCCCTTTGCCACGATCCTCAAGTTCTTCACCGCCCGGGAGGGCAGCGAAACCGAAGGCGAGGTGCTGGTGGTGACCCGCATCGTTCCCGGCGCCACCTGCCAGATCGCCTATGTCGACGCCCTCGCCAACCCCGATGCCGTCGAGCTTGCCCGCAAGGCGGCCGACGAGAAGGCCAAGGATTTCGACTGCGGGACAGGCAAGCCCGAATATATCGGCAAGTTCGAGGCGTGGGCGCGCTAGAAGCGCACCGCCGTGCCCGACACCGAGACCATCAGCATAGAGCCGCCCTGGCCGACGACCTCGTAGTCGATATCGACCCCGACCACCGCATTCGCACCAAGCCGATCGGCCTCGGCGCGCAGTTCGGCGAAGGCCTCGTTGCGGGCGTCGCGGAGCGTGCTCTCATAGGCCCCGGCGCGGCCGCCGACGATGTCGCGGATCCCGGCGAAGATATCCTTGAAGATGTTGGCGCCGACGATCACCTCGCCGGTGACGATGCCGAGATACTCGCGGATCGGCCGACCCTCGAGCGTCGGGGTGGTGGAAATGACGATCACAGTCAGGCCCTTGCCATCTGGCTGCGCAGGACGGTGCGATCGCGCGAGGAGACCCCGATCAGCTCGGCGATCCGCCACACCATGTTATCTTCGAGTTCGTGGTTGCGGCTGTCGGCAAACACCACCTGCCACATCATCCGGATGATCTCGAGCTTCTCGCTGTTCTCGAGCGAGGAGAGCGCCGAGGTGAAGCGGTAGAAATCGACCGATTCCTGGTCCTGCCGGGTCGCTTCCTCGACCAGCTTTTTCACTTCGCCTTCATCGAGATCGTAATTGTCCATCAGCGTGCCTTCGAGCGCATCGCGCTCGGCCGCGCTGACCTGCCCGTCGATGGCGGCGAGATGGACGAGCAGCGCCGCGACGGCCAGTTTCGGTTCCATGCTGAGCATGGTCGCATCGGGCCGGGCGAAGATGGAGCGGAGGGCGTCGAACATGGGCATCCTCGGATTGGGTCGCGCGAAAGATAAGGGCTGCTGACCCATCGCGAAAGGCCTGACGCCACCCGCTCGCGGATTCGTTTGCTTGACTCCCGGGCAGAGTCTGGTGTTCTCTATTTGTTCTCGTTGAGCGGAACAGGAGGCTCGAATGCGGGGCCTCGCCAATGCTGAACTCGATGGGCTGCGGCTGAAAATCGCCGCATTGGAAAACCGGCCTGCCTTTGCCGATGGTGAGCCGGGGAGGCTGCGTCGCCCCATGGCCGCCAACGACACGCGGCCGCGAATCGAAGAGCTGCTCGCCATACCGCCCGGCGTGCTGCACGAGGTGTTCACCGACGAGCAGCGCAACGGTACAGCGGCTCTCGGCTTCGCGCTGGGCCTCGCAGGCGGGCTGATCGGAGGAGGACGGCAGGCTATCCTCTACCTGCAGCTTGCCGACCAGACCCAGGAAATGGGCGTGCCCTATGCCCTGGGCTTCAGCACTTTCGGAATCGCCCCGGACAAGCTGATCCTCGCGCGGACCGGCTCACTCACCGAACTGCTCTGGGCCATCGAGGAAGCGGTGGCCTGCCGGGCCGTCGCCGGGGTGGTTGCCGATGTGCTCGGCCACCCCAAGGCACTGGATTTCACCGCTTCGCGCCGCCTGTCGCTGCGCAGTTCGGCCGGCGGCAGCTCGGTATTCCTCATCCGCTATGGCCGGGAGCGCGAGGCCAGCGCCGCAAAGCTGCGCTGGCGGGTCATGCCTGAGCCAAGCGCCGGGCAAGCCTTCGATCCGCAGGCACCCGGACCCCCTCGCTATCTCGTCGAGATCGAAAAGCGGCAGCTCTCCGGACGATTGAAGCGCATCGAGAACCTCCGCCTCACCCTGGACTGGACTGAAAATGGGTTCGTTTCAGCGCAAGACACAGACAGTGATGGGGCCTTCGACCCAGCAGCGCCGGCATCTCGCCCTGTCTCTGCCGCGCTGGGCCACCGATTGTCTGCAGCGAGCTGACCCCTCGCTTGCTGCTTCGAGCCGGCCCCTGGCTCTGTGGGAGCGCCAGAAAGGCGCGATGAAGCTCGTGGCCGTCGACAACGCCGCAGCTTATGCCGGCCTCGCGCCCGGGCAGAACCTTTCGGACGCCCGCGCCCTGGTGCCCGACCTCGAGGTGCGCGAGGCCGATCATGGTGCAATCGCCCATATCTTCACGGAGTTCGCCGACTGGCACTCCAATGCCAGCCCGATCGTTTCGGTGCTCGACGACGTCACCCCCTATGGCGACCTGGTGCTCGACATTACCGGCGTGGCGCATCTGTTCGGAGGCGAGCACCAGATGCTCACCCTCCTCGTCACCCGCCTGCGAAAACTCGGCTTCACCGTTTCCGGCTCCATTGCCGATACGGTAGGGGCGGCCTGGGCGATGAGCCATTTCCGCCCCGGGATCGTCGCGCCCGGGGCTCAGAGCGAGGCTCTTGCCGATCTGCCCGTGGTGGCGTTGCGGCTCAGCGAAGCGCAGGTCGCCGGCCTCAACCAGATGGGGCTAAAGACCATCGGCCAGCTCTATGGCCGGCCGCGCAAGGCATTGCAGGCGCGCTTCGGCCTGTCGCTGCTGCTGCGGCTCGACCAGGCACTGGGCGAGATCGAGGAAAAAATCACGCCGCGCATTCCGGTGGCCGAGCATTTCGACGAGCAGCGCTTCGCCGAGCCGATCGGGTACCTCGACGATGTGCTGATGACGGCGCGCGACCTCGCGGTGAAACTGGCACTGCGGCTCGAGGCCGAGCAGTTGGGCGCCCAGACCTTCCACCTGTTCCTCTACCGGGTCGACCACAAGGTCATCACCCTCTCGATCAACGCGGCGCGCGCCACCCGCGATGCCAACCACATCGCCCAGTTGTTCGTCCACCGCTCGGAACGGCTGGTGGCCGAATACGACGCCGGCTTCGGCATCGACATGATCCGGCTGGCGGCGAGTTCGCTGTCAACCCTCGAGAGCACCCAGGTCGGCGCTTTCGAGACCGATGACGGTGCCGCCGACCTGGCACGGCTCTACGACCGGATCAGCAACCGGCTCGGTCCGGAAGCGCTAACCCGAAGCAAGCTGATCAACACCCATATCCCCGAGCAGGCGGTGAAGCTCGAACCGGTGGTGGCCCGCACCACTGATGATCCACTGGCCATGATTGGCATAAAACAGGAGCGCCCCCTAAGGCTGCTGCCTGCTCCCGAACCGATAGAAGTGATAGCGGAAGTTCCGCACGGCCCGCCGATGCGAATGGTGTGGCGCCGAATTTCGTATCGCGTCGCGCGAACATCATTGCCCGAGCCGATCGATGCCAACTGGTGGCATTCAGCCAAATCGCTCGAGGCGGCATTACCCTCGCTCAAACCGGAAAAGCGCGGAGATCCCAAGGACGACGCCAAGGCCGAAAAGAAGGCGCTTATGCCGCCCAAGCCCGAGCATGTGACAAAGCTCGAACAATTCGATCCGGCCAAGGTCACCAGAAATTACTACATCATAGAGGATGATGGCGGTCGGCGGTTCTGGGTGTTTCGCCTGGGTCTTTACGGCACCGGAGAAATGCCGCGCTGGTTCATGCACGGGTTTCTCGCATGAACGTCCCTTATGCCGAGCTGATGGTGACGAGCAATTTCTCGTTCCTGCGTTCCGGCTCGCATCCGCAGGAAATGGTCGCCGCAGCCATTGCGCTAGGCATGAGCGGGGTCGGCATCGCTGACCGCAACAGCTTTGCCGGTGTGGTGCGCGGCTATTCTGCCTGGCGTGACCTCAAGGAAAAGGCTCCGGACTTCCGCTACGTGGTTGGCGTAAGGTTGATCTTCGACGACATCACACCGGAGGTCATAGCTTATCCCTCCGATCGCGAAGCCTATGGCCGGCTCTGTCGCCTGCTGAGCCGCGGCAACCTTCGCGACGGCAACGAAAAGGGCAGCTGCCTGCTGAACTTCTCCGACCTCGCCGAATTTGCCGAAGGACAACTGCTGATCCTCAGCCCGGATGAAGACGACTGGGTAGCGACTGAAAAGGCGCTGAGGCAGCTCGCCGACATGGCGCCGGGAAATGTGTGGCTGGCATCGGCCTATACCTACAAAGGCACCGACCGGGCGAGGCTCAACCGGCTCGCCGATATGTCGCGGCGGCTCAGGGTGCCGATGCTTGCCGGCAACGACGTGATCTATCACGAGCCCAACCGCAAGATACTCCACGACGTCGTTACCTGCATCCGGGAGCACCTGACTCTCGAGACGGCGGGCAGGCGGCTCGAGCAGAACTCCGAGCGCCACCTGAAGCCATCAAGAGAGATGGCGCGCCTCTTCACAGATCATCCCCAGGCGCTGGCCGAAACGCAGGTCCTGCTCGGCCGGATCAAGTTCTCCCTTGACCAGCTCCGCTACAACTACCCCACCGAAACCATCGGTAATGGCGAAACGGCTCAGGAGACGCTCGAACGCTTGACCTGGGAGGGAGCACACAAGCGCTATCCAAAAGGTGTGCCTGTGCAAGTCGTTGAAGGGGTGAAAACTGAGCTGCAGCTCATCGATAAGATGCAGTACGCCTCATACTTCCTCACCGTTCAGGACGTGGTGCGCTATGCGCGCTACGAACGAGGCATCCTTTGCCAAGGGCGCGGGTCGGCCGCCAACTCCATAGTCTGTTACTGCCTGGAGATCACCGAAGTTAACCCGATCACCGGCAACCTTGTCTTCGGCCGCTTTCTCTCCACCGAGCGCAACGAGCCGCCCGACATCGACGTCGATTTCGAGCACGAGCGGCGCGAGGAGGTGATGCAATACGTCTACAAGAAGTATGGCGGCAAGCGCACTGGCCTCACCGCGACCGTCATCTCCTACCGCTCGAAAAGCGCTATTCGCGAGGTCGCAAAAGTCTTCGGCATTTCCGACGACACCATCGCGGCGCTGAACCAGTTGCACTGGGGCTGGGGCAATGCCGCAGGGGCTGAGGGCACGAAAATGCTCGGGCTCGACCCGGACGATCCGACCCTCACCCAGCTGTTCAATATCGTTGCGGTGCTGAAGTCCTTTCCGCGTCATCTCAGCCAGCACGTGGGCGGCTTCGTCATCACCCGCGACTCGCTTGAAAGCCTCGTGCCGATTTCGAAGACGGCAATGGAAAGCCGAACCATCGTCGAGTGGGACAAGGACGACATCGATGCACTCGGCATCCTCAAGGTCGATGTCCTGGCGCTCGGCATGCTGAGTTGCCTCAGGCGCTCGTTCGAACTTCTGCACCAGCACTACAGCATCGACCTGAAGCTGGCCGACCTGATGGCGGAGGAAGCAGACGCGGAGTTGAAGGACCCCGTCTATCGCATGGCGCAGCGCGCAGACACTATCGGTGTATTCCAGATCGAGAGCCGAGCGCAGATGTCGATGCTGCCGAGGCTGAAGCCGACCGAATTCTACGACCTCGTCATCGAAGTGGCGATCGTCCGGCCCGGACCCATTCAGGGCGGCATGGTTCACCCCTATCTGCGCAGACGGCAGGGACTCGAGGAGATCGAGCCAATGGGAGAAAAGCTCTGGGCAGTTCTCAGTCGAACGCTGGGCGTGCCGCTGTTCCAGGAACAGGCGATGCAGATGGCCATCGTCGGCGCCGGGTTTTCCGAAGGCAAAGCCGACCAGCTTCGCCGGGCAATGGCGGCCTGGAAGCGAGGAGGACAGCTCGCCAAGTTTGCCGATGAGTTCATCGCCGGCATGATCGCCAACGGCTTCAAGGAGGATTTCGCCAAGCGTTGCTTCTCCCAGATCCAGGGATTCGGCGAGTACGGCTTTCCAGAGAGCCACGCGGCTTCCTTCGCGCTGCTGGTCTACGCCTCGTGCTGGTTCAAGTGCCACTTCCCCGATGTCTTCGCTTGCGCCCTGCTCAACAGCCAGCCGATGGGGTTTTATTCACCCAGCCAGATCGTGCGCGATGCCATCGAGCATGGCGTCGAAGTCCGCGTCGCCGACGTGAACCTATCCGGCCAGATCCACCTGCTCGAGGAAGGAACCCCGGCCCGCGACCGCATCGTCAAGCGCCATCGCGACATGAGCGAGGACATCTGGTCAAACCATGCCATCCGGCTCGGGCTCAAGCAGGTGGTAGGGCTGAAGTCAGACCATGCCAACCTGATCGTCGCGCGCCGCGGCGACGGCTATGCGTCGATCCGCGACCTCTGGGTGCGCACCGGCGTCCCTGTTGCAACGCTCGAGAAACTGGCCGAGGCCGATGCCTTCGGCTCGATGGGAATCAACCGGAGAGAGGCCTTGTGGATCGTACGCGGTCTCAACGGTGTCGCAGGAGCCGAGCAATTGCCGCTCTTTGCCGAGGCCAAGCGCGTCTCCAAGGCGGACGATATGGCCAACGACCTGCCTGCTATGGCGCCCGGGGAATCGGTGGTGCACGACTATCGCACCCTGTCGCTTTCGCTGAAGGGACATCCGGTCGGCTTCCTGCGTCCCGAACTCGAACGCCGCGGCACGATAAAGTGTGCCGATCTCGTCGAACTGCCCAATGGTCGCATCGTCGAGGCAGCCGGCCTGGTGCTGGTGCGGCAGCAACCGGGCACGGCAAGCGGCGTGATCTTCATGACGCTCGAGGATGAAACCGGCGTCGCCAATATCATCGTATGGAACAAGACCTTTGCGAAGTTCAGAAAACAGGTGCTCGGCTCGCGCCTGCTGGCTGTCCGGGGCCAGCTACAGCGCGAAGGCCTCGTCACACACATCGTTTCTCGGGACTTCACGGACTTCACCCCGCATCTGCTAGAGCTGGCGCAGGGTCACGATTTCGGCGATGCCATGCTCTTGCGCAGCGACGAAGGCAGAACCGGTCCGCTCCCGGGTCGCGACGAAGGTGAACGCCGGCGCCGCGAGATGCTTGACCGCCAGGCCCGCGCCGCGCTGCCCGGGGGGCGCAATTTCCACTGAGGGGGCAAAGTGCGGCCGACCGTCATGGGGTTAGCTCGGGATTAACCCTAACCGCCTAGCATCGGCTTTGATCGGCGTGCCGTCTGCGCGCCATCGCAGCGTTACCTTTTGTAGAGTGTACCCAGACGATGCCGGCACAGCACCTCATCGAAGACGCCCGCCGCAATCCTGCCCCCGTCATTGCGATTCGCATCCCGCTCCGCCTGATCGGCGCGATCGTCCTGGGGCTGGTGGCGCTCACTCTGGTTTCGCTCGCCACCTGGTCGGTGGATGATCCGAGCTTCTCCTATGCCTCGGGCGAGCCGGCCAGGAACTGGCTCGGCTTCACCGGCGCGGTGCTCGCCGATATCTCGTTCCAGCTTTTCGGCCTGGGCATCCTGACGCTGCTTGTGCCGCCGGCCCTCTGGGGCTGGGCCATGGTGCGCCTGCGCACGCCCTCGCGCATGGCACTGCGCGTACCGGCCTGGATTGCGGCCACCATCCTCAGCTGCGGCCTTGCCGCCTTCATCGCTGCGCCCGAAACCTGGCCGCTGCCGACCGGCCTCGGTGGCCTGATCGGCCAGAGCTTTACCAATCTCGCCACCTTCGCGACGGGCGAATCCCCGCAGCCCGTGACCGCTGTGCTGTTCGCCATCATCATCGCCGCCCCGACCCTCGCATTGTTCTGGATCGCCATGGGCCTCGGCAAGGTGACGCTGCCCGAACTCGCCAAGGGCAAGACAAAGGCCAAGCCGGCCGGCCGGTCCGCTGCGGCTGAAGAGGACGAGCCCGACCGCGACTCGTTCTTCGACGTCATCCTCGGCTTTGCCGTCCATATGGGCTTTTCCGCCCGCTCGGCCTTGAAGCGCGCCGGCATCAAGCTGGCCGAGCGCCGCGCCGCCGAGAAGGAAGCCGAAGCCTGGCGCGGCGACGCCGTCGAGCCGAGCCTCCACGGCCACGCCCCCAGCGTGCATGTCGAGCCCCAGCTTTCGGGCGAACGCCGCTCGATCGTCGCCGCCCATGACGAGCCGCCCTTCGACGACTATCCCGACGACATCGAGGACGATGCGGCCGCGCCCGCCCGCTGGGAAATGCAGACCCCCTTGCGCGGACCGATGGCCAATCGCAGCCCTGGACCGATCGCCCACGCCCCGGCCGCCCACCAGGCTGCTCCCGTCGTTTCGCCGCGCGTCACCGCCCAGGCCCCACGCCCGCAGCAGGGCATGCGCGCCGCCCGCGAAGCCCAGGGCTCGCTGCTCGACGAGCCTGCCGGGTTCGAGCTGCCGGCCCTGAGCCTGCTGACGCCGCCCAAGCACAAGGGTCCGAGCCCCGAGCATGCGCCCGAGCGCCTCGAGGCCATGGCGCGCAAGCTCGAATCGGTGCTCGCCGATTTCGGCGTGAAGGGCGACATCATCAACGTGCGCCCGGGCCCGGTCGTGACCCTTTACGAGCTCGAGCCGGCGCCCGGCATCAAGTCGTCCCGCGTGATTTCGCTGGCCGACGACATCGCCCGCTCGATGAGCGCGATCTCGGCCCGCGTCGCCGTCGTTCCGGGCCGCAACGCCATCGGCATCGAGCTGCCCAACGAGCAGCGCGAGACAGTGTACCTGCGCGAAATGCTGGCTTCGTCCGATTTCGAGAAGATGAAGGGCAAGCTCCCCATCTGCCTCGGCAAGACCATTGGCGGCGAGCCGATCATCGCCGATCTCGCCCGCATGCCCCACCTGCTCATCGCCGGTACCACCGGCTCGGGCAAGTCGGTGGGTATCAACACCTTCATCCTCTCCCTGCTCTACCAGATGACGCCGGAGCAGTGCCGCCTGATCATGATCGACCCCAAGATGCTGGAACTGTCCATCTACGACGGCATCCCGCACCTGCTGACGCCGGTCGTGACCGATCCCTCCAAGGCCGTGGTCGCCCTCAAGTGGGCCGTCCGCGAGATGGAGGATCGCTACCGGAAGATGTCGAAGATCGGCGTGCGCAACATCGACGGCTTCAACCAGCGCGTCGGCGAGGCCAAGGCCAAGGGCGAGGTCATCACCCGCACCGTGCAGACCGGCTTCGATCGCGAAACCGGCGAAGCGCAGTACGAGAGCGAGGAGTTCAACCTCGAGCCGCTACCCTTCATCGTCATCATCATCGACGAAATGGCCGACCTGATGATGGTCGCCGGCAAGGAGATCGAAGGCTCGGTCCAGCGCCTCGCCCAGATGGCCCGCGCCGCCGGCATCCACGTCATCACTGCCACGCAGCGCCCCTCGGTCGACGTCATCACCGGCACGATCAAGGCCAACTTCCCGACCCGCATCTCCTTCATGGTGACGAGCAAGATCGACTCGCGCACCATTCTCGGTGAGCAGGGCGCCGAACAGCTGCTCGGCAATGGCGACATGCTCTACATGGCCGGCGGCGGCCGCATCCGGCGCCTCCACGGCCCGTTCGTCGCCGACGGCGAAGTCGAGGCCATCGTCAACCACCTGAAGTCGCAGGGCGCCCCGGACTACCTCGAAGCCATCGTCGCCGACGAGGACGAGATGGACGAAGCCGGCACGGCTGGCGGTGGTGACGATTTCGGCGGCTCGGGCGACGAGCTCTATGACAAGGCCGTCAACGTGGTGCTGACCGACAAGAAGGTTTCGACCTCCTACATCCAGCGCCGCCTCGCCGTGGGCTACAACAAGGCCGCGACGCTGATCGAGCGCATGGAAAAGGAAGGCGTGATCTCCGCCCCGAACCATGCCGGCAAGCGCGAGATCCTCGTCGGCAACAACGCCGACGGCTACTGAGGTTTCCGGTCGGCGGGCTTGGCCGCCGACCCCATCACCCGCCAGAACCTTCCGGTACACGCCGATCTCGCGGAACCTTCCCGCTGTTGCCGCAATTGCTATCTAGAGGCATGCTCCAGTTTCCGGAGCACCAGGACAGACGCCAACGATGATCCGCCGCACCTTTCTCGCCTTCGCCGCCCTTCTCGCCGCCTTCCCGGCGCTCGCCCAGGAACAGGGCGGGGCTGAACCGCGGCGGCTGACGGATGCCGAAAAGCAGCTGATCGGCGAGATCAACGAGCACAACTCCGCGATCAAGACCATGGTCGGCCGGTTCCTGCAGATCGACACCCAGGGCAGCCGCATCGAGGGCACGTTCTTCCTCGAGCGCCCCGGCAAGATCCTGTTCCGCTACAATCCGCCCTCCTACGAGCAGATCGTTTCCGTCGGTCGCGGCTTCTATGTCGTCGATCGCAAGGAGAAGACGCAGTACGCCTATCCGCAGGACAAGGTGCCGCTGCGCCAGTTCCTCGATGCCAAGATCGACCTCCTGAAGGCCAATGTCGTCGCCATCGCCCAGTCGGACGACTATCTGTCGCTGACCCTGCAGGACGATACGCCGGCCGGAATCGTGCGCGTGGCGCTGGTCTTTGATACCGAGAGCAAGGACCTGAAGCAGTGGACGCTCACCGAGCCCTCGGGCTCCGAGCTGACCTTCTCGCTCTACGATGTCGACAAGAACGTCGATATCCCGAAGTCCTATTTCTACATCGACCCGACCTTCCGTGCGGTGAGCGCGCCGAAGGAAAGCTGAGGCCCGGGACCCGCCCGAGCTTTCCGGCTTTACGCTCCAGCGCCGGCTCTGCATAAGAAGCGCCGATTACAAGCGAGCGCTTCTTCATGCCGACGACTTTTGCCACCTGGAACATCAACTCGGTCCGCCTGCGGCTGCCGATGGTGCTGGATTTCATTGCCCAGTACCGGCCCGATATCCTGTGCCTGCAGGAGATCAAGTGCCTGAACGACCAGTTCCCGCGCAAGGAATTCACCGCCGCGGGCTACCCCTATCAGGCGGTGCACGGGCAGAAGGGCTACCATGGCGTCGCCATCGTCTCGAAGTTACCGCTCACCGACATCTCGTCGCGCGTCTTCTGCGAGATCGAGGATAGCCGGCACGTGTCGGCGCTGGTCGATTTCGGCAAGGGGCCGCTGACGGTCCACAACTTCTACATCCCGGCCGGCGGCGACGAGCCCGACGTCGAGATCAACCCCAAGTTCAAGCACAAGATGGGCTTCCTGACCGAGCTGAAGAGCTGGTTCGGCGAGGACCATTTCAGGGAGCGCCAGCTGATCTGCGGCGACTTCAACATCGCCCCGCTCGAGCACGACGTGTGGAGCCACAAGCAGCTGCTGAAGGTGGTGAGCCATACGCCGGCCGAGACTGAGGCGCTGAACGAACTCCTGACCGGCGGCCACGGCTGGGTCGATGTGGTGCGCAAATACTTCCCGGCCGACCAGAAGCTCTATTCCTGGTGGAGCTATCGCGCCAAGGATTGGGATGCCGCCGACAAGGGCCGCCGCCTCGACCATATCTGGGCCACGGCCGATATCGCCTCCCACACCTCCGGCGCCGAGATCATTCGCGCCGCCCGCGGCTGGACGACGCAACCGTCCGACCACGTTCCCGTCATTGCCCGCTTCGACTGAGGTTACCTGGATGTCCCGCTCGCTCGTCAGCTCCGGCTCGTATCTTGAACCGGTGATCGGCTTCTCCCGTGCCGTTCGCGTCGGCAACATCGTCGTGGTCGGCGGCACTGCCCCGATCAGGGCGGAAGGCGGCACGGCGGCGATCGGCGACGTCTATGGCCAGACGAAACGCTGCCTCGAGATCGTCGCCAAGGCGCTGGCCGATGCCGGCGCCCGGCTCGAGGACGTGACGCGGACCCGCATCATCCTCACCGACATCGCACTCTGGAAGGATGCGGCCCGCGCTCACGCCGAAGTCTTCGGCACGATCCGGCCGGTGACGACGCTGATGCAGGTCAGCGCCTTCGTCGATCCGGACTGGCTGGTCGAGATCGAGGCGGAAGCCGTGATCGCCTGAGCGATTTCCGGGTGTGATTCACGTGGAACGTCGGGTCGGGCTCAGCCCTTCTTGAACCCGCCGCGCGCCTCTTCGCTGGCGCCGAGATAACCGGTGAGCTCGCGGCGAATCCGGTCGGCGGCGCGCGCCGCAAGGTCCGGATACTGGTTGGCGAGCTTCAGGAACGCCGTGCGCGGCACGAACAGCGTCTCGACCGCGTCGACCGCCTTGATGGTCACCGGCCGCGGCTTGGCGATGACGAGGCCCATCGCGCCGAGGACCGAGCCGACTTCGTGCACCAGATAGGGATTGTTCTCGGCCCCGACCTGGGTGCTCGACACGGTGCCGGAGACGAGGACATGCGCGCCCTCCGGCGTATCGCCGGCAGCGTAGATCACCGAGTTGGGCCGGAACTTCTTGCGCTCCGAGGCGAACGCGAGCAGACGCCGCTGCTCGGCGTCGCAGATTTCGAAGAAATCCGCACGTCCCAGTATGGTCGCAGCGTCGTCGAGTTGCATCCCGCCCTTATTCCCGCACCGCGCTTCAATCCCGGGCGCCTGCTGCGCCCGGTCGTATCCGCCAGCCGATATAGAGCATTTCTGCCCGCTGTCAGGAACCCAATTTGGCCAGACCGGGAGAAAGCTGCGGGGTTATACACCGAGCGGCATGAAAACCAGCAGGGACGCGGGGAGGGAGGGTACCCCGCGCCCCGGCCAGGCGGCGGCGCCTCTAGGGCACCAGCCGATAGCCGCCCTCTTCCGTCACGAGGAGCCGGGCATTGGACGGATCGCGCTCAATCTTCTGGCGCAGGCGGTAGATATGGGTTTCGAGCGTGTGGGTGGTGACGCGGTTGTTGTAGCCCCACACTTCCTTGAGCAGAATCTCGCGCGTGATGGTCTTGGGACCCTGCCGGTAGAGATACTTTAGGATCGACGTTTCCTTGTCGGTGAGCCGCACCTTCTGGCCATCCGGCGATTCCAGCATCTTGGCTGCCGGCTGGAAGCTGTAGGGCCCGATGGTGAAGACCACGTCCTCGCTCTGGTCGTGCTGGCGCAGCGAGGCCCGGATGCGGGCCAGCAGCACGGAGAAGCGGAAGGGCTTCGTCACGTAGTCGTTGGCGCCCGACTCGAGTCCGAGAATTTCATCGGCGTCGCTGTCCTGGGCGGTGAGCATGATGATCGGGCTCTTGAAACCCTCGCGGCGCAGGATCTTCACTGCCTCGCGGCCATCCATGTCGGGCAGGCCGACATCGAGCAGCATCAGGTCGATATGGGCCCCGCGAACCTTGCCGAGGGCATCCGCGGCGGTCTCGGCCTCGACGAGGTCGAATTCGCGGTAGGGGCTGAGCTGATCGAGAAGCGTGTTGCGCAGGTCGGCATCGTCATCAACGATCAGAATACGTCGTCTATTCATCGTGTTACCCCAAGCCATCGGCCCTGTAATCCTGAGTTATGCCTCGCCTCGATGCGCCGCCAATCAAAAGGGCGTTACACTGCGGCACGAGTATAAACGTGATTTGACACGTCAAAGTTTCAGGCCGGACTGCCTAAATTCGATAGACGGCCGCTGCTGACGGGACGCTGACAACGAGGACCCGCCCCAATGGGAATCGGAACTGGCGACTAGTTGCGTGCTCGTTCAAGCGCTCGCTCAGTCGCCATCCGCGGACTTGATCCTCGACCGAGTGATATCGCGGCATCCCATGGGTCCCCTGGTCAAGCACGGGGATGACGGATGCGGTGCACGGGGACATCGTCTGGGTTCCGCTTTCGCGGGAATGACACGGTGGGCTTGGCAGGTACCCAGCACCGGCCACACCCCCTCCGAGCTTCGCTAGGTCGCTTTGCTCCCAAGCTTCGCTTGCCTCCCCCGTCAAGGGGGAGGTTGGGGCCGGTGGTCGGGCAAGTGAGGCGGGAAAACTCCTATGCCGCCATAGCAGCCCGGCCGTGCCTAGCTGCGCGAGCCGAACAGGGCGCTGCCGACCCGGACATGGGTCGCCCCCATGGCGATGGCCGTCTCGAAGTCGCTGCTCATGCCCATCGAGAGCTTTTCGACCCGGGCGTCGCGCGCCAGCGAAGCGAGATGCGCGAAATAGGGCCCGGGTGGATCGCCTTCGGGGGGAATGCACATAAGGCCGACGACATCGAGCCCGTGCTCGCTGCGACAGCGCTCGACGAACGCTACCGCTTCCATGGGCGGGATGCCGGCCTTCTGCTCCTCGCGCCCGATATTGACCTGAACGAACACCGGCAGCTGCCGGCCGGCGCGATCCATCTCGGTGCGGAGCACGCCGGCGAGCTTGTCGCGGTCGACGCTCTCGATCACGTCGAACAGTGCCACGGCCTCGCGCGCCTTATTGGTCTGCAGCGGCCCGATGAGGTGCAGTTCTATGCCGTCATAAGATGCCCTGAGCTCGGGCCACTTGGCCTGCGCCTCCTGCACCCGGTTCTCGCCGAAGACGCGCTGCCCGGCATCGAGGAAGGGGCGGACCTCGTCGGCGGAAAAGGTCTTGCTGACGGCGATCAGCTCGACATGGTCCGGTGGCGGGCCGAAACGGCGCCGCGCCTGCTCGATCCGGTCGCGGATTGCCTGGAGCCGCTCGGCGGCATTGCCGGAAAGGTCGCCCACGCCTTGCTTTCTGTTGACCACAATTGGCTTTTCTGATGATGGTCCGCTAACCAAAATCCCCCCCAAACGCAACTGTCTGCGTCGTGAGAGACTTCAAGTGAACAGGACTATCGAGCGCTACAACCCGCACGTTGAAGAGCCCCGCTGGCAAAAGCAGTGGGACGAACGCCAGAGCTTTGTCGTCCGCAACGACGATACGCGCGAGCGCTATTATGTCCTCGAGATGTTTCCCTATCCATCGGGGCGCATCCATATGGGCCACGTCCGCAACTATGCGATGGGCGACGTGCTGGCCCGTTACAAGCGGGCCCGCGGCATGAACGTGCTGCATCCCATGGGCTGGGACGCCTTCGGCCTGCCGGCGGAAAACGCCGCCAGCCAGAATAAGGTGCCGGCCAAGGACTGGACCTACGCCAACATCGCGGCGATGCGGAAGCAGCTGAAATCCATCGGGCTGGCGCTCGACTGGTCACGCGAGTTCGCCACCTGCGACGTCGAATATTACGAGCAGCAGCAAAAGCTGTTCCTGGACTTCCTCGAGGCCGGCCTCGTCACGCGCAAGAAGTCCAAAGTGAACTGGGACCCCGTCGACATGACCGTGCTCGCCAACGAGCAGGTGATCGACGGCCGCGGCTGGCGCTCGGGCGCCGTCGTCGAGCAGCGCGAGCTGACCCAGTGGTTCCTGAAAATCTCGGACTATTCCGAGGACCTGTTGTCGGCGCTCGATGGCCTCGACCGCTGGCCCGAAAAGGTGCGCACCATGCAGCGCAAC
>JAEWLC010000079.1 GCA_023393475.1 Pseudomonadota bacterium
CCCCCCCCCCCCCGGCCGCCCCCCCCCCCCGGGGCCACGCCGCGATGGCCGGTCGCCCCCGCGATCAGGGCGCCGACCCCACCCGCCGCGGCGATGATGGCCCGTGCCGGGGTGGTCACGTCGCTCGTCTTGTCGAGCACGTGCTCCTGCCAGATGGTCCGCTTGGCGAGGATGTACCAGACCGGGTCGCGGAACTGCGACACGTCGGTCAGGAAGTTGCCCATCTCGAGATAGGTCAGGTCCTCGCGCTTCACCCCGGCACGATCCAGCAACAGCGGGGGCAGGGCCTCCCGCGTGTTGAGGAAGATGTTGCGGTGGCGAGCAATGTCGCCCATGGCGGATTACTCGCCGCTCGCCGCCATCCGCATCATTGCTCCACCCACCGGCCGGCTTCGTTCTGGTGCCAGACCGGCAGCGCGTCGTCGGCCCTGAGCTTCACCAGCGTGGTCGGGATGCGGACGAGCCAGGGGTCGCCCTGCGGAATCTCCTCACCCGGCCGGTCCAGGCGTTCGGCGATCTCGTCGGCGATCGGCAGGTAGAGCGGGTTGGAGATGGTGGGCAGCGGCCCGCCGTTCCAGATTTCGCCGAAGGTGGTAAAGTGGTCCACCGCCCCCTCGAAGCCCGGCCGAACCGGGACCACCACCCGGCAATAGCCAGCCTTGAGGAACTGGTTGAACACCGGATCGGGATCGTCATAGGCGAGCCTGTCGCGCCACTCGGATTTCGGCCCGGCCCAGAAATAGGGGTAGGTGAGCCAGGTCATCTGCTCCCATTCGAAGGCCTGCTCGAAGAATCGCACATAAGGGCCCTCGGCCTCGTTCTGGAAGAGGTCGATCTGCTCGACCCCGCCGCCGCCGATCTGCACCGCATCGAACAGGTCGAAATGCTGTTCGGTGAGGATCGAGAGGCAGTGCTTCTTCAGCTCGTCCTTCATCAGTTCGAGGTTGAGCAGCGGGTTCATGCCGCGGATCTGGACGCCGGCCTGCACCTCGAGTGCTTTCAGCTTTTCCTCGTACTCGGCCATGCGCCCCCGGAAGGCGGTGTTGAGCTTGGACCAGGTGTCGATCTGCCACTTCTTGAACGCGGTCTCGGTGCGAATGCACTTGATCTCGACCGCCAGCGCGAAGTCGCCGACGAGATCGGTCACCACGGCCAGCGGCACGGAGCCGGTCTCGCTGTCGAGCGCGGTGCCCCAAACCCAGGGCGAGCCAGAACTGAAGCGGTGAGGACGCGAGCCGATCACGGTGTCGACGATCCATGCGTCGTCCCAGATCGTGCGGACGCAGCCGATCGTGGCATGGATGGCGCGATAGCCGTCGTCGAGGGCGATCTGGGTCGAGTGGGTGAACTCGACATTGCGGTCTTCGGCATTGGCGTCGTGGTTGTGCGACTTGGTGACAAACATCTCGGGCGGCGGGGTGACGTCGCCGGCGCCGTATTGCTGGGCCCAGCCCGAGTAGTTGCTTTCGAGGACCTGGTCGGGTCTGAGGGTGAACGGGGTCGGCTTATTGAGCTCGATGGCGTTGGCGTGCGCCTGCTGCATGCTCGAGATCAGGAAGGCGGCCGGCTGCGGCACCATGAAGTCGTACATCATGCGGATGCCGTAGTTGAACATCTGCGCCTGATAGACCTTGTTGACCCACTGGTAGACGCCGGAGATGTGGCCGCCGCCGGTGGTGTTGTCGATGCCGTGGGTGTTCTTCTCGATCACCTCGTTGGTGACCTTGAGCGAGGCGCGTTCCAGTACGCGCTCGGTCACCTTGGTGGCGCTCCGCTCGGTGACGTCCTGCGAGAAGCGGGACGCCGACTTGGTCGCTTCCTGCTTGCTGGTGCTGTACGAGGCCTCGGCCGAGGCCGAGAACTCGACCGTCGGGCCGTACTTGCCCGAAAGCGTCAGCCCGCCCTTGATGGCGGCGTCTTCCTTCAGCGTCTTGCTGGTCTCCTGCGACATCTCGAAACGGGTGGTCGATTCGAGTTCACGCTCTTCCGAGGTGGTGGTCTCGGTCTCGATGAAGCTGAACTCCTCGGTCTCGCGCCGCGTGCTGTGCTCGCGCGACTTGCTCTCGCCCTTCAGCACGTTCTCGATATGGGCGACGTCGGCGCCCTCGTAGCCGACGAGCTGCTGCTTGACGACGAGCAGGTCAGCGACCCCGGCCGGGGCGATATCGCCGTGCGAACTGGGGACCCGGTTGTCAGCCGGGAAGGGGAACGGGAACGGAAAGAGCGTCGCATCGAGCATATTGCCGACGACCAGCTGGTTCCAGGCACTCGCCGCCGGGGTGGAGATCATCACCATCTGGGTGCCGACGCGCTTGAACGTATGGTCCGTGGCGCGGCCGAGGGTGGCGTCGAGTTCGTTGCTGAGGTCGGCCAGCTCGGTCCTGAGCGCCCGGACGATGTCATCGAGCGGCTGCGCGGTCAGCACGAGGCCCCGCTGCTTCAGCAGTTCCAGCGTGCCCTCGCAGAGATGCTTGCTGGCGGTGTCCTTGAGCCTGAAGCCGAACAGTTCGGCCGTGATGGGCTTGAACACCGGCGAGCCGGCGAGCAGCCGCGGGATGGCCGGCAGGACCTCGCGCTGGAACTTGATCTGCGCGATCGGCTGCAGGGCCGCCTCGCGCAGCGTCGGGCCCTCGCGCACCGCGGTCATGTCGAGCTTGGTCAGCGACTGCCTGAGCGCCATGTCCTGGACCAGGACGTTTGTCGGTCGGATATCAGCCGGTGGCAGGAAGCCGCCGTGGCCCTCCTGCGGGCCGGTCTGGATATTGTCGGAGCTGAGCTTGACCAGTTCCTCCACCGCCTTGGTGAGGCGCTTGTAGAGGTCGAGCCGCGCCTCGGCGGCCTTGCGGCGCTTCTCGTCCTCGGCCTTCTGCTGTTCGGCCAGCTGCTTCTGCTTCTCGCGGGTCGAGAGGATCGACTTCAGCTCAGCGTCGCCCGGCAGTTGCAGCGGCCGCCGCCGGAACGCCCTCAGCGTCGCACCGGTGCCGGGAAATGCCGGGTCGTCCAGCACCGCGTCGATGACTTCGAGATTGCGCAGCTCGTCGGTCAGCTGCTGCACGGGGCGGTGGTGTTCCTCGGGCAGGAGCTTGATCGCGACCAGGCTGTCCTTGAGCGGCGCAATCGCAGAGGCGACCGTCCCATTGTCCCGCAGTTCGGCCGGCGCACGCCCGAATGCCTCCTTGATGGCCTTGGCCACGGCGGCGTTGGTCACCGCCTCTTCGCCTTCGAGCCGATCGAGCGCGGCATCGAGGGCCGCGAGCGCAGCGGCGTGTTCGCCGGCGACGCCACCCACGAAGGCGGGCGAAGCGACGTATTTGCGCGCCACCTGCTTGGTCGCCTCGCGCTTGTTGTTCGGCTGCGCCAGCGCCTGGGCGAGAGCGACCTGGAAGTCGGTTTCCTGGGCGAGCAGTACGGGCGGCGGCCGGTCGGCGGCGGTGTCGGCAGGACGGGTGAGAACAAAGCGGAAGAGATGTTCCATTTGGGGCCCTCGCTCAGAACGAGTTGATACCTAGCCCCCCGGCTGCGGCACTCGAAACATTATACGACTTACGAGGAGATCGGAAGTACTTGCGGCCCGTGCCATTTGGCACCGATCCGTCTATATTACTGAATAGTATCGACAATTCTCTACCTGGGCCGGCTGGAGTGCGTTCGCCTGAATCGAGGCTACTTCGACCCACCAGCCGCGCGATCGCCGGTGCCGGCGATGACTCCCCCGCGGTGGAACCTAACGGTCGCGAGCACATTCATGCTGGACTGGTGCGGCGCCCCCAAGAACGTCAGTCCAGGAAACCTTAGGCCGTCTCCCCCGGAGGCGGCCTTGTCCTTTTTGGCGCCTACCCCGTGGCTGTGGCGCGAGGGAACTCCCCGCCCTTTCGGAACTTTCCCTGCCAGCGTCATTCAAACCCACACCGGAGAATTCACATGGCCACCGAAAAGACCCTCGACGACCTGTTCCTCGACACGCTCAAGGACATCTATTTCGCCGAAAAGCAGATCGTGAAGACGCTGCCCAAGATGGCCAAGGCGGCACAGACGCCCGAACTGAAGGCCGGCTTCGAAAAGCACCTCGAAGAGACCGAAGGCCATGTCGAACGGCTCGAGCAGGTGTTCGAACTGATCGGCAAGCCGGCCCGCGGCAAGACCTGCGAGGCAATCCTCGGCATCATCGAGGAAGGCAAGTCGATCATGGAGGACTTTGCCGGAACGCCTGCGCTCGATGCGGGCCTCGTCTCTGCGGCGCAGGCCGTCGAGCACTATGAGATCGCACGCTACGGCACGCTCAAGACATGGGCGCAGCAGCTCGGCCTCAAGGACGTGGTGGCGCTGTTCGATGCGACGCTCAAGGAAGAAGAGGCCACCGACAAGAAGCTGAGCACGCTCGCGGTCTCGCAGGTCAACCTCAAGGCGGCCTAGAAGCTGCCGCGCGCGACAATCCTCGCTGTTCCCAGCGGGGATTTTCCGCGTTGCGGACTGGGCCTGCCGACCTGCCGGAGCCGAGTTAGGCGGATGGGCAACGTTAGCCGAGTGAGTAGTACGCTAACTTGCTATTTCTTTGACTTGGGGCGGGATAGGGCGCTGTTGGTACATAGCAAGCCCGCAACAATGCACCCCATTCGGGGAGAGCCGGCAAGACCTCTCGACGGTCTGGCCGCGTGACCTGCATTGCCTCGAGAGGCCGCACAATCCGTGCCGCAGCTTGCAAGGAGGCCCGTTGGCTGACCCTGCACAAAGAACGACCCGTCCGAGAAGGACTGCCTGGTGGGTGGGCGCGCTGGCCGTGGTGATCCTTTCCGTCATTCTCGCGATCGGAACCGGATCGGCCCTTTCTACGATGTGGTGAGCGCGATGAAGCACTTCTTCTTTCACGTCCGCCGCGGTGGCGTGCTGTTCCTCGACCACGAAGGCAAGGATCTCACCGGTCTTTCGTCGGCCTGGGCCTGGGCAATCCGCGATGCGCAATCGCTGCTCGACGAGGGAGCGCTCGACGGTGACGTGACCGACTATTCCATAGAAATCGCCGACGAAGCCGGCAGACGGCTGGCCACGGTGCCCGTCTCCCGGCTTGCCGAACAAGGACTGATCGAACGATGAGCGACACCAAACGAGACTCCGCCCCGCACATTCTGGCCAAGCGCGCCGCGCGCGTAGCTGCGGCACCCTTCGTCAAGCCGGTCGGCGCCTGGAACATCGAGGCGGCCCGCTATCGCGGCCTGCTCGCCTCGTCCTACCTCAGCGCCGAGCAACGTGACGCGGCGCGCTCGTCGGCCGTCGCTCTGCTGGAGGAGATCAGGAAGCAGGAGGAAGCGATGCGTGTCGCGCTGGCCGGCGAACCGCCGCACGGGGTGATCGACGACCTGCACAAGTCGTACGCCCGGCTATCGGCCCAGCTGCAGGAAACCATCGAGCTGATGCGCGACACCGAACGCGCCTGACGACCAAGAGGATTTTCCTCTCCCCAGTGCAACCAAAACCCCACTGGTATGTTTTTGGTCTGGGCCACCCAGAGCCTGGGGCAATCGCGATGCCGTTTTTTCTGAGGTATCGAATGTCGAGCGGATCAGCGACGAGGCCCGCGACGACAGTCGAAGAAGCGATCGCGGCCTATCGCGAGATCCACAACGCCGGCGGCTCGGTGGTCGACATCATCGACCAGCTTGGCAAGCACTACGTGATCGAGGAACTCATCGCCAGGTCGCGCTCGACGCAGCCCACCTAGCGGCGCGCCACCCATATGCAAGAACGCCGGCCGCGTGAGCAGCCGGCGTTTTTGTCAGCAATCGAACCAGCGTCAGTCGAAGAAATTCTCGTCGCCGTCGGTCAGGTACTTCTTGGCTTCCTTGGCGATCAGGTTGACACCGAGACCCGGACGATCCGGAACGTCGATCAGGCCGCCCTTGACCGGCATGCCCTCAAAGCCTTCCGTGATGTCGTACCAGAAGGGCTCGAAGCGGGCCGGGTACTCGAACGCGATCAGGTTGTCCGGCATGGTGGCGCAAACCTGGATCAGCGCGGCGAGGCCAAGGATACCGTTGGCGGTGCCGTGCGGCGCGATGGCGATGCCGTGGAGGTCGGCGTGCTCGGCCACCCACTTGATCTCGGCGAGGCCGCCCACATCGCAGGGGTCGGGGCCGATGACGTTGACCGCATGGGTCTCGATCAGCTGCTTGTAGTGCTGGCGCAGGTAGATCTGCTCGCCGGTGTGGATCGGCGTCGTCGTGGCATGGGTCACGTCACGGTAGACGTCAGGGTTCACGTAAGGCGAGTAGTCACCGGTGATGGTGTCCTCGATCCACATCAGGTGCAGGTGCTCGACAGCCTTGGCGAAGCGCAGCGCATCGAGCGGCATGAAGCCGGGACCGGCATCGACGGCGGTGTTGTAGCCTGCGCCCAGCGTCTCGCGGGCGGCGGTGACACAGGCGACGAGGTGATCGAGGCCTTCCTTGGTCATCGTGCCCTTGTGCGGGTACGGGTACGGCGCATCCTTCTGGACCTCGCCATAGAAGTAGTCGGGAAAGTCCCGGACCATCGACGAGTGGAAGGCGGTGGGCAGCTTGAACAGGGTGAACTCACCCTTCAGCGACTTGCCGTATTCTGCCCAGCGCTTGTAGCCGGCCGGGGAGTGATCGGCGCCACCCGGAACTTCGGCCTGATACAGCGTGCGATAGGTGCGGACCTGGTCGCGCACCTTGCCGCCGAGCAGGCGGTAGACCGGCGCGTTCAGGGCCTTGCCGGCGATGTCCCAGAGCGCATGTTCGATGGCGCTGACGGCCGAGCCGAACGGCTTGAAGCCGCCGCGTACGCGGATGCGGCGCATGACGCGCTCGACGTCGCGCGGGTCCTGACCGACGATCCAGTTCTTCAGGTCCAGCACCTGCGGCTTCACGTAGGGCTTTGGCGTCTCGATCTGGCTCCAGCCGGTGATGCCTTCATCCGTGGTGATCCGGATCACCGGGCTGTTGGCGATGATCGCGCATTTGAGATCGGTAATCTTCATCGGGGGAGCCTCCTCTTTAGCCCTACCATACCAGTTGCGCCCATAAGCCATATTCCGCGGCGGGATGGAATGGGACTAAGGGCGAAACCATGAGAAAAAAGCAGGCTCGATCAGCTGGGTGACATCGTGTGGCCCGTCCCGAGAACGACGATCGAGGCCCGGCCCTGCACCGGCGCCTCGGCGCTCGAGCACTTGATGGTGAAGGTCGCGCCATCGGCACGGAAGGTCACCACGGTGATGGGGCCCTCGAACGAGGCGGAAAGGATCTCCGCCGTCGGCTGGCCCTCGACCCAGGGGACGAGCCGGATCTGTTCTGGCCGCAGCAGCAACCTCGTCCGCCCGGGGGCGACGACGCGGCCGACCTTGAGCCGGCCCAGCGGTGTCACCGCCTCGCCGTCCGCCACGTCGGCGTCGATAACGACCGCATCGCCGAGGAAGCGCGCGAGGCTTTCGGTACGCGGCTGCAGGTAGAGTTCGCGCGGATCGCCCGCCTGCACGATCCGGCCCTGCTCGAGCACGACCAGCTGGTCGGCAAAGCTCAGCGCCTCCTGCTGGTCGTGGGTCACGAGGATGCCGGTGATCCCGTCGGCGGCAAGGCGCGCCTTCACCATCTCGCGCATATTGGTGCGCAGCCCGGCATCGAGCGCGGAAAAGGGTTCGTCGAACAGCATCAGCGTCGGGCGGCGGGCAAGCGCCCGGGCCAGCGCCACGCGCTGCTGCTGGCCGCCCGAGAGTTCGTGCGGCATGCGATGGGCCAGCGCGGGGTCGAGTTCGACGGCCCGCAGCAGTTCCTCGACGCGCCGGGCGTGTTCGCCACCATCCATGCCGAAGGCGATGTTGGCGCCGGCGGTCAGATGCGGAAACAGCGCTCCCTCCTGCGCGACGAGGCCGATCCCCCGCCGGTGGGCCGGGACATAGTCGTGGCCATTGGCGAGGACCTGTCCCCCCAGCCCGATACGGCCGGCATCGGGCGGCTCGAACCCGGCGATCAGGCGCAGCATCGTGGTCTTGCCCGAACCCGAAGCGCCGACGATCGCAGTCAGTCCGCCGCTGGCGACTTCGAGATCGACATTGTCGAGCGCAACGACATTGCCGTAGCGGCGCGTGATGCCGGTCAGCGAAAGCAGGGTCATTGTCCGATCGCCCGGTTGGACTGGCGACGCAGCAGCAGCGTCAGCGGCATTGAAACAAGGATGAGCAGCACCGCATAGGGCGCGGCTCCGGCATAGTCGATCTCGCTGGTCAGCGCCCAGAATTTTGTCGCCAGCGTACGCGTGCCGTTGGGTGCCAGCATC
Source organism: Pseudomonadota bacterium (assembly GCA_023393475.1). Classification (GTDB taxonomy): domain Bacteria; phylum Pseudomonadota; class Alphaproteobacteria; order Rhizobiales; family Devosiaceae; genus Devosia_A. Next base: position 8,290 of record JAEWLC010000079.1, read on the forward strand.
AGGGTCGCCGTCAGTTCGTTGGCGGCGCCCAGCGCGACGAGCAGGATGCTCGCGGCGATGCCCGGCGATGCGAGCCGCATCGTCACCTGCCAGACGGCGGCAACCGGCGGGCGGCCGAGGTTCATCGCGGCACGCTCGAGTTCGACCGGCACCTGCGCGATCGAGGAACGGAGCCCCGTCAGCGCGCGCGGCAGGAAGATCAGGGCATAGGCAAAGACCAGCGTCGCCACGGTCTGGTAGAGCGGCAGGGCGACCCGCACCGTTATCGCCACCAGCGCCAGCGCCACGATGATGCCGGGCAGCGCGCCGACATAGAGATGGCATGCCTCGAGCACCCGCTGCCAGCGCCCCGGCGCGCGCACCGCGATCCAGGCCATGGGCATGGCCAGTGCGGTCGCGACGATGCCGGCCAGCACCGCATAGAGCACCGTCTGCCCCAGCGCTGCCCCGACCTGGTCGAGCTTCCAGACGCCGAGACCGCCATGCCAGAGCCAACGGCCAAGGGTGACGAAGGTCACTCCCAGGGCCGCGACCACGACGGTGCAAAGCAGCAGAATGGCGGGAACCGTCCAGCGGCCCAGCGCCACCGGCACGACGCTGCGGGCCGAGCCCGAGCCGACGCGGGCATAGCGCCGATCGCCGCGAGCCAACGCCTCGCCACCCAGCAGCACGAGGCAGCAGAGAACCAGCACTCCGCCGAGCAGGTTCGCCGAGGGACCGTCATAGACCGACTGGAACTGGTCGACGATGGCCGTGGCGAAGGTGTCGTAGCGCATCAGGACGAAGAGCCCGTACTCGCCGAGAAGGTGCAGACCCACCAGCAACCCGCCGGCGCAGATCGACAGCCGCAGCTGCGGCAGGATCACCCGGAAGAACACCGCCGCGGGCCGCAAGCCAAGCGAGGCGGCATTGTCCTCGAGCGCCGGATCGAGCCGTCGCAACTGCGCCGCGACCGGCAGGTAGACAAACGGGAAGTAGGCGATGATCGCGATGGTGACGACGCCGGCAAGCCCGTGGAACGAGGGAAGAATGCTGCTCCACGCATAGCTCTGCACGAAGGCGGGAACACCCAGCGGCGCCACCATCAACCCGGCCCAGACGCCCGCGGCGGGCAGCTTCGTGCGCTCGGTCAGCCAGGCCAGCGTGACGCCGAGCACGATGCAGAGCGGCACGGTCAGCAGTTCGAGCCAGAGCGTATTGAGCAGCAGCTCGCCGACCTTGGGGCGGATAACCAGCCGGACCACTTCGTCCCAGCCGCTGGTGATCGCCACGGTGGCGATGAAGCCGAGTGGCACGAGGCTCGCGAGGGCGACAAAGGTTGCACCCAGCAAGGCGAAGCCGCTTCCGGTCACGCGCCGGGTCGTCAGCGACAGTCTGGCTTCACTTGCGTCAGTCAATATGCCCTCGAAGCAGCGGGGCGGCCCGGAAGTGCCGCCCCGCCAGTGGTTGCGGTCCGGCTCCCTAGAGCAGGCCCGCCGCAGTCATGAGTTCAGTGACCTTTGCGCTGTCGAGCTTGGTCGGGTCAAGCTCGGGCGCCTCAAGCTCAGCGAGCGGGACCAGCGCGGCATTGGCGGCTTCGCCGACGCCGATGGCATATTCGAACGAGGTCCCCTCCCGCAGCACCTTCTGGCCACCGGGGCCGGCGATCCACTTGAGGAACTGCGTTGCCTCATCCTTGTGCTTGGAGGATGCCAGCACGCCGCCACCCGAGATCGAGACGAACGCGCCCGGGTCCTGGCCCTTGAAGTAGTGCAGCGCGACGTTACCGCTGTTTTCCTTGGTGCCGGCCTGATCGCCGAACCAGTAGTAGTGGTAGATCACTGCGCCATCGAATTCGCCCTTGTTCACCGCGGCCATGGCGGCGCGGTTGCCGCGAACCGGCGTGGCGTTTTCCTTCATGGCGGTCAGCCAGGCCGACGTCGCCTCATCGCCCTTCAGGGCAAGCAGCGCACCCACGATGGCCTGGAAGTCCGCGCCGCTCGGCGAAGCGGTCCAGCGGCCCTTCCATGAGGGATCGGCGAGATCGAGCATGGACTTGGGCAGGGTGCCGGCATCGAGCTTGCGGGTGTCGTAGGCGAAAACGGTCGAGCGGGCGGCGATGCCGGTCCAGTGCCCGTTGGCCGGACGATACTCGACCGGGACGAGATCGAGGACGTCCTGCGGCAGGGGCTCGAACAGGCCCGCGTTGTCGACCAGCACCATGGCCGGCGAGTTCTCGGTGAGGAACAGGTCGGCAGGCGAGTTCGCGCCTTCCTGCAGGATCTGGTTGCCGACCTCGAGGTCGCTGCCCTGGCGGATGGTCACCTTGATGCCGGTTTCGGCAGTGAAGGCGTCGGCCCATTCCTGTGTCAGCGACTCGTGCTGGGCGTTGTAGACGAGAATACCCTCGTCCTGTGCCATGGCGGGCAGGGTGAATGCAGCGAGCGCAATGCCGGCAAGCAGTGATAGGCGAAACTTCATCTCGAACCTCCGGGAGAACCTGGGCGGGGTCCGGATTAGGTAAACCTGAGACGCAAGGTCAACAAGAATCGACCCAGTCTGGAACGCTTCTATACTGGGCCGTTCACATGACCGTGAGCCGATACTATTGCACCGGGGATGGGAGGTGCTGGCGCAGGCGGTCCATCCAGCGGCGAGCGTCGAGGTGCTGCCAGACCTGCTCGCGATCGGTGAGTGGCAGGTGGCTTTCCGACCAGCGGACGAGGTTTTCCGGATCGGTCAGCTCCTCCAGCCGGTCGATCAGCACCACGGGCAGGCCCTCGTACAGCGGGTCTAGGCTCTAGCGGGTGGTAACGACAATGGCCCCCAGGTACAGCGCTTCCCAGGTCCGGTAGCAATCGAGCCCGTTCCCCCTGAGGCTGAGCACGAACCGGCTCCCGGCATAGCGTCGCCAGGTCGTGCACTGGGTGATGCGCCGCGACTGGACGAAGGCGTGCGGGGCGTTGTTCAGCAGCGCCAATGCTATCCGCCGCTCCCCCGATGCGGGGCTGATACCGATATCGGAATAGAGTATCGGCGGCCGCTCAGCGGCCGGTCGCGCCGCCATGGCCAGCGCGCGGAGTTGCTCGGCGGATTTCCGCGGGCTGCCGAAAGGCCTCGGGACGTGCAGCGCAAGCCCGATCGGGAACGGCCGGATCACCGGATGGTCGGTGACGACGCAGTTCTGCGTGTACCAGGCCTTGAGCCAGGGCGAGGCCAGCAGCCGGTCGACCGTGTCCTTGGGCAACTCGAACGGCACCGACGAATCCCCGTCGGTGGTGAGCAGCACGAAGGGCCGGGTGATGGTGGGCAGCACGTGCGCGGCGAAGGCGTCGATGTCGACTGCCTCGTCCTCGCGGGAGCGTGTCCCCAGCCGGACCCAGACCACGCCGGCAGCCCCGGCAAACGAACCCGTCATCACGTCCCCGGGCTGGATCAGCTCGGTGTGCTGGGCCCAGTAGCCCGGCGGTCCCGCCATGTCGCAGAGCTGCGCGATGCCCTTCGACCAGAGCAGTTGCCCGTCCGGCAGGTCGTCGGAGTCGTGCGTGCGCTCCGCGACGCCCGCGGCCGCGCGCAACGCCAGTTGCCGCAGCCTGCGATCTAGCCGGTCGAGACCCTCCGGCAGTGTCCGACCACGCCTCATGCTGCCGCCACGCCCCAATATCTGCTGCCCATGTCGCTCCCTCGCATTGCGCCCCCTCATGCCGCCATGACGACCCATCGGCAAGCCGGATTTTGGTGGTCTCTCAAGGGGGATAGGCGCAACGTCTCGATTGTGTCGGCGTGGCCGACATGCCATCCAGACTGTCATATGACAGACCCCGCCCCGCACGTTCTCCGCTCGATTCCGTTCCGCCATTTCCTCTCCTCGCGCGCGCTCTCCTCGATCGCGTTCCAGGGGTCGGCGGTCGCCATCGGCTGGCTGGTCTACGACCGGACGCGCAACCCGTTCGACCTCGGACTGGTGGGCCTGTTTCAGTTCATGCCGATGCTGGTGCTCACCCTCGTCGCCGGACAGGTGGCAGACCAGTTCGACCGGCGCCGGATCGCCTTCATCTGCCAGGTGATCGAAGCTGTCGTGATGTGCGGCATTGCGCTCGGCGTGTGGCAGGGCTGGTTGCCGACCTGGGGCATTTTTGTCGGCGTCGCGCTGATGGGGGCCGCGCAAGCCTTCGAGCGCCCGACCATGGCGGCGCTGCTGCCGAGCATCGTGCCGACCACGCAGTTGCAAAGCGCCGTCGCCACCTCGACCTCGGTGATGCAGACCGCCATGGTGCTCGGGCCGGCGATCGGTGGCGTGCTCTATGGCTTCGGCGCGGTCGTGCCGTTCGCCTTCTCGGCGCTCTGCTTTGTCATCGCCAGCTTCAACGTCGTCGCCATACCTGCGCCGGCAAACCAGCTGAAGCGCACGCCGGTGACGCTGGAATCGGTGTTTGCCGGCATCGCCTTCATCAAGAGCCGGCCGCTGATGCTGGGCTGCATCTCGCTCGACCTCTTCGCCGTGCTGCTCGGCGGCGCCACCGCGCTGCTGCCGGTCTATGCGCGCGACATCCTGATGGCCGGCCCGTGGGCGCTGGGGTTCCTCCGCACCGCACCGGCCATCGGCGCAGTGGCCATGTCGCTCTATCTCGCGCGCTTCCCGCTCAAGCACAGCGTCGGCATCACCATGCTGTGGGCGGTCGGGGTGTTCGGGCTCGCGACCATCGTCTTCGCCTTCTCCACCAACATCGTCCTGTCGGTCGTCATACTGCTGACGCTGGGCGCGGCCGATACGATCAGCGTCGTGATCCGCTCTTCGCTGGTGCAGCTGCTAACGCCGGACGAGATGCGCGGCCGGGTGAATGCCGTGAACTCGCTGTTCATCGGCGCATCGAACCAGCTCGGCGAGTTCCGTGCCGGCGTTGCGGCCGGCCTCATGGGGCCGGTATTGGCCGTGGCGGTGGGCGGGCTGGGAACCATCGCCGTGGTGCTGGCCTGGTCCCGGTTGTTCCCCACCCTCCGCAAGGTCGATACGCTCGCGGGCTGACGCCTATTCGGGCCAGCGGTTGTCCGGGCGCCAGAAGCCCAGCTTTGGCGTGTTCCACTCGTCCGTGGGAAGGAACATCGTTCCCGGCGTCCGGAGATTCTCTTCGATCGCATCGAGGTTGAGGTCGATGCCGAGGCCCGGCTTTTCCGGCACCTTCACGAAGCCATCGGCCATGTAGTCCGGCGCGAGCCCGGTGACGAGGCTCTCCCAGAACGGCAGGTCGAGGCCGTGGTGCTCGCAGGCGAGGAAGCTCGAGATCGCCGCCGCCGTGTGGATGTTGGCCATGAAGCCGATGGGCGAGCCGGCGCAGTGGAGCGCGGTCGGGATGCCCTCCTCCTCGGCATCGTCGGAGATGCGCTTGGTCTCCATCAGCCCGCCCGAGGTCAAGAGGTCCGGGTGAACGATGTCGACGGCGCGGGTGCGGATCGCCTCGCGGAAGCCGTCGCGCAGGTACCAGTCCTCACCGGCCGCGATCGGGGTCAGCAGAGCGTCCGACACATGCTTGTGGCCGGGGATGTCGAAGCGCGACACCGGGTCTTCCATCCAGGCGAGGTCGTAGGGCTCGAGTGCCTTGCCGAGCCGGATCACCTCGTCGGCGGTAAGGTAGCCCTCGCCAAAGTGGTCGACGCAAATCTGCACGTCATTGCCGACAGCCTTGCGAACTTCCGCGACGACATGGGCGGCCTGCTCGATGGTCTTGTCGGTAAGCTTCACGCCGCGACCGGCCATGGGAGTCTTGAACCACTTGCCCATGTCGAAATCGGTTTCGTGCGGGGCATCATGGCCGATCAGCGGATGCTCGCCGGTTTCGAACAGGCTGGGGCGGAGGTCGAACTTGATCCAGGTGAGGCCGCGGGCGCGCCGGCCCTTCACCGCCGCGACGAAATCCTCGGGGGTCGGATCGTCCGGGGTCGGGGTGTCGCCGTAGAGGCGGACCTTGTCGCGGTACTTGCCACCGAGCAGCTGGTAGCAGGGCACGCCGTAGATCTTGCCGATCAGGTCCATCAGCGCGATCTCGATGCCCGAGACGCCGCCACCCTCGCGCCCCCAGTTGCCGAAGCGCTTGATAGCGCGGAAGATCATGTCGACGTTGCAGGGGTTCTGCCCTACGAGGATCGACTTGTACTGCAGCGCATTCACGGCATGGCCGGCATCGCGCACTTCGCCGAGGCCATAGACACCCTGATTGGTGTCGATCCTGAGGATTGGGTAATCGTAGTTGGCCGCCACGACGGCGAGCCGCATGTCGGTGATGCGCAGCTCGGTCGGCTGCGAGTTGCGGTTGATGGCGTTCTCGATCGTGCTCATCGCTCGTTCCTGGTTAGCGGCGGTGCCGGTAGGCCGGCAGCATGAATTCGGTGAGGTCGTCCATGATGGTCGCCGCCTCTTCGCGCGCCTGATCGTCGAGGGCGCGGAAGCCGGACTGGCGGACGGCAGAGCTGCCGATGACGCCGCGCATCTTCAGCACCTCCTTCATCAGCGGCATGCCGTAGTTGCTCTCCATGTCGAGCAGCGGCAGCAGGCGCTGGAAGATGTTGCGGGCGCGCTTGTCTTCCTTGGCTTCGATGGCGTTCCAGAGTGCGACGTGGACGTCGGCGATCTCGCAGGCCGGCATGGTGCCGGAAACGCCGTGGCGGACCTCCTCCATCAGGGTCTTACCGGCCTTGCCGCCCATCACGCCTTCAACCTTGTCGCCGCAGAGGCGCAGGATCTCGCCGACGGTCTGGGCGGGATAGCCCGACTCTTCCTTGATGAAGCGGGCATTCGGGATCTCGTCGACCAGTTCGGCCAAGAGGCTCGCGCTCATCGGCGAGGCGCCTTGCCCGGCGACGTTCTGCAGCACCAGAGGCAGAGAGGTCGCCGCTGCGATGGCGCGGTAGTGCGCCCTGATCTCGGCCGGTGTAGCGGGGTGCAGCGTCGGCGGTAGCGACATCACCGCATCGGCGCCGATCGCTTCGGCCTGGCGGGCGTAGTCCGCGGCGATCGAATGGTGTGGGGCGGATACGGCGACGATCGCCGGCACCTTGCCCTTCACCGCCCCGACAACGATCTCGGCCGCCCGCCGGCGCTCCGCCTCGTTCAGGTAGCCGCCCTCGCTCGCCAGCGCATTGGCGACAACGCCATGCACCCCGGCGGCGAGGCAGAATTCCATCGTGCTCTCGAGCCCCGCTTCGTCGAGCTTGGCGTCGTGCGTGAACGGCGTCGTGACGATGACGAAGATGCCGCGGAAACTGTTGCGATCCATGCTGCCCTCTACTCGAAGAGCAGCAACGCTCGCGTCCGGCGCGCGACGAACGGCCGGTGGCGCTGCAATGCTCCTCCCACAACGGCGTGGCCTCCACTCTGCCAGTCCGTCTTGAGATGGAGCGTGCGAGATCGTATCAAATCTGTCAATATCGTATACGATCGGACTTCAGTCGAATCCTCGCGTGAGGGGTGAGCATGCCTGCCCAACCAGCCAAGCCGACGACCCGGAACGAGGGCAAGGTGGAGACCACCTACCAGCGCGTCACCAATCTGATCCGCAACGAGATCATAGCCGGCGCGCATCCGCTGGGCGGGCGGCTGACCATGACGGCGCTGGCGGAGCGCTATGGCGTCAGCGTGCAGCCGGTGCGCGAAGCACTGCAACAGCTCGAAGGCGAGGGGCTGGTGGAGATGATTCCCAATGCCGGCGCGCGCGTCCGGGCGCTCGACCGCAACCTCCTCACCCACGCCCATGAGATCGGCGAGGCCCTCGAGACTTACCTCACCCGCCAGTTCGCCGAGGAAGCTTCGCTCTCGGCCATCCGGCAGCTGGAAGCGCTGCAGGAAGAGCACGACGAGGCAACCGCGACGATGGACTGGGCCGCGATCGATGCGGCCAACCACGCCTTCCACCGCTTCATCAACACGCATGGCGGCAACCTCGAGGCCGCCGGGCTGATCTCGCGCTACTACGGGCTGAGCGAGGGCCTGATGAACAGCGGAGGCGGGCGCGACATGAGCTTTGCGCAGCGCGTCCGGACCGAGCACCATGCCCTGCTCGAGGCCTTCCGCCGGCGCGATGCCGAGGCCGCCGCACGCATCAACACGGCCCATGTCCGCGCCACGCTGGCTGTGGTGATGAGAGCATTCGACGCGATGCCCCGGACAGAAGACGGTCGGTAAAACAAGGCTCTAGTACTCGCGCCTGCCCTCACCCCACGAAAGCGTGATCCGTTTTCGCTGGCGGATGTGGCGCGGGCGCACTCGACAAGTTCGTTAACGGACTGTTGTTAGGCGCTTCGACGTTCAGCCACTCGCGAGACCATCTTGACCACCCGCCGCCTGTTCCTCGCCGGAGGTGCCGCACTGGCCCTCAGCGCCTGCTCCTCCACCGGCAAGACCCGCCTGGACAACAACCAGTTTGTCATCCAGGTCGACGAGCCTTGGGCGAGCCACTACTCGACCCGCGTCGACAACGGCTTCACCATCCCGGGCATCGACATCCGCAGGATCCCGCAGAAGTTCTGGCGCCAGGAGGTCGACTATTCCGGCAACGAGGCGCCGGGAACCATCGTCGTCAACACGACCGACCGGTTCCTCTACCTCGTGCAGTCGGGCGGACGTGCCATGCGCTACGGCGTCGGTGTCGGCCGCGAGGAAGGTCTCAACTTCCGTGGCACCGCGACCATCGCACGCAAGGCGGAGTGGCCACGCTGGACGCCGACCGCCAACATGATCAAGACCCAGCCCGAACGCTACGGCCCGGTGGCGGCGGGCATGGACGGCGGGCTCAAGAACCCGCTCGGGGCGCGCGCGCTCTATCTCTACCGCAACGGCAAGGACACGCATTTCCGCCTGCACGGCACGATCGAGCCCTATACGATCGGCCAGAGCGTTTCGTCGGGCTGCGTGCGACTCATCAACCAGGACATCATCGATCTCTACAACCGCGTGCCCACCGGTACCCGGGTGATCGTGGTTTCTTGATCCAGATCAACATCCTAGCGTCCCGGTGATGCTGTGGTCGCCTCGTCCAACGAGGAGACTGCCAATGCCCACCGAAACCATCATCTTCGTGAGCGCCGTCATCGCCGCCTTCACCCTGCTCGCCATCACGCTCGCGTGGGCGCAGCGCAGCACGGTGTCCGCGAAGTAAGGGGGCGTCAGCCCCCTATCCTGGCTGCCTCGCTTAGGCGGCCCGCCTTCACGGCATAGACGCGGTCGAACGCCTTCGGCACCCCGGCATGGGTGATGACGATGGCGGTACGGCCGCGCAGCATTTCCGGCAGCTCGGCGAGGAACGCCGTCTCGGTCTCGTGGTCGAGGCCGCTGGTCGGCTCGTCGAGAACGATGATCCGCGCGTCCGACAGCAGGGTGCGGGCCAGCCCGATGCGGCGCGCCTGCCCGGCCGACAGGGTGCGCCCGGCCTCGCCGAGCTGCGTGTCGAGACCCTGCGGCAGTTCGCGCACCACGTGGGCGAGGCGAACGGCCTCGAGGGCCTGCCAGCACTCGGCATCGCTTGCCTCATGGCGCCCGACGAGCAGGTTGGCGCGGACGGTATCAAGAAAGACCGGCGCATCCTGCGTCATCATCGCCACGCGTCGGCGCAGATCCGCCGTCGCCACGTCGCGAATGTCGCGGCCGGCGATGCGCACCACGCCTGCGTCGGGATCGGCGAGGCGAACAAGCAGATGCGCGAGTGTCGACTTGCCGGCGCCACTCGGGCCGGTGATCGCAACGCACTGGCCTTCGCCGACAGTCAGGTCGATCGGGCCGATGACCGGACGGTCGGGATCATAGCCGAAGCGGACAGTCTCGAAGCAAACATCGCCACCGGGTGGAAGCGGCACCGGCGACACGGGTTCGGACACCGCCGGAACGCCGGTCGCGATGGCGTGCAACCGATCAGCTGCGGCAGCCGCACCCGCGAGGCGAGTGGCGCTCCGCACCAGCATGGCCGAAGCCTCGAAGCTGCCGAGCACGGCCAGCAGCAGGCCGGCAAGCAGCGGTCCGTCGATCGCACCGCCATCGAGCGCAGCCAGCCCGACGGCCAGCACGCTGACCAGGGCGGCTCCGGCGAAGGCCTGAACCAGTCCCGCGGCCGCGGCCGCAATCAGCCCGAGCCGCCGGCGCGCCTTTGCCAGCCGCGCGGAGGGGTCAGCCATCCGGCCCCTCGCCTCGTCAGTCGCGCCGAGCAGCACGAAATCCTGATGCCCTTCGATGCCGTCCATGACCGCCTGGCGCAGGTCCGACGCCGACGCGACGATCTCGGCGCCCACCCGGCGCGACACCAGCACCAGTCCGGTCGGCACGAGCACCACCGCGGCAAAGAAGAACAGCGCGAACAGGAGGGCCGCGCCCGGCAGGAGGATAGCAAGGACGATGGTCACCACCGTGCCCGCGAGCACCGCCGTGCTGATCGGGCCAAGCGCCATCAGGAACAGCGTATCGAGTGCCTCAACGTCGGCGAGAAGGCGGCTGACGAGGTCACCCCGGCCAATGCGCCGGCCCAGCGGTACGAGCGGGAACAGCCGCGAGAACAGCCAGACGCGCAGATCGGAAAGCAGCCTCAGCGTCGCGTCGTGGCCGGCGAGCTTTTCGCCATAGCGCGAGAGGATGCGGACGAAGGAAAATCCGCGCACGCCGGCCGAGGGGGCGAACAGGTTGAACGCAGCGCCGGCGGTACTGAGCGCGGCCGCCGTCAGGAACCAGCCGGACAGCCCGAGAAGCGCGATGCCGGCAAAGAGCGTGACCACCGACAGCCCGAGGGTGAGCGCGAAAGCGCCCTTCAGCCGCTCGAGCAAGGGAAGGAAGGTGAGAATGGCCTTCATGCGGCACCGGCCTTCCTGAGAAGCATGGGCTTGGGTGTCGGCAGCAGCCGGCCCTCGGCAATGCGGAATACCCGGTCCATGCGCGCGGCAACCGCGTGGGAGTGGGTCGCGATGAGCAGGGTTCGGCCGCTGCAGAATTCGAGGAGTTCATCGAGCACGGCCGACTCCGTCGCCGCGTCGAGATGGGCAGTCGGCTCGTCGAGCAGGATGAGGCCGGGATCGCGCAGGTAGATCCGGGCCAGCGCCACGCGCTGGATCTCGCCGCCCGAAAGCCCGAGGCCATCGTCACCGACACGCGTCTGCAGCCCGTCGGGCAACTCGTCGGCGAAGTCGGTCACACGGGCGAGGTGCGCGGCGCGGCGCAAATCGGCGTGGCTGGCGCCGGACCGTCCGAGCCGGATGTTATCGGCAATGGTTGCCGCAAAGATGCGTGGCCGCTGGCCCAGCATGGCGACACTCCCCCGCAGGGCGGCCTCACCGAGCGCGTCGACCGATGCACCGCCCACCCTGATCGCTCCCTCGAAGGGCCGCAACAGCGCGACGGCTTCCAGCAGCGTCGACTTGCCGATGCCGCTGGCGCCGAGGATCGCGACACGCTCGCCGGGCGCGATCGACAGCTGCACGTCTGAGAGCACCGTCCTTCCGTCGGGCGTCGCCACCGACACTCCAGCAAGTTCCAGCCCGAGCGGCCCGGCCTGCTTTTCGTCAGCCACCGGGGCGGCCGGCGCCAGGGCTGGGTCGGGAAGCCGGCCAAGTTGCGCTTCGATCTCGGCCACAGCGGCCTTGGCGTTGGCTCGGTCGTGATAGTGCGCCGCGAGCAACCGCAGCGGGTTGTAGACCTCGGGCGCCATCAGCAGGCAGAACATGCCCGCCGCGAGGGTCAGTTCGGTGCCGCGTAGCGAGACGAGATCGAGGAGGGTGAGCCCGATATAGAGCGCCACGCCGGCGACGCCGATCGCGGCAAAGAACTCGAGCACGGCGGAACTGAGGAATGCGATGCGCATGACGCGCATGGTGCGGATGCGCAGTTCGTCGGAGGCCTGCCGCACCCGCGCGGTCTCGCGCTCGGCCTCGCCGAAGAGGCTGAGGGTCGTCAAACCACGCAGGCGATCGGCGAAACGGCCGCCGAGCCGGTTCAGGGCGGTGGCCTGCTGACGGCTCGCCGCCTCCGCGCCCCAGCCGACCAGTGCCATAAACACCGGGATCAGAGGCGCGGTGCAGAGAAAGAGCAGCGCCACGACGCAATCGAGGGGAAAGATCACAGCCGCGAAGGCAAGGGGCAGGATCACTGCCTGCACCATGGCCGGCAGGTAGCGCACCACGTAGCCATCGATGGCCTCGACCTGCTCGATCAGGGTTGAGGCCAGTGCGCCGGAGCTTTTCGTCGACGTTGCGATGGATGATGCGCCGATGATGTCGGCAAACATATCGCGCCGCAGCCGCTGCTTGATCCGCTCGGACTGCGCGACCGCCGCCGCCTCGCCGGCCGTGCCGAGCCCGGCACGGGCAACGATGATGGCGAGAATCACCACGATCGCCCCCCACAACCCCTGCAGCGGTACACCACCGACGATCGCGTCGCCGAGCACATGCGCGAGGAGCCACGCCTGGCCGAGGAGCAGGGCTCCCGACAGCAGGGGCAGGCCGACCGACACCGCGAGGAGCCCCCGGTCGGCCGCCACCAGCCGGTTCAGCCAACGTCCGGGTGCGACATTATTGTTCTTGTCGATCATAGCCTTACCGGGTGGAGAACACGGTGCAGTTTGCGGTATAGTTATGGTGCTTCGCCTTGATCTCGATCAAGGTGCTGCGAGACGTGTGCGCGTACCTGCTGCAAGCATGCCGGTCACGGACCGGACAAGATGAAGGCGTCCACCCATGGTCGATCCGCTCGTCGTTGACCTGTCGCGCATCCAGTTCGCCGCGACAGCGATGTATCACTTCCTGTTCGTGCCGCTGACGATCGGACTTTCCGTGATCATGGCGATCATGGAAAGCGTCTACGTCATGACCGGACGCCAGGTTTGGCGCAAGGCGACCCTGTTCTGGGCCACCCTGTTCGGCATCAACTTCGCCATGGGCGTCGCTACCGGCATCGTCATGGAATTCCAGTTCGGCATGAACTGGAGCTACTACAGCCACTATGTCGGCGACGTCTTCGGCGCGCCGCTGGCCATCGAGGGCCTGATGGCCTTCTTCCTCGAGGCGACGTTCGTCGGCCTCTTCTTCTTCGGCTGGGACCGGCTGCGCCCGGTGGCGCATCTCGCCGTTACCTGGCTCGTGGCGCTGGGCACAAATTTCTCGGCGCTCTGGATCCTCATCGCCAATGGCTGGATGCAGAATCCGGTCGGAGCCAGCTTCAATCCCGACACCATGCGCATGGAAGTCACCAACTTCCTGGAAGTGGTGTTCAACCCGGTGGCGCAGGCGAAGTTCGTTCACACCGTCTCGGCGGGCTACGTGTGCGGCGCGGTGTTCGTGCTCGGCATCAGCGCCCTGTTCCTCTTGCGCGGCAAGCATGTCGACCTCGCCAAGCGCTCGATCGTCGTGGCGGCCAGCTTCGGCCTCGCGTCGGCACTCTCGGTCGTCGTCCTCGGCGACGAGTCTGGCTATGTCGCGACCGAGCACCAGAAGATGAAGATCGCCGCTATGGAGGCGATGTACCATACCGAGCCGGCCCCGGCGGCATTGACCCTGTTCGCCATTCCCGGCCGCGATGGCCAGCCGGCGTTCGAAGTGCAGTTCCCCTGGATTCTTGGCATCATCACGACGCGCTCCTTCGACCGCGACCTGCCGGGCATCACCGAGCTGACCGAGCATGCGGCGCTCCGCATCGCCAACGGGCTCAAGGCCTACAACGCGCTGCAGGTGCTCAAGGCCGATCCGACCGACAGCGGCGCGCGCGCCACCTTCGATGAGTCGAAGGCCGACCTCGGCTACGCGCTGCTGCTCAAGAAATACCGAGCGGACATCGAGAACGCGAGCGGGGAGGAGATCGTCCAGGCCTCGCTCGATACGGTGCCCGACGTTTGGCCGCTGTTCTGGAGCTTCCGCATCATGGTGGGCTGCGGCTTCTTCTTCATCGCCTTCTTCGCGCTGTGGTTCTTCAAGGCCTCGATCCACAAGTTCGAGGACCAGCGCTGGCTGCTCTGGCTGTCGGTATTCGCCCTGCCGCTGCCCTGGCTCGCCATCGAGCTCGGGTGGCTGATCGCCGAATACGGGCGGCAACCCTGGGTGGTGGAGGGCGTGCTGCCGACCTTCTATGCGGCCTCGGGCCTCCAGATCTCGGACCTCGTGATCTCGCTGGTGTTCTTCGTCACGCTCTACACGGCGCTGATCGTCGTCGAGCTCTTCCTCATGGTCAAAGCCATCCGAAAGGGGCCGACGGGCACGTTCGGCTTCGATGACGGCGGGACGCCGAACGAGCCCGCCGAGCATGTCGTCACCGCAATGCCCGGGAAGTAAGGAGCCGAAAATGAGTGTCGTTCCTCTCGACTACGAAGTGCTCCGGCTCATCTGGTGGCTGCTGCTCGGCATCCTGCTCATCGGCTTTGCCATCATGGGGGGCCGCGATCTCGGCATGGGCATGCTCTACCCGTTTGCGGCGCGGACCGATGATGAGCGGCGTGTGTTGCTCAACTTGGTCGGGCCGACCTGGGAGGGTAACCAGGTCTGGCTGATCCTCGGCGGCGGCGCGATCTTTGCTGCCTTCCCCCCGCTCTACGCGGTGAGCTTTTCCGGCTTCTATATCGCGATGATCGCTATCCTCCTGGCGCTGATCCTGAGGCCGGTGGGGTTCAAGTATCGCGGCAAGATCGCCGACCCGCGCTGGCGGGCGGTCTGGGACTGGGCGCTGTTCGTCGGCGGGTTCGTGCCCTCGCTGGTGTTCGGCGTCGCCGTCGGCAACCTCTTCCTCGGTGCGCCCTTCCGCTTCGACGAGACGCTGCGCGTCACCTACGAGGGCAACTTCTTCGGCCTCCTCACCCCGTTCGCCCTGCTCGCCGGGCTGGTCAGCGTCACCATGCTGGTAACGCAGGGCGCGACGGTGATTGCCGGACGCACCAGCGGTGATGTCGCGGAGCGTGCGCGGCGCTACGGCCGCTGGTCGGCTCTCACGACCATGGTGCTGTTTGCGCTCGGTGGCGTGATCGCGCTCTACGTCCTCAGCGGCTACCACATGACCAGCACGCCGGCGACGCTCGGGCCGTCGAACCCCCTGGGCAAGACGGTAGAGATCGTGCCGGGCGGCTGGCGCGCCAACTACGAGCTGATGCCGTGGATGATCGTGGCGCCCGCCATCGCCATCCTCGGCAGCCTCGTCGCGTGGTGGGGCCTCGGGGCGAGGCGTGGGCTCGTCGGCCTCCTCGGCTCGAGCACGGCGATCTTCGGGATCATCGCGACGGCCGGGCTGACGCTGTTCCCGTTCTTCATGCCGTCGTCAGTCGACCCGGTGTCGAGCCTCACCCTGTGGGACGCTTCGTCGAGCCAGCTGACGCTGTTCACGATGCTGCTGGCCACCGTGTTCTTCCTGCCCATCATCCTCGTCTACACCGCCTGGGTGTTCCGGGTGATGCGTGGCCCGGTGACCACCGAAAGCCTCGGCAAGAACCCCAACGCCTACTAGCGGCCGAAAGGAGACACTCTCATGTGGTACTTCTCGTGGATCCTCGGCATGGGGCTCGCCTGCGCCTTCGGCATCCTCAACGCCATGTGGTTCGAGTTCCGCGAAGATGCGGAGCAGGCCAAATCGCACCCCGACAGCGACCGGCCTGCCACCTGATCGGCCCCCGCGCCTATGGCGCGAGGGTGTTCTTGTAGACCGTGCCGCCCTTCATGATGACGACGAAGTTGGTGGGATCGGCGACCAGATCGAGGTCCTCGAGCGGATTGCCTTCGACGAGCAGCAGATCGGCATAGGCGCCAGGCTCCACGACGCCGAGCTTGCCCGGATAGGGGTTGCGCGGGCCAGAGAGCGCCAGCATTTCGGCATTGGTGCTCGTCGCCATCACAAGGGCCTCGGCTGGGGTGTACCAGCGGATCAGCGAGGCAAGGATGGCGCCCTGCTGCTGGGCCAGTGCCTGCGAGAACAGCACATCGGTGCCCCAGGCCGTCTTGATGTCATACTTTTTCGCCAGCTCGTAGGTGCGACCGATGCCGGGGAACACCGCATCCGCGCCCTCGCGCTGGACCGAGCCTACCGGAAAGCCCAGGCGCAACCCTTCGGGTAGCGGCTGCAGGCTCAGCCAGGTGCCGGTTTCGGCAATCAGCTGGGCGGTTTCCTCGTGCATGAGGAAGCCATGCTCGATGACCTTCACGCCGGCCTCGATGGAGGTCTGGACCGCCTTGTCGGTGAAGGCGTGGGCGGTGACGTAAGTGCCCCAGTTCTCGGCCGCTTCGACCGCTGCCCGCAGCTCCTCGAGCGTAAAGGTGGATACGTCCACCGGGCTGAACGGCGAGGACACGCCGCCACCGGCAGTCAGCTTGACCTGCGAGGCACCCTGCATCAGCTGTTCGCGCACGCGTACCCGTACTTCGTCGGGACTGTCGGCGATGGAGAAGCCGCCGATAGCCTCGCCGCGCGACGGAGGACCGCCGAGCACGCGGGGCAGCTCGTAGAGCTGGCGGAAATCGCCATGGCCGCTGGTCACCGAGATCATTGCCCCTGATGGAAAGATGCGAGGGCCGGGGACGAGGCCTTCGTCGATGGCGCGCTTCAACCCGAATGAGGGTCCGCCGACATCGCGCACGGTCGTGAAGCCGCGCAGGAGCGTATCCTTGGCCTCGTCGGCAGCCGCGATCGTGTTGTAGCCGACGTCACCGGTGATGCTCTCGGCCGGCGTGTTGCGGATCAGCATGGTGTGCCAGTGGGCATCGATCAGGCCCGGCATCAGTACTCGGCCGCCGCCGTCGATCACCTCCGCGTCGGCCGCCTCGATCGGATCGGTGGAGATGGTCTCGATCTTGTCGCCAACGACGAGCACGTTGCTCGCAGCCGAGAGCTCCGCCCCTTGCCCGTCAAATATTCGTACGTTTTCGTACAGAGTCTTGGTCGACTCCTGAGCTAATGCCGATGACTGCACCAGCAGCGTCAAAGTGATTGCAGAAAGAACCCGTAAGATCATGACAATCCTCCATCAACAATAGAGGGTATCACGCCGGACGGTGATCAGATAGTACTGGCGGCTCGCCGCATTACCGACGATCAGGGGGTCGGGGCGTCCTGCCGCAACAGCCCTTCATGCTTCAGTTCGGCCCAGAGCTGCGACGGAATCTCCGTCCGCATGCTCTCGACGTTGCGGCGCGGATGATCCGGATGGAACGCGCCGGGGATCACCGAGGCGACGATCGGATGGTGCAGGGTGAATTGCAGCGCCGCGGCGGCCAGCGAAACGCCATGGCGTTCGCACACGGCCTGCATGCGGCCGACGCGGGCGAGCTGTTCCTCGTTGGCGATGGCATAGTTGTAGCGTGCGCCCGGCGCCGGGCCGGTGGCGAGAATCCCCGAGGCGAACACGCCGCCGATGACCACGCCGATGCCGCGTTCCTCGCAGAGCGGGAATTCCGCATCCAGCACCGGCTGCTCGGCGAGCGTGTAGGGTAGCGCAACGAGGAAGAAGTCGAGGTCGAAGCGCTCGAGGAAGCGCGGGATCGTGCCCATACGGTTGACGCCGGCGCCGATCGCCTTGATGAGGCCCGCTGACTTCAGCTCCGTGAGTGCGCGCATGCCGCCGCCCCGATCGAGCTCATCGAGATGATGCGCCACCAGTTCTTCGCTGCCGAGATTGGCGAGGTCGAGATCGTGGATCACGAGCAGGTCGACGCGGTTGAGCCTCAGCCGCTGCAGGCTGTCCTCATAACTGCGCATGATGCCGGCGTGGGTGTAGTCGTGCTGGTGCTGGAATTTCAGCCCGTTGGGCCAGCTCCGCTCCGAGGCCTCGAAGGCGGCGACATCGTCCGGCGCGAACAGCACGCGTCCTACCTTGGTCGAGACGATGGCCTCGCCGGGCGGGCGGAGGTAGAGCCCCTGCCCCATGCGATGCTCGCTGAGCCCCCGTCCATACCAGGGCGAGGTGTCGTAGAAGCGGATGCCCGCCTCCCAGGCCGCATCCATGGTGAAGTCGGCCTGGCTGTCTGGGATGACGTTGAAGATATTGCCGAACGCCGCGCCACCGAGTCCGAGCCGTGGCAGCTCGAGCCCGGTCCGTCCGAGCCGGCGCAGCGCGAACGGGTCCATCTCAGGCTCCAAAGGCCACGGGCGTTGGCACGATCGTCGCGAGCAGCTCGTCGATCTCGCGCTGGGTGATCGGGTCGACCGCGGTCGTGGGCGAGCGCACCAGCGCGTTGCGAATGATGCCGCGGCGGACGAGCAGCTGCTTGTGGATGGCATAGAAGATGTCGCCGCCCTGGTTGCCCAGCCGGTTCACCGCCATGATGGTCGCATCGAACCGCTCGCGCGCCGCTTTCTCGTCGCCGCGCTGGAACGCATCCCACACGGCGACGAAGTCCTCCGGCTGGCTGCAGAAGGGCATGGTGCCATCGGCGCCGCGCCGCATCTCCTCGATGAAATAGCTGCCGCCGGCGCCACCGAAAATGGTCAACCGGTCGCCGGCCGCCTGTGACATCGCGTGGACCTTGGAGGTCACCGGCAGGGTCTCGACCTTGATGTAGGTGACGTTCTTGCAGGCATCGGCGATGCGCAGCGCGAGGGCCGGCGAGATCGGGCCCTGCGGCACGTCCTGGAGGATGATCGGAATGCCGACCGCGGCATCGATCGCCTTGTAGTAGTCAAAAATCTCGTCCGAGCTCACCGGCATGAACGAGGGCGGGATCACCATCAGCGCGTCGGCGCCCGCGGCTTCGGCGGCCTTCGAATAGAACACTGCGAGGTCGGTGCCAGCGGCGCCCGAGTTGATGATGACAGGCACCCGACCGTTCACAGCCTTCACCGTCGCGGCGGTGATCTGGGCGCGCTCGGCCTCGTTGAACTTGAACACCTCGCTGCCGAGCGCCACGCCGAGGCCATGGACCCCTGCAGCAATGTTGAACTCGATCAGGCGCGCGAGGCTTTCCTCGTCGATGCTGCCGTCAGCATGGAACGGGGTCACGAGAATGGGCACTACGCCCCTGATGGCGGCCGAAGTCATGGGCGATAGCTCTCTAGCGATTTTCGAAGTTGAACATCTCCTCGACCGGCCATTGCACCGGCGAGAAGTCGGGGTTGGTTTCCATGTAGGGCGCCATCATCTCCCACCAGCGCCAGGTCAGGTCGCTGATCGGGGTCGCCGGATCGGGTTCGCCGTCGCGCTCCATGTAGGCGAAGAGGTCGAGCCCGTTGCGGTAGATCGAGAAGGTGCGCACGCCGTCGCGCTTCATGGCCTCAAGCATCTCGGGCCAGATCTCGTCGTGCTTGAGCTTGTAGATCGCCTCGTTGCCGGGCTTCAGCTTCATCATCCAGGCGATGCGGACCATAGTTATTCCTTCAACCAGCAAGTCGTTCGGCGGCGGTGGCGGCCTGCGGTGGCCAGACGCCGGCATAGCCGAGGCGGCGGCTGACATGCTCGCAGGCATCCCACAGCATCGAGACGACCGGCATGACGTTATCGCCGCCGGGCTTTTTCACCGACGGGCCGGTGACGCTCATGGCGCCGACCGAGTGGCCGGTGCGATCGAGCAGGGGGACGGCGACGCAATAGACGCCCATCACCACTTCCTGGTCGTCGATCGAATAGAAGCGGGCGCGGATGCGCTCGATCTCCTCGCGGAGCTGTTCCGCATCGACGATCGTGTGGCTGGTGAGGGCCGGAAGCGGTTGGGTATAGATCTCCTCGCGTCGCGCCTCGCTCATGTAGGACAGCATCGCCTTGCCGGCGCCGCCGCAATTGAGCGGCCCGCGCGAACCGATGCGCAGGTCGAGCTGCATGCCCTCGTTGCCGCGCACCTTGTCGATGCAGACGCCGTTCATGCCGCTGAGGGCATTGATGTTCACGGTTTCCCGCGTCGCCTCGGCGATCCGTTCGGCGAAGGGCCGGCAGAGCCGCGGCAGGTCGATGCGTTCGAGCTGCAAGCCGGTGATCTCGAGCAAGCGGAAGCTCAACTCCCACTCGCCCGTGGGCGTGCGATCGGCAACCCCTGCCTCGGCGAGATCGAGCAGCATCCGGTGCACGGAGCCCAGCGGCAGCTTCAGCTGCTGGGCGACGGCGCGCACGCCAAGCGGCCCCTTGCGCGCAAGGAGGTCCATGGCCTGGACTGACCGGATGATGCTCGACATGAGTCCTCGTCGTTACCAGTGGGTCTTCTTGGTCGTGGCGTTGGGCTCGATGAGGTTGTCATCGATGTAGTCCCACTCGATTTCGTAGCCCATGCCCGGCCCCTTGGGCAGGTGGACGAAGCCCTCGCTATCGATCTTGTCGACAGTATTCCTCAGGTACGGGTGCGGCTTGTCGTAGTCGACGCCCGGGGCGAGGAGGCCCTTCTCGTAGTACTCCGAGGTATCCTCCGAGGTGGCGCCGATGACCTGCAGGTTACCCCAGCCGGCCATGTGCATCTCGCAGCGCAGGCCATAGGCCTCAGCGACGATGGCGGTCTTGCGGGCGCCTGTGACGCCGCCGCGGACCACGTCGATGCGGCTCATGTCGCCCGCGCCACGCAGAATCCACTCGGCACGGGAGAACACGCCGCCGGCGATGATCTCTGGCGAGAGGATCGGGATCGACAGCTCGCGCGACAGACGCACGTAACTCTCGGTCCGGTATTCCGGCATCGGGTGCTCGTACCAGTAGAAGTTGAGCTTTTCGAGTTCGCGGCCGACCTGGATCGCCTCTTCCATGGTCATGTACGTGCCCCAGGGGTCGAACATCAGCACGTAGTCGGGGCCGACAGCCTCGCGCACGAGATGGCAGGTCTCGATGTCGGCCTTGATGTTGGATGGGCGGCCCGGAGTCGGGGTGCCGGTCTCGGGGTTCCAGAAATAGTGCGGATGGATCTTGTAGGCGATGTAGCCCTCTTCCTTGCAGGCGAGAGCATGCTCGGCATAGACGTGCGGCTTGCCGATATTGGGATAGGTCGAGGCGTAGGCCTTTACCTTCTCGCGCCCGGCGCCGCCCATGAGCTTGTAGACAGGCAGATTGGCGTAGCGGCCGGCGAGGTCCCACAGCGCATTATCGATGACCGAGGCAACGTTTTCCTGGATGTTGGCAACCCACATCCACTTCCAGATCATCTCGCGGTCCATCGGGTCCTGTCCGACGAGCAGGTCCTTGATGCGCCAGAGGATCTGCTGCTGGTCGACGACGTTCAGCCCCTCGTTGTCGCCGTGCGAGCCGCCACCGAAATAGTGGCCGACCACGCCTTCATCGGTGTGAATGGTCAGCACCGTCTGCATCAGCTGGGTGTCGGGCAGCGGCAGCGCGTGGCCAACATCCCACCGGTCGGCGGTGGTCTTGAATGTCTTGATGGTGATGTCCGAGATCTTCACGGCACTGGGTCCCTGGTCAGATGGATTGGGTTATTCGTAGGCGTCGCCGCCGCGGATGCGGTCGAGCAGGACGGCGGCGAGCAGCAGCAGGCCGACGATGATATTCACGAAGTACGGGCTGATCGCCTTGAGATCGAGGATGTTGGAGACGCCGGCGACCGCCAGCAGGCCCAGCGCGCCGCCGATCGGATTGCCGACGCCGCCGCGAAGGATCGAATAGCCGCCGATCATCAACGCGGCATAGACCTGGAACTCGAGGCCGAAGCCGGTGGCGCGGGCAGCGGAGCCGAGTTGGGCCGCGTAGACGATGCCGCCGAGCCCGGCGCCGAATGACGAGAGCAGCAGCGCCGCGGTGCGCACGCCCTTCACCGAAATGCCGGCCCGAGCCGCGGCGCGATCATCGCCGCCGACGGCCTGTACATGTCGGCCGACGCGCGTCTTGGTGACGACGATTGCCGCGACCAGCGTCAGCCCTATGGCGACAAGGAAGAACAGCGGCAGGCCGAACACCGTCATGCTCACGAGGTTGAACATGTCGATGTTGAAGGCAAAGATCGCGCCCTGCGAGCCGAGCAGCACCCAGGCGATGCCGCGCAGCGCCACCAGCATGCCGAGCGTCGCGGCGATAGGTTCGGCACCGAAGCCGACGATGGCCAGTGCGTTGATGCTGCCGAAGGCAAGGCAGGCGATGAGCGTCACGACTGCGGCGCTCGCCGGGTCCCAGCCGAGCGAAATCAGCAGCGCGAACAGTGCCGAGGAGAAGCCGACCATCGAGCCGATCGAGAGGTCGACCACGCCGGCAAGCAGCGCAAACCCGGAGAAGGCGCCGACGATGAGCGGCACGATGACGAAGGTTCCGATGATCGAGATGTTGCCAAAGCTCAGGAACTTCGGCCCGACCCAGAACCAGCCGATGGCGATCACGGCGATGAAGGTGAGGGTGATCGAGGCGACCGAGCCGGTGAGGGCGGCGCGCCACTCTTCGCTCAGGCCCTTCCGTGCGGGTGCAGCGGTAATATCGGTCATGGCGTGCCCCTGCGTGCCCGCCAACCATCGATGGCGACGGCGATGACGAGAATGAAGCCCTGGAAGATCGACTGGGTGTCCGAGCTCAGGCCGAAAAAGACCAGCGAGGTCGGAATGGTCGACAGGAACCCGACCGAAAGCAGCAGCATCCAGAAATTGCCGCGCCCGCCGGCGAGCGAGATGCCGGCAAGGATGACGCCGGCAATGATGTTGAGCTGCAGCGCGTTGGCCGAGCTCGGGTTGAACGGCCCAGACGTCGCGGCGAACAGCACGGCGGCAAAGCCGACAAAACCACCGGCGATCATGAAGGTCGCAAAGCGCGTGAGCTTCAGCGAAATGCCGCGCGCCTTGGCCGCGGCCCGGTTGCCGCCGACGGCGATCATGCGCCGGCCATAGCGGGTGCGCGGCACGAAGTAGCCGACGAGCAGCACCAGGGCCAGCATGGGCCAGAAGATCGCCGGCAGGCCGAGCACGCTGGCGCGGCCGAACTGGTAGATCTCGCTGCCGAGCGGCACCTCGGCGAGCTGGAAGATGAGGAACAGCGCCGCAAGGCCGATGAAGTTGGTCGCCAGCGTCACGATCACCGGGTTGAGCTTGGCAAAGACGATGATCGTGGCGTTGAAGGCGCCCCAGGCCATGCCGGCAAGGATAGCGCCGGCGATGACGATGGCGAGCGGCATGCCGGCCTCGGTGAGGCGCACGGCGACGAGGCTCGAAAGGATGAGGTTGGCCGGCTGGCTCAGGTCGATGAAGCCGCCCGACATGGCGACGATGCCCTGCCCGATGGCCAGGACGCCGACTACGGCCATGGTGAAGGTGATGGCCAGCACCGTCTGCTGCGACAGGAAATCGGGACGGTAGAGCGCCGTGGCAGCGATCAGCAGCAGCCAGACAGCCGCGAGAAGTAGCCCGGTCCCCCATCCACCAAGGCGCACCTTGAGCGGCACGGCCGGAGCGGCACTCTCGATAGCAGGGTTGACGGACATGGGCGGATATCCGGGATCCGGGAGAGGTGGTCCGGGCGAGCAGCGCCCGGACCAGGTTCAGATCAGCCCTTGTTGGGGCAGAACAGATCGTACTCGGTGGTGCCGGCCGGGGCAGCCAGAAGCTGCGCGACGCGCTCGGCCATGTCGGGCACGGCCTTGGCCTGCTCGGCGGTCACCGGGCACGGCTGGACCTTCGAAGCCGGGTCGCCGGCGTCAGCCTTGAGCGCCGGGACGTTGCCCTCGGCGACCGGCTTGATCACGTCCTTGATGGCATACACGGCATAGCCTTCGAGGAAGTAGAACACCGAGCCGGCGAGGTGCGGGTTGACGTTGTCGCCGGTGATGAAGGCGCCGTCCTGGCCCCAGCCGATGACTTCATCGGCGCGGCCGAGCTGCTCGGCGGCGTTGATCAACGACAGCACGCCGCCGTCATTAAGGCCGACCACGGCGATCTTCTTGGCATCGGGATGCGCGGCGAGCAGGTCGCGGGCGGCGGGCAGGCCGACAGCGGCGTCACCCTGGCTCTCGAAGCTCACCCACTTGGCTTCCGGAATGTCCGGGCAGATGTTCTTCAGGCCAGTGCGCATGCCGCCCGTGCGCCACTCGTTGACGATGCCGGCGGCAGCGCCTTCAGCCGAGACGACGAGGTCCGGGTTGCAGTCCCACTTCTCCTTGACGATGGCGCCAAGGCCCTCGCCACCGGCAATGCCGGCGCCCAGGTTGTCGATGCCGACGAAATACATGCCGGGGTCGGCGATGTCGTAGGTGACGACCGGGATATTGGCCTGCTTCAGCACGGCCGAAATCGCCGGGTTGGACGAGGGCTGGCCGTTGAACTGGATGACGGCGTCGACGCCTTCCTGAACAAAGATCTGCGCGTTCTTCAGCGCGGTCGCCGGATCGTTGTTGTTCGAGAGCTCGACATAGTCCCAGCCCTCCTTCTCGGCGAGGGCGCGGGCGACGTCGCCCTGGGCCTTCATCCACTCGCAGCAGGTGTTGCCACCCACCGCCATGCCGAGCTTGAACTTGTCCTGGGCCTCGGCGACGCCGGCGAAGCCGAAAACGGCCGGGACCGACAGCGCCATCATGGCAAAGGCACGGGTCGTGTTACGCAACATAGGTCTCCTCCCTAGGGTGTGCGAGCGTTTCAGGCAGCCGGGTGTTTGCCTCAGGCTGCAAGCTGGGCGGCGCGGGCCTCGGGCGAGTCGCCCGGGATGGCGCCGGTGATGAGGCCGACAATCTCGTTGACCTCGGTGTCCTTGACGGTGCGCGTGGCGATGGAACGCCCGAGCCGCATCACCGTGATGCGGTCGGCAACGCTCATCAGCTGCTGCATGTTGTGGGAAACGATGATCACCGAGACGTCCTGCTCGCGCAGCGAGCGGATCACCTCGAGCACCTGTCCCGTCTCGCGCACGCCGAGTGCGGCGGTCGGCTCGTCGAGGATGACGATGCGGCGGCCCCAGAGCAGGGCGCGGGCAATGGCGAGGCACTGGCGCTGGCCGCCGGACATGCCCTTCACCGAGACGTTGATCGAGGGGATCTTCACCTTGAGCGTGTCGAGCACTTCACGGGCCCGTTCGCGCATCTGGCGGTCGTCTACGAGGTTGAACAGGCGCTTCAGAGGGTTCTTCGAGAGTTCCTCGCGGCCCAGGTAGACGTTCTGGTAGGCCGACATGGTGTCGACCAGCGCGAGGTCCTGGTAGACGGTCTCGATCCCGGCATCCATCGCGTCCTGGGCGCGCTTGAGGTGCACCGGCCGGCCGTCGATGACGATCTCGCCCGCCGATGGCGCGACGATGCCCGAGAGGATTTTCAGCAGCGTCGACTTGCCGGCGCCGTTGTCGCCGACCAGCCCCACCACTTCGCGCGGATAGAGTTTCAGCGACGCATCGGCGAGAGCCGTCACGGCGCCAAAATGGCGAGCGATATTGCGTGCCTCGAGCACGGGCGCAGCGGCCACGTCCGACATCGGATCGTCCTCCCTCACGCTCGCCGTGCGTTCCGCATCTGGAACGAGCGTTTCATATTAGGGACACGCTAAGTCCGGAGCGGGATCGCTGTCAACGGGGGTGGGGGATACGACTTGCGGAGGGGGCGAAGAGTGCCGGGACAACGCCCAGCACTCAATCCTCTCGGTCGTCATCCGCGGGCTTGACGGTGTGTAATTTCCCGGCGGTTGTAGCGACTACGTCGTCAGCACCCGGTGCAGCACGCCCTGCAGGTGCCGGTCGAGCGCCTCGACTGCCCCATCCACGTCACCCACCGCGAGCGCGTCGATGATGTCGACATGCTCCTCCATCGAGGTCACCGTGTTGGCGGGGCCGACGGCGTTGAGGTTGTGCAGGCGCAGCAGGTACATCTTCTGCGTGAGGCGGGCGTAGTTCACCCGGATCTGGTCGTTGTCGAAGGCCTCGACAAAGGTATCGTGGAATCGCCGCTCGATCTTTTTCACCGGCACCCGATAGGCTTCGAGGTCGTTGACCTGCCGGACGAAGTCGATGATCGCCGTGTGCTCGGCGCGGATCGTGTCGAGCCAGTCGCGACGCACCGTCTGGGCGAACTTGCGCAGCCCTTCCTTCTCGAGCAGGCCGCGGAACTGGAAGCAGTTTCCGACGAACTTCACATCCGGGTAGAAGATCGTGATCCCGACCTTGCGGCGAACCGTGATGAGCCCTTCGGCTTCGAGTAGCGTCGTCGTCTCGCGCATCGGCGACAGCGATATGCCGAGGATCCGGCAGAGTTCATCCTGGGTCAGGGTCTGGCCGAGTTGCAGCCGCCCCTCGATCAGCGCGTCGAAGAATGCCTGGTAGCCGGCATTCTCGATCTCCCCCCTCATCCTTTTCTCCTACCAGCAAGCTGATTGACAGCCGTTTGGCGCAGAGAATACGCTCTTATTAGAAGAATTAAATATATTTAATGCCGCTAACGAGCGAATAGTACCGGAACGGTCGTGTCGAGGAGGCGGGCTGTTTCGGCGAGAAGACGGCGGGGAGGACATGGGGAAGACGCGGGGCGACAAGCGCTCTGGCGCGTCGCCGACCGGCAACCATGTACAAGCGTCGCGAGCCTGAAACCTGCTCAAGGGAGGAAATGAGCATGACCGAAGGTACCAAGACTGAGAAGACCGGATGGACGCGCCGCCGCGTTCTCGGCACTGCCGCCAGCGGCCTTGCGCTCGCTGCCGCCAGCAGCTTCCCGATGCCGGCCATCGCGCAGGGCAAGAAGCTCACCTACTGGGGCGGGCTCATCTTCTCGGACGATGCCAACAAGCTCCTGTCCGACACCATCAACGCCTGGGGCGCGGCCAATGGGATCGCCACCGAGGTGGTGATGATCAACCAGAACGAGACGACGCAGAAGGTCTCGGCGGCGGTCTCGTCCAATACGATGCCGGATGCGCTCGACATGGGCCTCGGCCTCGCGCGGCTTCTGGCCCGCCAGAGCCAGTTCTCCGATGTGGGCGATCTCTACAAGAAGATCGGCGACGCGCAGGGCGGCTGGTATCCCGGCCCCGACACCGCGTCTGACCTCACTGCCGATGGCGGCATCGCTCGCGTCGGCATCCCGTTCGGCGTCAACGGCAACCTGCTGCTGCGCCGCAAAGACCTGCTCGAGCCCGCCGGCTTCACCGAGGCCCCCAAGACCTGGGACGAACTGGTGACGCAGGCAGAAGCCATCAACAAGGCGCCGGTCTCGGGTCTTGGCCTTGCCCTCTCCAATGTCGGCGACGCCAACCTGCAGGTTGCGGTGCTGCAGTCGTTCGGCGGCCGTATCGCCGACGATGCCGGCAAGAAGGTCACGATCGACTCGCCCGAGACGCGGCTGTGGCTTACCTGGCTCAAGAACGCCTGGGACAAGGGCCTGTTCTCGCCGGGCAATACCACCTGGGACGGGGCCGGCGACAACCAGGCCTTCCTCTCCGGCCAGGCTGGCTTCATCGCCAACACCGGTTCGGTCGGCATTGCCGCCAAGAAGGACGATCCGGAACTGTTCGAGGCCAGCGCGTTCTCGCCCCTGCCGGGCGGCCCGAAGGGCATCATCTCGCCGATCGACGTGCAGCTGCGCGCCATCACCAAGTCCAGCCCGCTGCAGGACGAGGCCAAGGCCCTGCTCGAGCACCTGTCGTCGCCGGAGTTCATGAACGCCTACTTCAACGTGGCGATCTATGGCCCGGTCCTGCAGGCGCAGAAGCAGCTGCAGGCGTTCGACGGCACCAACACCATTCTCGTCGGCCTGCTCGGCCTCGCCGAGAACGGCACAGCCCCGGCGTGGCCGGACGTCAACAACGCCGCCTTCGCCGATCTCAGTTCCAACTTCCTGATCCCCAAGCTGGCGCAGCGCGTGGTGGTGGATGGCTGGGATTTCGACAAGGCGATCGCCGAAGCCCAGACCCAGGGCCAGGCCATCTACGACAAGTACTGACCAGAGTTCCTCCCTGCCGCGGATGGTTCCTTCAGGGACCATCCGCGGGTCTTTTTCCAAGCGAGGCCCGGCGATGACTCTGGCAATCGACCAAGGCAACAAATCCCGTCGATTCGGCAGCGGCATCAAGCTTAAGCTGTTCGCCTACGCGCTGGTCGCGCCGGTGGTGCTGCTGATCCTCGGCCTCGTCGCCTACCCCTTCTTCTTTGCCATCTGGGTATCGTTCACCGACATGGTGATCGGCAGCGCAGGGCAGTTCGTCGGGTTCAAGAATTTCCAGTATCTCGCCGGAACCGCGACCTTCTGGAGCGCGATCTGGAACACCGTCACCCTCGTCCTCATCTCCGACGCGCTGAAGCTCGGCATCGGGCTGGGCCTCGCGCTGCTGGTGCACCAGAAGCTGCCGGGCCGCGGCATCTTCCGCTCGTTCCTGATGCTGCCCTGGGCCATGCCAGCCTTCGTAGCCTTTCTCACCTGGCGCGTGCTGTACCAGCCGATCGGCGGCGGCATTAATCTCATCCTGACGCAGACCGGGCTCCATACCGAAGTCATCGACTTCCTCGGCACCAAGCAGACCGCGATGGCTTCGGTGATCATCGCTTCGGTGTGGCGCGGCTTTCCGTTCTGGTTCATCTCGATCCTTGCCGCCCTGCAGTCCGTGCCCAAGGAGCTCTACGAGGCGGCGATCGTCGACGGCGCCAGCACCTTGCAGAGGTTCTGGAACGTGACCATTCCGTCGATCCTGCCGGTGATCATCGTCACGACGCTCCTGAGCTCGATCTGGACCGCCAATGCGTTCGAGCACGTGTGGCTGCTGACCGCCGGTGGTCCATCGGACGCCACCATGGTGTTCCCGGTGCTCGCCTATTTCGGCATGCAGACCCAGCGCATCGGCGAGGCCGCCGCGGTATCCGTCTACATGCTGCCGGTGCTCGCCATCCTCGTGATCTTCGCCACGTCCCTGATGATGCGGAGGGAGGAATAGTGACGACCAGCCTCGCCGAAATCGTGAGCGCCGCGCCCGACACGCTCAGCTCGACCCGACGCCGGTTCATCACCGGGCGCATCCTGAGCTATGCGGCGCTGGCGCTTGCCGTGATCCTCGTGCTGTTCCCGATCTACTGGATGATCGTCACCTCGCTGAAGCTGCCGCGCGAAATCTACCGCGTGCCGTCGCTGTGGCCGAAGACGATCACCTTCGACAACTTCACCAAGCTCCTTGCCGATGGCAGCTTCCTGCTCGCCATCCGCAACAGCCTGATCGTCTCCACCGTCGTCACCGTGATCTCGGTGATCATCTCGAGCTTTGCCGCCTATTCGATGGTGCGCTTCCGCTACCGATTCCGCGGCGTCATCGGCCGGCTGATCCTCTTCGCCTACCTGACCCCCGGATCGCTGCTGTTCATCCCGCTGTCGATCGTCATGGCGCAGCTGAAGCTCGGCAACTCGCTGCAGGGGCTCATCCTCGTCTACCTGACCTTCTCGCTCCCGCTCGCCACCTGGCTGCTGCAGGGCTATTTCCGCGGCGTGCCGCGCGAGCTGGAGGAACAGGGGATGATCGACGGGCTATCCCGTTTCGGGGCACTGATCCGGATCGTCCTGCCGCTCTCGGCCCCGGGCATCGCGGCGGTGGCGATCTTCACCTTCACGGGCGCGTGGAACGAGCTGTTGTTCGCACTGGTGCTCACCACTTCGGAAAGCGTGCGCACCGCGCCGCTCGCCCTCAACTACCTCATCACCTCCGACGTCCTGCCGTGGGGGCCGCTGATGGCCGGTGCGGCGATTTCGTCGGTGCCGCTGATGATTCTCTATTTCGTCGCCCAGCGCTTCATGGTGGCCGGCATGACCGAGGGCTCGGTCAAGGGTTAGCCGACCGGCGGCGGATAAACTTCAAACACAGGAACATAACGACGATGGGTATCAGGGTTGCGGTTGGGCAGTTTCACGAGCTGACCGAGGAACGGCTGCGCTTTGCGGCGCAGATTGGGGTCAGCGGGTTGCAGATGAACAACCCGACCCTGCCCGGCGACAACCGCTGGGAAGAGGCGGACGTCAAGGCACTGGCGAAGCAGGTCACCGATGCCGGCCTCACCTTCGAGGCGATCGAGAACGTCCCCACGCACTTCTACCACAAGGCCATGATGGGCCTCGAAGGCCGCGACGAGCAGATCGAGAACTACCAGGCGACGATCCGCGCCGTGGCGCGCGCCGGCATCCCGGTGCTCGGGCTGCACTTCATGCCCAACTCGGTGTGGACCACCAAGCGCGACGCGGCGACGCGCGGCGGCGCCGTGGCACGTCAGTTCGACATGTCGGTGGTCGAAGCCAATATCGACAATCTCGAGTTGCTCCGCTCGTTCATGCCGACGACGCTCGGCCGCGCCTCCTCCATGCCACTGTTCGGCAAGGACGGCCCGCTGATCACCGAAGAGCAGATGTGGAGCAACTACGAGTACTTCATGAAGGCCGTGCTGCCGGTGGCCGAGGAAGAGGGGCTGAAGCTGGCGCTCCACCCCGATGATCCGCCGGTGCCGATGCTGGGTGGCGTGGCGCGGCTGTTCTACAAGCCGGACAACTTCAAGAAGGCCTATGAGCTGGTCGGCAAGTCCGACGCCTGGACGCTCGACCTCTGCCTCGGCTGTTGCTCCGAGATGGAAGGCGGCAAGGCGAACGTCACCGAGATGATCGAGTATTTCGCCCCCAAGGGCCGCATTTCCTACATCCACTTCCGCGACGTGAAGGGCTCGGTTCCCGACTTCACCGAATGCTTCATCGGCGACGGCAATTTCGATCCGGCCGAGGTCGTGGTGCTGCTGGCCAAGAACGGCTTCAATGGCTTCCTCCTCGACGACCACGTCCCCAAGATGGACGGCGACAGCGACTGGAACCACCGCGGCCGCTCCCACGCCATCGGCTACATGCAAGGGCTGATCAAGATGGCCGAGTTCTTGGGGAAGGTTTGAGACCGAGCCTCCGCCCTCCCCACCCACCGGTGGGAAGGGCGGATCGGCAAAAACAAAGGGCGCCACTTGGGCGCCCTTCTCGTTTCAGTCGCTATCCCGCCTCAGTGGCTGGGGCTCGGGGGCAGGCCCTTGGCCTTGCGCCAGGCCTGATACTCATCCTCGGCGTCGGGGTGCAGTGGATAGTAGCGGCGGAGCGACTCACCGGCGGTGAGCTTTTCGCGGCTGAACACTTCCCACTCGGCGTGCTTCTTGGAATCCTCGATGACCTTTTCGGCCATCGACTGGGGCAGGACAACGACGCCGTCGTCGTCGGCCATGATGATGTCGCCCGGGATGACCATGACGCCGCCGCAGGAGATCGGCACGTTCACGGCCGACGGCCAGATCGAGACCTGGACGTGGTAGTTCGGGGTCCAGCCGCGCATCCAGATGGCGAGGTCGAGCTTGTCGACATTCGGCTTGTCGCGCATGACGCCGTCGATGACGATGCCGGCGCCCTTGCGGCCCTTGAAGTAGGTCGACATCATGTCGCCGAACACGCCCGAGCTCATGTCGCCGCGTGCGTCGACCACGACCACGTCGTTCTCCTCGACTTCATAGAGGACATGGCGGTGGAGCTGGATCTCCGGATCCTTGTACTCGCCTTCGGCGAACAGGTCCGGGCGCTGCGGCATGAACTGCAGGGTGAGCGCGGTGCCGACGATCGACTTGCCTTTGTACTGGCTGACCGGCCCGACCATGTGCGGGTTGCGAAAGCCGGCATGACCGAGCGAGCCTGCGACGGTCGCGGTGCCGATGTCCTTCAGCGCGCTGATGATGTCCTTGCTCGGACGCTTGAAGGCCGGAATTTTGGCCTGGATGATGTTGACCATGGGTATCTCCTCCAAATGAGATGTGGGTCTACCAGTTGGTGACCGAACCGTCGCGACGCTTCAGATGGGGCGCCTCCCAGAACTTGAATGCCTTGTCGGTCAGCGCCGCTTCGTTGACCTCGACGCCGAGGCCGGGGCCGTTCGGCACCTGGTACACGGCGCCATCGAGCATCGGCATCTGCGGGAACAACTCGGCGGTCGGCGTGCCGGCATAGAGGTCCGTTGCATTGGCGCGACACTCGAGCGCGAAGAAGTTCGGCACCGCCGCCGAGAAGTGGATGGTCGCCGCGGTGCAGATCGGGCCGAGCGGGTTGTGCGGCATCAGGTCGACGTAGTGCGCCTCGGACCAGCCGGCCACCTTCATCGCCTCGGTGAAGCCGCCGACATTGCAGAGGTCCAGCCGGTTGTACTGGTGGATACCGCGCTCGATATAGGGCAGGAACTGCCACTTCGAAGCGAACTCCTCGCCGATGGCGAACTGCACATCGGTGAGCTTGCGCAGGTTCTCGTAGGCTTCCGGCGTCTCGTCGCGGATCGGCTCCTCGAGGAAGTCGATCGTGCCCGAGGGCATCTTCTGGCAGAAGCTCGCGGTTTCGGCGACAGAGAGGCGGTGGTGGTAGTCGATGCCGAGCACGACTTCCTCGCCCAGTTCCTCGCGGGCGCGAACGAGGAACGGCGCGGTCACGCCGATCGATTCACGCGGCTCGAAAATGCCGCCCGCGCCGTCCCAGCGACCCGGGAAGAAGCGGATGGTCTTCCAGCCACGGGCCATCAGGGCCTTGGCCTGCTCAATGGTCTCGTTGCCGTCGTCAGTGATGGCGCCGGTCGAGGCGAAGGTCGGGATCACATCGCGGTGCTTGCCGCCGAGCAGCTCGTAGACCGGAACGCCGAGCGCCTTGCCCTTGATGTCGTGGAGCGCGATGTCGAGCGCCGACTGCGCGGCGGTGAGCACACGGCCGCCCTCAAAGTACTGGCTGCGGTAGAGTTCCTGCCAGATGGCGCCGATCTTGAACGGATCCCTGCCGATGAGCCACTCGCGGAAGTGCTCGAGGGCGCCGACCACGGCCTTCTCGCGGCCCGAGAGGCCGCTTTCGCCCCAGCCGAAAATGCCCTCGTCGGTCTCGACCTTGACGATCAGCTGGTTGCGGTGGCCGACCCATACGGGGAACGGCTTGATGTCGGTGATCTTCACGGGACGCTCTATCTTCTTCGTTTGTCGCGCTGCCGAACCGGAAAAGGCTGCAACTTTTCCTGGCAACGTTACGGGTGGTTCTTACCAGCTGGTCATGGAGCCGTCCTCGAGCCGGGCGACCGGCAGGTAGGCGGCTTGGTACGGATACTTGGCGGCGAGCTCTTCATCGAAGTCGGTGCCGTGGCCGGGCGTCTCGTTGGGGTAGAGATAGCCGCGGTCGTAGCGCCAGTCGCACTTGAAGACGTCGTAGGTCTCCTTGGTGTAGCCTGTGAACTCCTGGATGCCGAAATTGTTGATCGCGGTGTCGACGTGGACGTTGGCGCCCATGCAGATCGGCGACATGTCCATCGGGCCGTGGCAGGCCGACTTCACATGGTAGATCGAGGCGAAGTCGAAGATCTTCTTGATGCCGGTGACGCCGCCCGCGTGTACGGCGGTGACGCGGATGTAGTCGATCAGCTGTTCCTGGATCAGCGTCGTGGTGTCGTAGACCGAGTTGAAGATCTCGCCGACGGCCAGCGGCTGCGTGGTGTGCTGGCGGATGATACGGAAGCCCTCCTGCAGCTCGGCCGGCACGGCGTCCTCCAGCCAGAACAGGCGGTAGGGCTCGAGATCCTTGCCGAGGCGAGCGGCCTCGATCGGGGTGAGGCGATGGTGGACGTCGTGCAAGAGGTGCACGTCCCAGCCGACCGAGTCGCGCAGCGCCTCGAAGAGTTTTGGCACCAGCGGCATGTACTTGTGCGTGGCCCAGACTTCTTCGGTCACCATCGGCTTGATCATGCCGCCGGTGGCCTGGTCGGTCGAGGGGCCGGTGCCGTAGATCGGCGGCAGGCCGGGGATCGAAACCTGGGCGCGGATGGCGTCGAGGCCCTGCTCCCGCATCTTCTGGACGCCGTCGACCACCTCGGGGATGTCGATGCCGCCGACATGCTTGTAGACCATGACCTTGTCGCGCGACTTGCCGCCCAGCAGCTGGTAGAGCGGCATGCCGGCCACCTTGGCCTTGATGTCCCACAGCGCCACGTCGATTGCGGCGATCGCCGCCATGGTGATCGGGCCGCGGCGCCAGTAGGCGCCCTTGTAGAGGAACTGCCAGATGTCCTCAGTGCGCAGGGGGTCCTTGCCGATGAGGGTGGGGGCGATGTGGTCCTGGATGTAGGAAACGACCGAGAGTTCGCGGCCGTTCACCGTGCCGTCGCCGATGCCGTAGACGCCCTCGTCGGTCATGATCTTCACCGTGGTGAAGTTGCGACCGGGGGAGCAGACGATGACCTTGATGTCTGTGATCTTCATCGGATTGCCATCAGCTCCAGGTGCGATCCCAGGAGATATCGTCGTCCCACTGGTCGGTCGGCTGCCAGATATCGGTGACGCCGGGCTGCAGGTGCTGGCGCAGCAACTCGTCGTTGAGGTCGTCGATGCCTAGGCCGGGCTTGTCGCTGAGCGTGATGAAGCCGTTGTCGACGATCGGGCGGTCGAAGCCGGTGACGATGTCATCCCACCACGGCACGTCGACCGTGTGGTACTCGAGCGCGAGGAAGTTCTCGGTTGCGGTGGCCACATGCGCCGCGGCAAGGGCGGCGATCGGGCTTTCGGCCATGTGGATGGCCATGGCGATGCCGTGGTCCTGCGCCGCGTCGCCGATCTTCTTGGTCTCGAGGATGCCGCCGGTGGTCAGCAGGTCCGGGTGGATGACCGAGATGCCGGCATTGAACAGCGGCTCGAAGCCTTCCTTCAGATAGATGTCCTCGCCGGTGCAGATCGGCACCGAGGTGGCTTCCTGCAGGCGCCGGTAGCTTTCGGCGTGCTGCCACGGAATGACGTCCTCGAGCCAGGCCGGGGTGTATTTCTCGATGCGTTGGGCGAGGCGGATGCCGTCCTGCAGCGAGATGTGGCCGAGGTGGTCGATGGCGAGCGGGATTTCCGGGCCGATCTCGGCGCGAACTTCGGCCATGTACTGGTCGAGCAGGTCGAGGCCCTTCTCGGAGAAGTGGAGGCCCGTGAACGGGTGCATGACGTTCTGGGCGTCATAGGAGGCGTTGCGCTTGCGGCGCGCCTCCGGACTCTGCGGGCCCATGCTGGACGGGTGGCTGCCGAAGGCTTCGAGCACGCCCGCCGGCCCGACGACGGCACCGGGGATGTGGGCGATTTCCATCAGGCCCAGGTCCATCTTGAGGAAGGTGAAGCCGAGGTCCATGCGCTCCTTGAGGCGCTTGCCCATTTCGGTGCCGCTGGGACGGTCGGCGTCGGTGTCGCAATAGACGCGCACCTTGTCGCGGAACTTGCCGCCCAGCATCTGGTAGATCGGCACGCCATAGGCCTTGCCGGCGAGGTCCCAGAGCGCGATCTCGACGGCCGAGACGCCACCGCCCTGGCGGCCGTGGCCGCCGAACTGCTTGATGCGGCGGAACAGGCGATCGATGTCGCAGGGGTTCTCGCCGAGGAGGCGCGACTTCAGCATCAGCGCGTAGGTGGCGCTGGCGCCGTCACGGACTTCGCCGAGGCCGACGATGCCCTGGTTGGTGTAGATCTTCAGCAGCGCCGAGCGGAACGGGGCGCCGGTGATCTCGGCGACCCGGATATCGGTGATCCTGAGGTCGGACGGCTTCGAGTTGGTATTGACGCGATTAAGAGCGTCGCCGGCAGTAGTCATTGAACAGGCCTCGGCTGGGAGCGGTCGCTACCGGCCGCCCGAAATGGGAAAACTTGGCAGGCGGTGCGCTAGATCTTGAGCGCCATCTCCGTCTCGCCGTCGAACAGGTGCATGCGGTTCTGGTCGAACTCGAGGAACACCGGTTCGTCGGGCCGCAGCACAAAGTCCGGCGTGACGCTGACGTTGACGACAGCGCCCGAGACGAACACCTGGGCGAAGGTGACGTCGCCGGTCGGCTCGACAGTATAGACCTTGCCCGGCACGGAGCCCGGCACCTGCGACTTGTGCACCTTGATGGTCGAGTGACGGCCGCCCAGCACCACCTTGTTCGACTTGGCGGAGAGAGCCTTCTTGCCGTTCTCGGCCGAGAGCGGCATTTCCCAGCCCTCAGGGCTGGTGAGCACGACGTCTGTGCCCTTCGACGTCGCGGTGAGCGGGATGAGGCTCATGGCCGGCGAGCCAACGAAGCTCGCGACGAACATGTTCACCGGATTGGCGAAGACGTTGGCCGGGCTGTCGTATTGCTGCAGGAACCCACCGTTCATCACGGCCATCTTGTCGGCCATGGTCACGGCTTCGAGCTGGTCGTGGGTCACGTAGATGATGGTGGCGCCGAGATCCTGGTGGAAGCGCTTGATCTCGGAGCGCATCTGGACGCGGAGCTTGGCATCGAGGTTCGAGAGCGGCTCGTCCATCAGGAAGGCGCGCGGCTCGCGCACCAGCGCCCGCCCCAGCGCCACGCGCTGCTGCTGGCCTCCCGACAATTCGCGCGGCTTGCGCTCGAGCAGGTGGGTGATGTCTAGCGTCTTGGCCGCGGCCTGCACGCGGCGATCGATCTCCGCCTTGTCCATCTTCCGCATCTGCAGCGGGAAGGCGAGGTTCTTGTAGACCGACTTCTGCGGATAGAGCGCGTAGTTCTGGAACACCATGGCGATGTCCCGGTCCTTGGGGTCGAGGTCGGTGACGTCGCGATCGCCGATGGTGATCGAGCCGCCCGACATCGGGATGAGACCGGCGACGAGGTTGAGCGTCGTCGTCTTGCCGCAGCCGGAGGGGCCGACCAGCGCGACGAACTCGCCGTCCTCGATGGTCAGCGACACGTGGTTCACTGCGTAGACGTCGCCGTAGTTCTTGACCACGTCTTTGATGAGTACCTGGGCCATGAAGAAATCCCTCGGGGGTTAGTGCTTCACGGCGCCCTCGGTCAGGGCGCGCACGAAGTAGCGTTGCAGGACGAGGAACAGCACCACGACGGGGATGCTCATCAGGAAGGTGGCGGCCATCAGGCCGGGCCAGTCGGTGGCGTTCTCGGAGAAGAAGCGCTGGATGCCGACCGGCAAGGTCATCTGATCGTGCCGGGTGAGGAAGGTGTACGCATAGATGTACTCGTTCCAGGCACCGATGAAGCTGTAGATCGAGGTGGCGATAATGCCGGGGGTCGAGAGCGGCATCACGATCAGGAAGAACGCCTGGAAGCGCGTGGCGCCGTCGATGCGGGCCGCCTGCTCGAGCTGGATCGGGATGTTGTCGTAAAAGCCCTTGAGCAGCCAGATGGCGAGCGGCAGGCCGAAGGTCAGGTAGGTGAGGA
The DNA here is from genome assembly GCA_023393475.1 of Pseudomonadota bacterium. GTDB lineage: Bacteria > Pseudomonadota > Alphaproteobacteria > Rhizobiales > Devosiaceae > Devosia_A. The sequence goes on from JAEWLC010000079.1 coordinate 45,272, forward strand.
TCAGCGAGCCGTGCGTGTTCACCAGCCCGAGCACGCGCATCAGGATGAACAGCGGCACGAGGAAGACCACGGCCGGGAACATGTTGCGCAGCAGGACGGCGAAGAACAGGAAGTTGCGGCCGGGGAAGCGGAAGCGCGAGAAGGCGTAGGCCGCCGGCACCGCCACCACCACCGCGAGGATGGTGGTAAGGACGGAGACGAACATCGAGTTCCAGAAATACTGCAGGAAGTCGCGACCGACGCTGCCGGCCGGGTTGATGAGCTTCCAGTAGTTCTCGAGCGTCGGCTCGGCCGGCCACCACTGCGGCGGGTACTGCATGGCAGCAAAGCCCGTCTTCAGCGAGGTGATCACCATCCAGATCATCGGCATCACGGTGAAGCCGACGAGGAAGACGAGGAACAGCCGGCCAGCCCAGCGCCAGCCGCTGGCGCCCTTGCGCTGGGTAACGGCGGCTTCGGTTATCGCGGTCATGCTCCGGCCCTCGAGTCGTCATTGCGGGTCAGGGCCCGGACGTAGAAGTAGCCCAGGGTCATCATGATGATGAACAGCAGCACTGCGTAGGCAGCACCGACGCCCCAGCGCTGGCGCAGGAAGGCGAGCTCGTAGATGTGGGTGATCCAGATCTGGGTCGAGCCCACGGGACCGCCGCCGGTCATGATGAACGGGATGATGAAGGAGTTGAAGTTCTGCACCACGAGGAGCAGGACGGTGACGGTCGACACGCCCGAAAGGTGCGGCCAGGTCACGTGCCAGAAGCGCTGCCACGGGCTCGCGCCATCGACCTGCGCGGCACGCAGCAGGGTATCGGGCACGGTCTGCAGGCCCGCCATCAGCATGATCATGGCGAAGGAGAATTCCTTCCACACGTTCACGACGATCAGCGAGTAGAGCGCGGTGTTGGCGTTGTCGATGAAGTTGATCGGCTCGTCGGTTATGCCGAGCTGGACCGAGATGGCGCCGATGACGCCGAAATCAGAATGGTACAGCCACTTCCACACATAGGAGGCAGCGACCGCGCTCACTACCCACGGCACCAGCAGCAACCCGCGCAGCACGCCGCGGCCCGGGAACTCCCGGTGCAGCGCCAGCGCGGCGCAAAGGCCGAGCACGAAGGCGAAGAAGGTAGATAGGACCGTCCAGACGAGCGTCTGCCAGCTCACCTTCCAGAAGATTGGGCTGGTGAGGATGGCGATGTAGTTGTCGAGGCCGTTGAACTGCTTGTCGGCCAGCGACAGGCTGGCCGGGGTGTTAAAGAAGCTCAGCTCGATCGTGTAGTAGATCGGATAGGCGATGACGATGAGCATCACCACGATGGCGGGCGCCACATAGATGTAGTCGTTGCGATGGTTCCAGACTTTCTGGCCCAGCCCGACGCGCCGGGGCGGTTCGGGAACATCGCGGAATATGGCTTGGCCGGGAACGGTCACAGCTGGCCCACCCTGATCACTGGTTGGAGGTCAAAAGGACCGGCGGCACCTGGCCGCCGGTCCGAAGCATTAGCGTGGGGGCGTCAGATGCCGCCGCCACCGCCGACGATGGATTCGATCTTCTGGGCTGCGTCATCGACAGCCTGGTCGACCGTCATGTTGCCGGTGAGGGCATTCTGCAGCATGTCCGGGACCACGATGTTCATGATCTCGGGCGCCTCGGGGATCACCGGGAACGGGATACCGTTGGGCAGCATCGAGGTCGTCACGTCGAGGAACTTGATGGTGTCCAGGCGTTCCTTCATCGCGTCGGTCAGGAAGCCGTTGATGTTGCCGGGGTTGGAACCGACCCAGGCGAGCTTGGTCGACCATTCCGGGCTGTTCCAGAAGCAGATCAGCGCCTTGACCGCCTGCTCGTCCACCGCGCCGCCCTCGACGAACTCGGGCTTGACGACGTGGATGTTGGAACCGCCGAACACGACGGCACGCTTGCCGTCCGGGCCGGTCGGCAGCAGGCCGTAGCGCATGTTGGCGACCACTTCATCGGCGGCTGCCTTGTCGGCACCGGTCGCCTTCGAAGCGAGGTCGTTCATGCGGGCGAATTCGGCCGGGTGCGAGATCACCATGGCCAGCTGGCCGGCGATGAACGGCGCCTGGTTTTCCGCCTGGGTGTTGGTCAGCGCCGAAACCGGGACCGACTTGTCGACGGCGTACATCTGGTAGGCCGCCTGCAGGGCCTTCTTCGAGCCCTCGTTGTTGATCCAGACGTCCTTGTAGGTCGGGTTCTCCGATGCCTCGTCGAGGGCGCCGCCGCCGTATGCCCAGAGCTGCGGCATGAAGCGGAACGGCGTATTGCCGGCGTTCTGCTTGGCGACTAGGCCGTAACCGGCGATGCCCAGCTTGTCGTGGATCTGCTTGGAGTAGGCGACAACGTCATCCCAGGTCGCCGGCGGGTTCTCGGGGTCGAGACCGGCATCGGCGAAGATCTTGGCGTTCCAGATGAAGCCCATGGTCTCGTTGTTAGTCGGCAGGCCGTAGGTCTGGCCCTCATAGGTCACCGACTTGAGCGCGCCCGGCCAGAAGTCCTCGGTCTTGTAACCGGCGAATTCCGGGGTGATCGGCTGCAGGTAGCCCTTGGCCGCAAATTCGACGCCACCGAGAATCTGCAAGCGGACGACGGCCGGGGCCGCGTTGCCGAGCAGCGCGGTGCGGAACTTGTCCAGCAGCTCGTTGTAGGTGATCGACTGCACGTCGGTTTCGATATTCGGGTAGGCCGCCTTGAAGGCCTCCCAGAACGCCTTGTCCTGGTCGTGGGCGATCTGCGGGTCGGCCTCGAACGGGCCGGTGTACCAGTAGCTCACCTTGCCGGCGTAGTCGTTCGGCACGACGGCGCCGCAATCCTTGGCAGCATCGAACTGCTTGGTGCCGGCGATCGACTTCACATACTCGGGCGACCACTTCGACAGGTCCACGCTCTGGGCGTAGGACGCGGTCGTCGCCGTCGTCAGCATGGTAGCCGCGCTGAGCGCCGCCACGGTCAGGCCGAGCATACGCCGGCCAGTCTTGTTCTGCATGAAACGTCCTCCTCAAATCGGCTCGCCGGGCGGCGACCCGCCCCGCATCAATGCCTACAGCTCGCGCTGTTCGCGGATGGGGCCACCGATCATTAACGCCGGCTTACCCAACTGGTATGGCACCCTTCCAGATGACGACATGTATGTCAACATGGACCGGATCATACATTCTTTTGGCAATTTTACGTGCGAACGGGGCTTCCATTGCTCAAAAAAGGTGCATAAACAGAAAGTATGAGCCAGGTCACCGACAGCGCGGAACGGCCCGAGGATGCGCTCGAGCAGCAGCATGGGTCCGTCTATGAGATGATCCGCGAGGACATCATCTCGGGCACGCTGGCGCCGAACGCGCGGCTCAAGGTCGCGGAGCTGGCCGAAGCCTACCAGACTTCGACCAACCCGGTGCGCGAGGCGCTGCAGCAGCTCAGGGGCGAAGGCTTCGTGCTGATGGAGCCCAATCGCGGCGCCCGCGTCCGGCCGATCGACGCCGATTTCGTGCGCGACATCATCGAGATCGAGATGCTGATCGAGGGCGAGCTGACCCGCTGGTTCGTCACCATCGCGACGGATGCCGATATCGTCGAACTCGAGGCGATCCAGGCCGAGCTCGAAGCGAACAACTTCGTCGACCGGACCAAGCACGGACTGCTCGATACCCGGTTTCACCAGTTCATCTACGATCGCCACTACAACCGGCACGCGGCCGAGCTGTGGTGGAAGCACCGCGAGATCCTGCGGGCGATTTCCCGCCGGTTCCCGACTTCGCTCAGCCGCCGCGTCTCGGTGCTGCGCGAGCACCGGGAGCTCATCGAATGCATCCGGGCGCAGGACGCCGAAGGCGCCGCGAAAGTGGTCGCCCGGCACGTCGAGGGCTCGGGCCGGCACATCATCGAACAAATGGGCGTCGCACAGAGGAACGCCACGCCACCCAGACACACCTAGGGGTGCCGGGGGAGGAGAGCTCCCGGCGCCCGTCATTGCCATCATCAGTCATTGCGAACCTGGCCATCCGCCCCCCACACGGCGGCGGGACATCGGCCCTGATTGCTAGAGAAGGCTCCACCGGGAGCCGAGAGGAGAAACATGAAGATCACCGATCTGCGCTGTGCCGTCATCGGCAAGCACCCGATCGTCCGCATCGTCACCGACGAGGGCATCTATGGCCTGGGCGAAGTGGAATACACCAAGCCGTACCTCAAGCCCTGGGTGCTGCATTTCCGCGAGGCGCTGATCGGCGAAGACCCGACCGACGTCGAGCGCGTGATGCTGAAAATCCGCCAGCGCGGCTCGTTCAAGCCCTATGGCGCCGCCGTTTCGGCGATCGAACACGCGCTGTGGGACATCGCCGGCAAGGCCGCGAACGTGCCCGTCTACAAGCTGCTCGGCGGCAAGGTGCGCGACAAGGTGCGCGTCTATAACGGCTCCGTCCGCCGCAAGCGCAACGGCGACCGGCCCGAAGACTTTGCCGCCGACGTCAAGTGGATGGCCGAGCAGCCGCAGAACTTCTTCATGGTCAAGCAGGGCCTCAGCTTCCACTCGTCGATGAAGCAGAGCTACGACGATTTCCACTACGGCGTGCGCCAGCCCCCGACCTACCATGGCGCGATGGACCAGGGTCAGATCAGCGAGCACGGCTTCAACTACATGCTCGACTGCGTGATCGCGATGAAGGAAGAGCTGGGCGACAAGGTTTCCCTCGCCCTCGACTGCGGTCCCGGCTGGTTCCTGCCCGACGCGATCAAGTTCGCCCAGGCGGTCGAGAAGTACAACATCATGTGGCTCGAGGACATGCTCACCGGCGACTACGTGCCGTGGGTCAATCCGCAGGCCTATCGCGAGCTGACGCAGTCGACCTCCACCCCGATCCACACGGGCGAGCAGATCTACCTGCGCCACAACTTCAAGGAGCTGATCGAGACCCAGGCGGTCCGCGTCGTCGGTCCCGATCCTGCCGATATCGGCGGTATCGCCGAGCTGAAGTGGGTGGCCGAGCACGCCTACATGCACTCGATCATGATGGCGCCGCACGGCACCGCCAACGGCCTTCTCGGCCTCGGCGCGCTGATCAACGTCTGCGCGACCCTGCCGGCCAACTACATCGCGTTCGAGTACCCGTCGGCCTCCGACGAGTTCTGGAACGAGATCGTCACCGGCCTGCCGTCGGGCCCGATCGTCACCAACAGCCATGTCGACCTGCTGCCCGGCCCGGGCCTCGGGCTCGACATCGACGCCAAGGCCGCCAAGCGCTACCTGCGCGAGGAAGACGCCGGCTTCTTCGACTGATCGCCACGCAACTGGGCGAGGCGGCGTTCCAGACGATCCGCCTCGCTCCGGGCATAACGGCCCATGCGGAAGCCGTTGACGATCCTCTGGATTTCGTCGCAGCGCTGCTGAAACTGTTCCGGCGTCTCGCCGTCGTAGGCAGGAACACGCAGCGGTGCCCAGCTGTGGTGTTGCGCCATCTCAAATCCCTCAACTCGACAAACGACACAGCAAGGCTAGCGCATCGGATCGCGTCGCCGCGCTGTACAGCTTGTCGCTGCGGCAGGCTGCCGCGCCTTCGCGGCGCACCGAGTTGAAGCGCTCGTCCCTTGACCCTGCCTGCAACCACCGCAACCCTGCCGCATGCCCATTGATTCGAGCGCCGCATGACCTGGCTCGCCGAGACCGTGATGCTGAGCCATGGCTGGCGGCGCTGGCTGATCCTCGTCGTCGCGGGGGCGGTCGCGGCGGCGTCGGTGCCGCCGTTCTTCTTCCTGCCCGCCCTGTTCCTCGCGCTCCCCGTCTGGGTCTGGGCGCTCGATGGGGCCGAACGCATCCGCGGCTGGCGCAGCTTCGTCGGACCGGCGTTCCGGATCGGCTTCGCCTTCGGGCTGGGCTATTTCACCGTGGCGCTGCACTGGCTGGGCGCTGCCTTTTTTCAGGAAGGCGGGCTGTTCCTCGTCCTCATGCCGTTCGCCATCGTCGGGCTGGCGGCGATCCTCTCGATCTTCTGGGGGGTGGGCAGCGCGCTTGCCCACATCCTTTGGTCCGGTGGCGCCTTCCGCATTGTGACGCTCACGAGTTTCCTCGCGTTGGCCGAATGGGGCCGCGGGCACCTGTTCTCGGGCTTCCCCTTCGACCTCATCGGCTACGCGCTCACCGCCAATGACGAGATGCTGCAGCTGGCCTCGGTGGTCGGGGTCTATGGCCTCACCTTCATCGCGGCGCTGATCGCCATGACGCCGGCGCTGATCTGGCCGGCCGACCAGCGCGGCCTGGTGCGCCGGCTGGTGCCGATCTTTCTCGCCATCCTCGTCATCGCCGGACAAGTCGCCTGGGGCAACTGGCGGATCAACAACACGACGCTCACCGAGCGCACCGACATGAAGGTGCGCATGGTGCAGCCGATGATCCTCGATCATGCCGATTGGACCACGGCCAACCCCAGCGACATCGTCAACCGGCTGATCCAGCTCAGCGAAAGCAGGCTGACGCCGACCGATCCCGGCCTGCCGGGGATCACGCATCTCGTCTGGCCGGAATCGGTGTTCCCGTTCTTTCTGACCAACTATCCCGACGGTATCGCGCTGATCGCCCGCATGCTGCCCGACACCACGCTGCTGCTCACCGGCGCGCCGCGCGAGCCGCTGGGCGAGGACGGCCTGCCGATCCCAGACAATCCGGGCTACAACTCGATCCTTGCCCTCGACAGCAATGGCGAGGTCGTGGGGAGCTATGACAAGTCGCACCTCGTCCCCTTCGGCGAATACCTGCCCGGGCAACCGTTCTGGCGGCTGTTCGGGATCAACCAGTTCGTGCCGGGCACCAATGGCTGGGCCGCGGGCGACGGCAACCGGCTGATGGCGCCGCCGGGTACGCCGCCATTCCTCGCGCTTGTCTGCTACGAGGCCGTATTCCCGGGCGATATCGGCGATCCCACGAAGGCCCAGTTCATCCTCAATGTCACCAACGACGCCTGGTTCATGGGCTCGATCGGTCCCGCCCAGCACGCCCACCACGCGCGGCTCCGCGCTGTCGAGACCGGGCTGCCGATGCTGCGGGCGGCCAATACTGGGGTGACGCTGAGCATCGATCCGCTCGGCCGAATCGTGTCGCAGCTGGCCGAAGGGCAGATCGGGGTGCTCGATGTCGTGCCGTCCGAGCCGGTGCCGGGTGGCACGATCTTCAACCGTTTCGGCGAGTTGCCATTCTGGATCGCGGTGGTTCTGGGCATCCTCGGTTCGCTCGTCGCATCGCGGCGGCCGCGCCGTGTCGCATGATTTTTGCGTCCGGCCCGGCATCAAGACATAAAGCTTCCTTTATATCATCTTGACCGCGCACCGCACGGGTGGCACAACAGCCTCAACAGTGCGATTTTTGCACTTTTTGAGCACTTTTCTGGGGTTTCGCCGTGGCTCGGTCTTCCTACCTCTTCACTTCGGAGTCGGTTTCCGAGGGTCATCCGGACAAGGTTTGCGACCGGATCAGCGACGAAATCGTTGACCTCGTGTTCCGCGAAGCGAAGAAGGCCGGCATGGATCCGACCAAGGTGCGCATCGCCTGCGAGACCCTCGCCACCACCAACCGCGTCGTGATCGCCGGCGAAGTCCGCGTGCCCGAGACGCTGTTGAAGAAGGGCAAGGACGGCAAGATCCTCGTCGACGCCGCCGGACACCCGGTGGTCAATCCGGCCAAATTCAAGTCGACAGCCCGCAGGGCGATCAAGGCGATCGGCTACGAGCAGTCGGGCTTCCACTGGAAGACGGCGCGCATCGACGTGCTGCTGCACGGCCAGTCGGCCGATATCGCGCAGGGCGTCGACGAGAGCGGCAACAAGGATGTGGGTGCCGGCGACCAGGGCATCATGTTCGGCTATGCCAGCCGCGAGACCCCGGAACTGCTGCCCGCCCCGATCTACTACGCGCACAAAATCCTCGAAGCGCTGACCATCGCCCGCAAGGCCGGCGAAGGCGCCGCGATCAAGCTCGGCCCCGACGCCAAGAGCCAGGTGACGGTGAAGTACGAGAACGGCAAGCCAGTGGGCGTCACCACCATCGTGGTATCGACGCAGCATGTCGATGCGTCACTCAACTCCGAAGACGTGCGCAAGATCATCGAGCCCTATGTCCGCGCAGCCCTGCCGGAAGGCTGGATCAGCAAGGACACCGTCTGGCACGTCAACCCGACGGGCAAGTTCGTGGTCGGCGGACCCGATGGCGATGCCGGCCTCACCGGCCGCAAGATCATCGTCGACACCTATGGTGGTGCGGCCCCGCATGGCGGCGGCGCCTTCTCGGGCAAGGACCCGACCAAGGTCGACCGGTCGGCCGCCTATGCGGCACGATACCTCGCCAAGAACGTCGTCGCCGCCGGCCTCGCCGATCGCGCCACGATCCAGCTCAGCTACGCCATCGGCGTCGCCAAGCCGCTGTCGATCTATGTCGACCTGCACGGCACCGGCAAAGTGGACGAAGCCAAGCTCGAGACCGTCTTGGGCGAAGTGTTCGACCTCAGCCCGCGCGGCATCCGCACCCAGCTCGACCTCAACAAGCCGATCTACGCCAAGACTTCGGCCTACGGCCACTTTGGCCGCAAGCCTGGCCGCGACGGCTCGTTCAGCTGGGAAAAGACCGACCTCGTCCCCGCGCTGAAAGCGGCGGTCAAGGCGGCCTGATTCTTCGGAAGATCGCCAACGACACAAGTGTCATCCCCGCGAAAGCGGGGATCTCTGTTTTGGCGCCTAGAACGGAGATTCCGCTTTCGCGGGAATGACTCCGTGATAGGGGGACGAGCATGACCGACAAACCCCACCACCCCCTCAACGTCGACGGCGAGCAGCGTGCCTTTTTCGGGCGCCGCTCGGGCAAGCGCCTGCACAAGGGGCAGGACCGGCTGTTCAAGGAATTGCTGCCGCAGCTGACGATCGAGCTCGGCGAAGGCGCGGTCGATCCGGCGGTGCTGTTTCCCGGAAGCAAGAGCCGTATCATCGAGATCGGCTATGGCGGGGGCGAGCACCTGGCGCGACAGGCACGACAGAACGCCACGACGGGATTTATCGGCTGCGAGGTGTTTTCGGGCGGCATCGCAAAACTGCTCGAAAAGGTGGACGAGGAAAACCTGGGCAATGTCCGGCTGTTCACCGACGACGCGCTGAAGCTGCTGCAGAAAGTGCCGGACGGCTCGCTCGACGGCGCCTACCTGCTCTATCCCGATCCTTGGCCGAAGACCCGGCACCACAAGCGCCGCTTCATCTCGCCGACGACGCTGGGCGAGCTCGCCCGCGTGCTGAAGCCCGGCGCCCCCTTCCGGGTCGCCACCGATATCGAGGACTATGCCAACTGGACGCTGGCGCACATCCTGCGCTCGCCCGATTTTCGCTTCCTCCCCGACGAGGCGGGCGAATGGCACCTGCCCTATCCGGGCTGGGAGCCGACCCGGTACGAGGAAAAGGCCCGCCGCGAGGGCCGGATGATCAGCTTCTACCTGACCTTCACGCGGCTCTAGGCCGGCCACCCCCTAACGATTTTTGATGGGAACTCCCGGGTACGGCGCGCCGAATTCGCGCCCGCGCCTCTGGAAAATTCCGTTCAGCGAACGATATCGGACAGCGGGGATGAGCTCACGCCGCCTGAGAAGGCGGCTCTACCGCGATTATTGAGGAGTTGGCCGCCATGCGTGAGCACCGCCGACCACCCGTCAGTTTCGAAGCGATCGAGGGAATGCTCGCAAGCCGCCAGAGCAAATGGACGCTGGTCGTGGTGCTGCACCTGAGGCGCGACACGATGCGCTTTTCGGAACTGCAGCGCGACATCAACGGCATTTCGCAGAAGGCGCTGACCCAGAGCCTCCGCTCGCTGGAACGCGACGGTTTCGTGACTCGCACCAGCTACGCAACGATTCCGCCGCGGGTGGACTATGCGCTGACCGAGCTGGGATACGAGGCGCTGAAGGCATTCGAAGCCTTCGAGATGTTCGCCATCCGCCACTGGGATCGCGTTGTCGAGGCACGGGCACTGTTCGATGCCCGCGAAACCGATCCGGTCGAGCCGCAACTGCGGCTCAGCACCGGACGGTAGCGGGTCGGGCGGGCGACCCGCCGCGGCGGGCGGG
>JAEWLC010000014.1 GCA_023393475.1 Pseudomonadota bacterium
TCAGCGGACGGTCGACGACCGTCAGCATCTCCTTGGGCATCGCCTTGGTGGCTGGCAGGAACCTCGTTCCAAGACCGGCAACAGGGAACACGGCAGTCCGTACGCGTTTGGGCAAAATGGGCTCCGATATTCTCTAGTGGGCAGCGATCGGCTGTCAGTTCACCTGGCGGCGACCGATCGGGAAATAGGATAGGCCAGCTTCCTCAACGGTCACCGGCTCGAACATGTTGCGACCGTCGAAGATTGCCTTCTTGGCAAGTCGCGCGGCAAGTACGTTGAAGTCCGGAATACGGAACGCCTTCCACTCGGTGACGATCACCAGCGCATCGGCCCCCTCCACCGCCGCGTCCTTGCTCGCGACGAAGGAGAGGCCATCGTGGTCGCCGCCGAGATCACGTGCCAGCACCCGCCGCGCCTCGTCCATAGCAACTGGGTCGAAGGCGCGAACCCTTGCGCCACGCGCCAGCAGGTCGGCGATCAGCACTCTGCTTGGCGCATCGCGCATATCGTCGGTGTTGGGCTTGAAGGCGAGACCCCAGATGGCAAAGGTCAGTCCACTCAGGTCGTCACCGAAGCGCGCGCGAATCTTGGCCCCGAGCACTTCCTTCTGCGCCTCGTTGGCCTGCTCCACCGCGTCGAGGATGCGCAGCGGCTTGCCCCGATCGGCGGCCGTGCGGCGCAGGGCGCTCACGTCCTTGGGGAAGCAACTGCCGCCATAGCCGGTACCGGCATAAAGGAAGCTGTAGCCGATGCGCGGATCAGACCCGATTCCGCGCCGCACCAGTTCGATGTCGGCGCCGAGGTCCTCGGCGAGGTTGGCCAACTCGTTCATGAACGAGATGCGGGTCGCCAGCATGGCGTTCGCCGCATACTTGGTGAGTTCCGCCGAGCGCACGTCCATGACCATCGTGCGGTCGTGGTTGAGCGTGAAGGGCGAGTAGAGATAGCGCATGATCTCGAGGCCACGGCGTCCCGACATCGTGGCGTCGGCCCCGATAACGATACGATCGGGGCGGCTGAAGTCGGCTACCGCCGCGCCCTCCTTGAGGAATTCCGGGTTTGAGACCACGGTGAAATCGGGCTGGCCGAGGCGGATGCGTTCGTCCGCAATTGCGGCATAGCCACGCTTCACCAGTTCCTCGGAGACAGCCGCTGCAACCAGGTCGCCGGTGCCCACCGGGACCGTCGACTTGTCCGCGATGACCTTGAAGCCGCTGAGGTGCTGTCCGATCGACCGGGCGACAGCCAGGACGTATTTCAGGTCAGCCGAACCGTTCTCGTCAGGCGGCGTACCAACGGCAATGAAGATCACCTCGGCGTGGTCGACGCTCTGCGCCACGTCGGTAGTGAACTCTAGCCGGCCCGCCTCGCGGCTTGCGGCCACGATATCGTCGAGGCCGGGCTCATAGATCGGCAGGCCGCCATCGTTCAGCAGTGCCACCTTGGCTTCATCGACATCGACGCAAACCACATGGTTTCCCGCATCGGCCAGGCAGGCCCCAGTGACCAACCCGACATAGCCGGACCCAAACACAGTAACTTTCATTCAGTGCCCCGAACCGTTCAGCCCAACATACATAGCGAACCGTTCCCGGCAACTGTCATGGTCGCCGCGAACTCTGGTCACCCAACGCGCCATACCTGGCCCACTGCCGCGGGCGTCGGCAGGCGGAAGCGACAATTCCCCGGTCTGGCCTATGCTCTCCGCCTAAGCTCGAGCCTACTTTGGCTCCCGCCGACGTTACCAATCTCCGACCCTGTCGCCCAAGTCATTCATGACAGCCATGCGCTGAATGCAGGTTTGCCCCTGCAAGAGGGTGGATTTCCGGGGTATTTGAGCTATGAAGGTCTGCGGTAGGGTGGGTTTGTGGTCGAATTTGAACAATTTAACCCTTGTGCTGCCTAGTTATTGCTCCGTTAACATGCCCCTATTGGGAGGCGTGGAGACGCGGTGCGTGAACCGCCGTCATCGGCGACTTGGGGCAGTTGATGAGTGACATCTATGACAGCGCGCCGCAGTTCTACCGGTTGCGCGACGGAAACACAAAAACTCCCGACCCGCGGATCAAAGGGCCGGCTACGAACGACTGGGCTAACCCAAGGCACTCCGTGACCCTGAAAAGCGGGCTACCTCTTAGTATGACTTCGGGAGCCCCTGTGGTTCCCGAGAACACTAGAGCCCTGAGAGTTCAGCTACTCCTCAAGCGGGTGTTCATCGACATTGCGCTTTCAGCGGTCGCACTTGTCGTACTCGCACCCCTTCTACTCAGCCTGGCGATCGCGATCAGGCTGACATCGAAGGGTCCTGCACTCTTCCAGCAGAGCCGGGTGGGCCTTGATGGCCGCGAGTTCAAGATGCTGAAGTTCCGCTCGATGCGGATCGACGCAAGCGACCATAGCGGCGTAAAGCAGACTGTCGCCGCCGATGATCGGGTTACCCCCATAGGACGCTTCCTGCGGGCGACCAGCCTCGACGAGCTGCCGCAGTTGTGGAACATCCTAGTCGGCGACATGGCGGTCATCGGGCCTCGGCCAATGGTGCCGGGCCAGCTTGCGGCCGGGGTGCACTATGAGCAGGTGGTTCCGTATTACGCCTATCGGCACCGGGTTAAGCCAGGGCTCTCCGGCTGGGCTCAGGCCAATGGGCTTCGCGGCCCAACCACGGACATTGTCTCTGCGAAGGATCGCATAGACTACGACTGTGCCTATGTGCAGAACTTCTCCCTTGCCCTCGATGTCCGGATCATTGTTCAGACGCTCGCACGCGAGTTTCTGACGGGTTCCGGTATCTAGTTCGCGGCATCCACCTAGAGAGTGAAATATTGAGTCAACGCGTTGCACTGCTCACTGGCGTGACCGGCCAGGACGGCGCCTATTTGGCGCGGCTTCTGCTTGAGAAGGGCTATGTTGTCCATGGTATCAAGCGCCGGTCCTCATCCTTCAACACCGGCCGTATCGAGGATATCTACCAGGATCCGCACGTCGCTGATCCGCGGCTGATCCTGCACTACGGTGACATGACCGACTCCACGAACCTGATAAGGATCATGCAGGAGGCGCAGCCCGATGAGGTCTACAACCTCGCGGCGCAGAGCCATGTCGCAGTGAGCTTCGAAACGCCCGAGTACACGGCCAACGCCGACGCCGTCGGCACGCTGCGCCTGCTCGAGGCCATCCGCATCCTTAAGCTGGAAAAGAAGACGCGCTTCTACCAGGCCTCGACTTCGGAACTCTACGGCCTCGTCCAGGAGGTACCGCAGAAAGAGACGACCCCCTTTTATCCCCGCTCGCCCTATGCGGTTGCCAAGCTCTACGCGTACTGGATGGTCGTGAACTACCGCGAGGCATACGGACTGCACGCCAGCAATGGCATCCTGTTCAATCACGAGAGCCCGCTACGGGGTGAAACCTTCGTAACGCGCAAGATTACGCGCGCGGCTGCGGCCATCCGGCTCGGCAAGCAGGAGAAGCTGTTCCTCGGCAACCTGGACGCAAAGCGCGACTGGGGCCATGCCGAAGAGTATGTTCGCGGCATGTGGCTGATGCTCCAGCAGGAGGAGCCGGATGACTACGTGCTTGCTACGGGAGAGACCACTCCGGTTCGCTCCTTCGTTGAGTGGGCCTTCGCCGATGTGGGCGTCGTGCTCGAGTGGCGCGGCTCTGGCGTTGAGGAGAAGGGCTACGACTCCATCACCGGCAAATGCCTTGTAGAAGTCGATCCCCGCTACTTCCGCCCCACCGAGGTAGACCTCCTGATCGGTGATCCGACCAAGGCCCAGACCAAGCTCGGGTGGAAGCACACGAAGTCGGCTCGAGAAATCGCTCGGGAGATGGTCAACGAGGACCTCAAGACTATGCAGACGGCAACCGTGATGAAGGAAGCCTGATGTACGAGCTCAAAGGCAAGCGGGTATGGGTTGCCGGCCACCGCGGCATGGTCGGCTCCGCCGTCGCACGCCGCCTTGAGCGGGAAGACTGCACGATCGTCACGGCGACGCGAGCCGAACTGGACTTGACGCGTCAGGCCGATGTCGAGCGTTTCGTGCGCGACGCAAAGCCGGACGCGATCGTCCTCGCCGCTGCCAAGGTCGGAGGCATCCTCGCCAACGACACCTACCCCGCAGACTTCCTGTTCGAAAACCTCCTGATTGAGAACAACGTCTTCGGTGCTGCGCACGCCTCCGACGTCAATCGCCTGCTCTTCCTGGGTTCAAGCTGCATCTACCCCAAGCGCGCCCCGCAGCCGATCACCGAGGACGCGCTGCTGACCGGACCGCTCGAGGAAACGAACGAGTGGTACGCGATTGCCAAGATCGCCGGCATCAAGCTTGCCCAGGCATTCCGCAAGCAACATGGGCGGGAGTACATTTCCGCGATGCCCACCAATCTGTACGGGCCGGGCGATAATTTTGACCTGAAGAGCAGCCACGTTATGCCGGCGCTCATCCGCAAGGCACACGAGGCCAAGCTTACTCGGGCTAGTTCCGTTACCATGTGGGGCACCGGTACTCCCCGACGGGAGTTCCTTCATTCCGACGACTGTGCCGATGCGCTGGTTTTCCTGCTCAAGACCTATTCAGGCGCAGAGCATGTCAATGTTGGATCGGGCGAGGACCTGAGCATCCTCGAACTCACCCAGCTTGTCTGCCGCGTGGTGGGCTATGAGGGCCGCATCGTAAGCGACCTTACCAAACCTGATGGTACTCCGCGGAAACTCATGAGCGCCGACAAACTAAGCGGCATGGGCTGGGAGCCGAAGATACCCCTCGAGCAGGGCGTTGCGGACGCCTATCGCTGGTTCCTCGAAAACGAGGCCGCCCCAGTATCCTGACGGGCAGGAGCGGGTCGGGGTTGTGCCAACATCAGGCGTGGCACCATGTACGATCTGCCCTGCCCTTCACAACTCTGTCCCACGTAGCCGTCAGACCGATGCAGTATCTCGAAGTCGCCGAGGTCTACTTGGGAAGAGCCTTGTCGCGCACATCAAGAAGCAGCGCGAAGAGCTGCTTCTTGATTGAGACGGCGGAGATCAGACCGCCCGGCTCACAGTCAGAACGACGGCCAACTTCTGGTGGCCACCGGTTTCGTCTGCAGAGCTTGGGCGCATACCGGCCGATTGCAGACGAAGTCATCCCGCCCTGCGGGTGGCGAGCAGTGCGCCCGCGGTCACCAGGGCGTCCTCGATCAGCCCGGTGGATGTCTGGCCATGGCGCACCATTGCCGCGCAGCGGAGGCGCCATCCAATGTAGGAGGATATAAGCGCGGTGCCCATTGCCAGGCCCCCGCCCAACGCCCTCTGGCCCTTAGCGGCCAGTGCTGCACCGGCAAACGTCGATGTTATGGCGCGTGCCACGAGGCCTGTGGGAACAATACGGTCGGGCGCCGACTTCATCTTGTCGCCGGCCATCTCGACTGCTGCAAGCGCGGATACCGCGCCGGTCACGAGGGGATTTCTGAACAGACCCTGCAGCGGCACGTTAATGGGCATCCGCTTCTCCAGCGTGCCGACCGCGACTGCCGCCAGCGGTGCAATCGCGCGTTGTCCCGCGACAAGTCCGATCAGGATAGAACGAAGCATCTTGCATCTCCTTGCCCTTCGAGAACTTCGAAAGCGGCGGATCGATCCCTCGCCCTGGAACCTGCCGGCGCAATGCCGGTTATGAGGGAAACGGAAGGTGCCCGATGAGAACGAGACGAATGCACGAGATCGCGGGGCAGGCGACATGGGTAGTGGTGCTCGAGACGGGGGACGAAGCCATGGACTGCCTGAAGCGCTTCGCCGATGAGGAAGGGCTGGATTCCGCCACGTTTACCGCCATCGGTGCGTTCCAGCGGGCAACCCTCGCCTATTTCGATTGGGAACAGCGGGAGTACCTCCCTGTCCCGGTGGATGAGCAAGTGGAAGTCGCGTCGCTTACGGGTGACATTGTGCTTGGACCCGATGGCGAGACTGTCGTCCATACTCACGCTGTGCTGGGCCGCCGGGACGGCAGCGCGATGGCGGGCCACCTGAAGGACGGACATGTGCGGCCCACGCTCGAGCTCGTTCTGACGGAGACACCCGGTGCACTGCGAAAGCAGTTGGATGCGGCCAGCGGGCTGGCGCTCATCCGCCCCTGACTCGTGGCGCTAGAAAAAGCACCTTCGCCTAAGCGTCTGCCGTTCCGTGAACCCCTGTTCTCGGAAGCAAGGGAACGGGAGGGCGCTACCCGCGTTCGCCACCTAGCACATCAGTTGGGAGGAATGCGGAATGCCGGAACGGGATAGGTGGCGGGCCGGCGTGTGGCTGATCATGACGTTCGCATCGCTGCTCGCCCTTGCGGGGCTGGCACTGACCTTCGGTGGGGCCTACCTGATCGCGCTCGGCGGCTCCTGGTACTACGCACTGGCCGGGCTCGCCATCATCGCAACCGCCATCCTGTTGTTCCGGCGCTCTCGGCTTGCCGTGGCCGTCTACGTCGCTCTGTTCGCAGTAACCGTCGCCTGGGCCCTCTGGGAATCCGGGATGAACGGCTGGGCGCAGATTCCTCGCATCTTCACGCCATTCGTCGTGCTGCTGCTGGTGCTCGCATGTCTTCCTGGCCTCAATCGCGGCCCAAGGTTCGCCAAGCGGTATGTTGCAGCTGGCGCGGTGGGGTTCGTCGGCCTCGGCCTGCTTGGCATCAACCTCACTGATCGCACGCTCCACGCCCAGGAGGCACAACCGGCCACCCCCGTTGAACAGGCAGTTCCGGCTGCCGGCACCCCGCCTCCTGCTGCCACGACCGCGTATCCAATGGCTGAGATTGGCGCCGACTGGCCGGCCTATGGCGGCAGCAACTTTGCCACTCGCTACTCGCCGCTCAACCAGGTCAGGAGGGAGAACGTCGCCGAGCTCGAGAAGGTATGGGAGTTCCGCACCGGCGATATGCCCGAGGCCGGCGAGAAGTTCGGTAACCAGAACACGCCGATCAAGATCGGCGACCGGCTGCTGCTCTGTTCGGCGCTGAACAAGGTGTCGGCGCTCGATGCGGCGAGCGGCAAGGAGTTCTGGACCTACGATCCGCAGGTCTCGACCGACGCCATCGGCTACAACGCCACCTGTCGTGGCCTCGCCTATTTCGAGAACCCGGCCGCGGCGGCGACAGACCTCTGCGCGACCCGTGTGGTGATCAACACACTCGACGCGCGGCTGATCGCCCTCGACGTCGAGACCGGGCAACTCTGTGCCGATTTCGGCAATGGCGGGATCGTCAACCTGCTCGAGGGGATTGGCAACACGGCGCCCGGCTTCTATTCGCCTACCTCGCCGCCCACCATCGTGCGCAACGTGGTGGTGACGGCGAGCCAGGTGAGCGACGGCCAGACGCGCGAGGCGCCGTCAGGCGTGGTGCGTGGCTGGGACGTGCTGACCGGCGACCTGCTCTGGGCCTGGGACATGGGCCGCCCCGGTGACACCGGCCCGCTTCCGGAAGGTGAAATCTATACGCCGGGCACGCCAAACGTCTGGACCATCGCTTCCGGCGATAACGAACTCGGCCTCGTCTACATGCCCACCGGCAACTCGGCCGTCGACTACTGGGGCGGCGATCGCAGCGCCGAGGAGAACCAGTTCTCGACTGCGCTGGTGGCGCTCGACGTCACCGACGGTTCCGTCCGCTGGTCCTACCAGACGGTCCACTACGACGTTTGGGACTACGATCTCGGTTCGCAGGGCACGCTCCTCGACTATCCGACCGCCGATGGTCCGGTCCCCGCCCTGCTGCTGCCGACCAAGCAGGCCGAGTTCTATGTCTTCAATCGCGCCACCGGCGAACTGCTGGTCAATGTCGAGGAACGCCCGGTGCCGCAGGGCGGCGTCGAGCCCGACAGGCTTTCCCCGACCCAGCCGCATGTCACCGACTTTCCAAACCTGCTGAAGGCCGACCTCACGGAAAGGCACATGTGGGGCATTACGCCGCTCGACCAGCTCTGGTGCCGCATCCAGTTCCACGAGGCGAGCTACGAGGGACGATACACACCCCCGACGACGGATACGTACTGGATCCAATACCCCGGCTATAACGGCGGTGTGGACTGGGGTGGGGTTGCGGTCGACACGCAGCGGAACATCATGATCACCAACTACAACGACACGCCCAACTACAACCGGCTGGTGCCACGCGAGGAAGTCGATCGCATCGGCATCGTACCGCGCGGAGCGCCGGGCTACGCCAACAACCCCCAGGGCACCGGCATCAGCCCGCAGGCCGAGACGCCCTACGGCATCCACGTGAACGCCGGCTGGCGTGTTCCCGGCACCGGCATGCTCTGCAAGGAGCCTCCCTACGGCGGCATAGCGGCCATCGACCTGAACACACGGCAGGTGCTGTGGGATCGACCGTTCGGTACAGCGCGAAACAACGGCCCGTTCGGCATTCCGTCGATGCTACCCTTCGATATCGGCACGCCGAACAACGGCGGCTCGGTCGTCACCGCAGGCGGTCTCGTCTTCATCGCTGCCGCGACCGACGATCTGATTCGCGCCATCGACATCGACACCGGCGAAACTATCTGGAGCGATGAACTGCCTGCTGGCGGACAGGCCACTCCCATGGTCTACGAAGCCGAAGGGCGGCAGTTCCTGGTCATCAATGCCGGTGGCCACAACTTCATGCAGACGCCTATAGGCGACTATTTCATCGCCTATGCGCTGCCGGGACGGGAAACGACGGAGTGATCAGCACCGAACAGCTTATGCGACGGTATGGCGAACTGATGGACGAGGGCGTGCGTACTGGCGCGACCAATGGGGAGAAGCTGGCGGCGATGTATGCCGAGTACTGCGTCGGCTCCAGCCCCGCTGGAGTGTTCGGCGCCAAACTCGATGACGGGTTCGGCCAGATGGTGCGCGATGGGCTTTCGAACTACAGACGGATGGGCGGGACGGCCTTTGTAGTCGAGGCCGTGGCGGTAGAGCCGGTCAACGACGCGCACGACCTCGCGCGCGTCGGTTGGCGCTTCGACTACGTTCGTCCCTCAGACGGTGCGACTGGCACTATCCGGTTCGAGAACATCTACTTTGTCACCCGGGTCGGACCGGAGCCGAAGATCTTCGCATGGGTGACACCCGACGAGCAGGCCGCCCTCAGGGAGCACGGGCTGATTAGCTGAGGCGTCCTAGCGCCCGTAGTGTGCTGCGAGCGCCTCGATTTCCGCATCGCTCAGCGGGCCCTGCTCGACATTCGGCAGGACGCGGATGGCGCGGGTCATAATCTCCGCATGGGTGCCGCCTCGGGCCTCGCCGTGCTCGTTGAACAGCTGGAGTTGGCGGGCCAGATAGTCCCGTTCCTGCCCCCGGAGCCGCGGGAAGTCCGGTCGTCCTTTTTCGTGGCACGAGTCACATGCCGCGATGTCCCGATCCGGAATTCCGCGGGCCGCTATCCCTGCCGCCGTCCCCGCAGTCGCCGGACCTTCCACGCTCGTGTCGCGGCCATAGTGCTGCGCGAGCTCGGCGATCTGTTCGTCGCTCAGCCGACTGGCTGCCGCCATCATGGTGCCGCTGGGGCGGCTGCCGTCACGATAGGCACGCAGCGAGGCGGCGATGTAGGCAGGTGTCTGGATGTCGAGGCGCGGCCCTCCGCCAGTGCCTGCGCCGTTCTCCCCATGGCAACTCGCACAACCCGCACGGTCCAATCCGGCGATCTCCCGATACTCGTCCGGCGACATTGCCGCCATCTCGCCGAGAAAAGAGACCATGTCCCAGACTTCGTCGTCCCGCATCTGCGTCGGCCAGGCGGGCATGGCGCTGCGCTTGATGCCGTGCTTCACGGTCCAGAACACCCGTGCATCGGGATGCCAGTTGGCCATCTGCTCCATCAGGCGCGGCGGCGCCGGCACGAGGTCGTCGGCGAACTGCTCGGGCGGCCCGGCGGGACTGCCGTGACAGTCGGCACAGACCATCTCGTAGTGGCCGGCGGCGCGCTGCACCGCGGCTGGATCCTCGAGCTCGGGGACCGCGAGGCCTGCCGACCGCAGAGAGACGGATTGCTGCGCGGCTGTGCCGAAATACCAGTCGGTAATGTCCCATTGGCCGCGATTGGCATCGAAGTCGATCAGCCCGGTCAGCGGCAGGATCGCGGCTGCAAGCACGCCACCGACCGCGCCCACGATATAGGGGCGGTACTTCTTCATGCCGGCGCCCGCCGCAGCACACGCGCCATCAGGATCAGTCCGCCGGTCAGATACACGACGCCGCCGATGGCCAACATGATCACGCCACCGACCTGCTGGTCGGCGAGTGGCGACAAGCCGAGCCAGCCGTCGGCGCCGTGGTGCCCCGCATATAGCGGTCGCGGCGACAGCCCCAGCAACGCTCCGAGCAGCGTCATGTGCATCGACGTGAAGAACAGCGCCATCGCGCCACCGAGCGCGGCGTTGCCACGATCGCGACCCGACAGCGCCACCAGCCAAACCAGCAGCGAGATGGCGAAGAAACTCGCCTGCTCGATCACCAGCACCCACGCTTCGCTGCGCGACGCGTGGTGCAGCACCGGTGTGTGCCAGCCCCAGACGACGACGAAATCGAGGAGGCTCACGGCGATAGGCAGGGCGAGCGCCGACGTGATGGCGAGGCGTGGCGCCAGGGCGGCGGCGATCAGCGGCACGGCCACGCCCACCACCAGCATGTGCAGCCACATGTGGGCGGCAAAGCTCTGCGGCACCAGCGCAGGCAGAGGTCCCGCCCAGGCAAATAGCAGCACGGCGGGCCCTGCAATGGCCATCACTCGCCAGCTCATCGGCAGCTCGTCAGGTAGAGCATGGGGATCGCGACATAGAGCACCGCAATTGCCGACAGCACGCAGAGCATAAGCGCCACGTGGCTGAGAAAGCGATGCCGCTCCTCGGGCGTGTTGTGCTCGAACTCGAAATCACTGTCAGTCAGGCTACGTCCGCGCACCCGCCACAGGTGGTGCGTCGAGAGGGCGATCAACGCCAGCGCGATCACGGTGGCGCCGACGATCACGTAAGTCGGGCCGGCCAACGACGCGTCACGCCCGGCCTTGGCGCAGTGGATCGCGCCATAGACGTAGCAGAACAGGAAATGCAGGGCCCAGACGATGGGCGCGGCGATCACCCGCCACAGGTCTGTGCCGGTGCCGGTTTCGCGACGCACCTCTTTTGCGATCTTGCCTGTCATGCGAGCAGCGGAAAGCCTCCGATCACCAATGCAGTGAGCAACGCTCCGAACCCAACGAAGTGCCAGTAGAGCGTTACGTTCCACAGGTCGGCGTCGTAGCGCGGGGTCATCTTTCCGAAGATCGAACGGGCGAGGCAGTAGCCCTGCATCAGCATGCCGGCCGCGATATGCAGCACGATCCAGAGCACCAGTGCCCAGACGATGGCGGGATAGGAATTGGTGGTCGGATCAAGTCCCGTCGTCAGCGGACCCATGACGAGGGCTCCGGCAGCACAGGCCGCCGCGATTAAACCGCCGACCAGCGCGATACGCGCCATCGGTACGCTCTCCGCGGCATTGAGGAACCGCGCCCAAAGGGTGAGCCCCCAGGCGACCAGCGCAGCAGCAGCCGAAATTGCAGGCCACACCCAGCCGGGGCCATCCACACCGTCAGGCGGGAATTGCGGATGGATTGTCCAGAAGAAAAAATAGCCGAAGATCAGCGACAGGAATGCCGTCAGGTCGCCGGTCATGGTGATGAACATCGCCCACCAGCCGGTCGAGCGCACGCCAGACACATAGAGCGGCAGACGCATTCCGCCACCCGCGTCCTTGGTCTGCTTCTCCGGGATCACCGCCGTGCCGGTCCACAACCAGCGCAGCAGTGCGAGGATGAATACCACGCTACCGGCAGCGGTCAGCCACCAGAGCTTATAGGTCGAGAAGATGAAGACGGCACCGAGGCCTAAGGCAGCGATCATCGGCAGCCAGGTCGGCGCACCGACACGCAGGATCTGCACCGGCTGCGCATCGAGCACTGACGTCACCAGCGTCTCGCGCTTGCCCTCCTTGGCGTCAGCGAGGAGGCCGCGGCCCTCGTCAAGCCTCGCAATGAAATCCTTGTCGTCCCACAACGGATAGCGGCTGCTGATCGTCGGGATCGAGCGCAGCGCGTAGGACGGCTGCGGCACCGGCATGGCCCATTCGAGCGTGCCGGCGTTCCAGGTGTTGCGCTCAGCATACGCCTGCTTCCGCTTCGACCGGACGCAGTCCCAGGCAAAGACGAGGAAGCCGGCTGCGAACACGAAGGCGCCTATTGTCGAAACGAGGTTCAGCCAGCTCCAGCCCATCTCGGCGCCGTAGGTGAACACCCGCCGCGGCATGCCGAGCAGGCCGGTGAGGTGCATGGGCAGGAACGCGACATTGAAGCCGAGGAACAGCAGCCAGAACGACCAGATGCCAAGGCTCCGGGACAGGGTCTTGCCCATCGCGAAGGGGTAGTAGTACCGCACCCCCGCCAGCACTGGAAACAGCATGCCGCCGATCAGCGTGTAGTGCAGGTGCGCGACGATGAAATACGTGTCATGCGCCTGGAAATCGAACGGCGCCACGGCCACCATCACCCCGGTCAGCCCCCCGACGATGAACGTCGCCAGGGCACCGAGGCAGTAGAGCATGGGCACCGAGCGCACGACCACGCCGAGCATCACCGTGGCGATGAACGCAAAAATCTGGATGCCTGTGGGGATCGCCACCGCTTCCGACGCCGCCGAAAAGAAGCCAAGCGAGATCGACGGCAGCCCGGTCGTGAACATGTGGTGCACCCAGAGCCCGAAGCTCAGGAAGCCGGTTCCGAGCGCCGACAGCACGATCCAAGAATAGCCCGCGATCGGCCGCTGCGCGAAGGTCGGAACGATCATCGCCAGCAGCGCAATGGCCGGCAGGAAGATGATGTAAACCTCGGGGTGGCCGAAGATCCAGAACAGGTGCTGCCACAGGATCGGGTCGCCACCGCGGGTCACGTCGAAGAACGGCCAGTCAAGCAGCCGCTCGAGCTCGAACAGCAGGTCGCCTGCGATCAGCGGCGGGAAGGCGAAGAGGATCATGGCGCCCACGATCAGCACGTACCATCCGTAGAGCGGCGTGAGGTTGATGTGCATGCCAGGCGCCCGGCACTTCAGCACGCCCACGATCAGCTCCACCGCAGCCGCAATGGATGCCACCTCGATGAAGCTCAACCCCAATAGCCAGATATCGGCGCCGATGCCGGATTGCTCCGTCGAGAGCGGCGGATACATGAACCAGCCGGCATCCGGCGCCTGCCCAAAGAAGATCGACGACGACACGAACACGCCGCCGATGAGGAAGCACCAGAAGCCGAACGCCGAAAGCCGCGGGAACGGCAAGTCACGTGCACCGAGCATTGCAGGCAGGATCAGGATCGCCACCGCCTCGAAGATCGGCACTGCGAACAGGAACATCATCACCGTGCCGTGCAGGGTGAACATCTGGTTGTAGGTTTCGGCCGAGACGAGGTCGTTCTCCGGCACGGCCAGCTGCAGCCGGATGACCAAGGCCAGCGTACCGGCAAACATCATGAAGCCGAAGGCGGCCGCGATGTACCAGAGGCCGACCGACGAATTGTTGACGTCCGACCAGTAGCGCCAGCCCTTGGGCCGCGCCCAGACCTTTTCGAGCTGCGCGAGCTCAGCGGCCTTGTCGTCGGTCGTCATTTCAGCTCCATCAGGTAGTCGGCGATCTCGATGAGATCGGTTTGTGGCAGCGAGGCGTAGGACGGCATGCCGACTCCGGGCTTGAAATGGGCGGGGTCGTTCAGCCAGCGGATAAGGCTGTCGCGTGTGTTGGGCAGCGTGTCCGCGCCGATGCTGGACCGGCTGCCGAAATGGGTGAGTTCCGGCCCGACGGTTCCGTTCGCGGCACCACCGCGCACCGTGTGGCAGGCACTGCAACCGGCAGCGAGGAAGACATCGCTTCGAGCGCTGGCCGGCCGCTGCTCGGTCGCAAGCCACGCCGCGTACCCCTCCGCCTCGTGCACCACGACCGGAAAGGCCATGAACGTATGCGAGGGCCCGCAGAACTCGGCGCAGACGCCACGATAGGTGCCGGCTTCCGTTGGCGTGAGCCGCAACACATTGGTGCGGCCGGGGATCGCATCCATCTTGCCGCCGAGCGCGGGAATCCAGAACGAATGGATGACGTCGGTGCTGGTGAGCACGAACTCGATCGTCGCGTCATTCGGGAGATGTAACTCGTTGGCCGTTTCGAGCACGCTTCCGTCCGCCATCTCGTAGCCGAAGCGCCACCAGTATTGCTCGGCACGCACATGCACCCGCACGTCAGGCGCCTCGTCGGAGGTCCAGTTCGGCAGCAGCGACAAGCCGTAGATCAGGAGAATCGCGAGCCCGATGGTAGGGAAGGCCACGCCGCCGACGAGAATGAAATAGTCGGCGAACCTCTCACTTCGTGGCCGCTTGCGCCCGAGCACCGCATAGACCACCACGCCCATTACGATGGCCCAGACGACCACTGCACCGGCAAACATGAACCAGGTGAGCCCACTCAGTTCGTGCGCGTCGCGCCCCGCCGGATGCAGCGCACTCTGCTCATAGGCGCAACCCGCCAGCAGCAGGCAGATGCCCGCCGCCGATGGAACGGCCATTATTGCTGGGAATTGGTGACGCGCCAAATTGCCCCCGACGATCCGCGATAGGCAGGGAACGTCACAAGCTGCAGTGAGTTGCTGTGCAAAACGCCGCAGCAGGAGAGCCCATGAAAAGCCGCGTCGCCCCGAAGGGCTATTCCCGGCTGCAGATCGCACTGCACTGGACGATCGCCGCGCTCGTCGTCTTCCAACTGAGCGTGAACGAGGACGTTCAGGACGCGTTCAAGGACAAGGCGGAAGGTCGAGTTGGAGACGACGAAATCGGGGCGCTTCTCCACCTAGTCGTTGGTCTGACGATCTTTGCTCTGGCCGGACTACGGCTCGCGGTCCGCATCTTCCGCGGAGCCCCCGACGCCCATGCGACCAACCCATGGGTGATCAACTTGGCCGGCCACGCCGCCCATTTCCTACTCTACGCTTTCCTGTTCGCCATGCCGCTGACCGGAGCCATCGCATGGTTCACCGGACTCGAGTTCAGCGCCGAACTCCACGAACTTGGCCGGCTGGTCCTGATACCGCTGATTCTGCTGCACGCCCTCGGCGCTCTCGCCGAGCACTTCGTCTTCAAGACCAACTCACTGGTCCGCATGCTCAAGGCAGAGCCGCCCGGCCGGTAGCCAAACATCGGAACCCAACCAGTCACCGCAGCTTGTTGTCTGATCAACAAGACGGTGCCCCATGCCCCAGCCGCTTCCTGCGCCTCGTAAAGAAATGCCCTCGGTGGAACTGGATGAGACGACGTTCCGTCGCCGGTACCTCGAGCAGTTCACGGACCCGATGTTCGACGAGCTTCGAGCGGAGCTCGAGCGCATTTCCGGCGTCGCCTGGGACGGGTACATCAACGGGCGCAAAGCCCCGATTACCCGGAAGGCCGGGACCGGCTATGCTGATCCGGACTACGATCTCTCGGTCGACTGGATCGCCGCCAAAGCCGCAATCGACGCCGCGCAGACCGAGTTCGAGCGCAAGGATCGCAAGCCCCGCTTGCTGTTCATCAATGGCTCCCCCCGCAGCGAGCACACCTGCCCCGGCGAAAGCTCCAAAAGCTGGCGCATGATCAAGATGGCGGCCGATCTCGCCGACGCAGGCGGCGCCGAAACCGAAATCCTCGACCTGTCGCGCGTCGCGTCCGAGTACGGCCGCAACATCCATCCGTGCAAGGCGTGCTTTTCGACCGCGGCGCCGCTCTGCCACTGGCCATGCTCCTGCTACCCCAATCACTCACTGGGCCAGGTGCAGGACTGGATGAACGAGATCTACCCGATGTGGGTAAAGGCCGATGGCATCTTCGTCGTCTCGCCGGTCAACTGGTACCAGGTGACCTCGCCGATCAAGCTGATGATGGATCGGATGGTCTGTGCCGACGGCGGGAACCCCGACCCGACCCTCACGCACGGCAAGGATGCCGAGACGGCCAAGCGGATCGAGCTCGATCATTGGAGCTATCCGCGCCACCTCGCGGGCAGGCTTTTTGCGGTCATTTCTCACGGTGATGTGGAGGGAGTCGAGAATGTCCGCCGGTCCCTGTCCGACGCGGTTAAGCTGAAGCGCGCGGGCAAGTGGGTTGCCGCCGGCGAATGGCTTCACGAGCCGCGGAAGAAATAGGGCAAGGTCCGAGCTTCGAGTGCGCACTAGTCGGTTGCGGCAACCGGTTGGATGTTCGAATTCGCATTCTCAGCGTCGCGCATCGCCAACTATTCCTCTAGAGCGCGGAACCAGTAGTCCTGTTCGCGTCCGAATGGGCGCACGTCCTTTTCCCACGCATGCCGCTCGACTTGCCTGTCGCGCTCCCGTCACCGCCGCTGCGAGTCGGGCTTCTCTTCGATCTCGGCGGCGGACAGAAGCGAGGCAATCTTCCGCGGAAGCGTTGGTTCGCCGACGATTGGCGCAAATATCGACCTTGCCGGCTCCGTGCAATCGGGAAGCTGCGCTGCCGCGGCGACAGGGTCTATCTCGCCACCAACCAGGAGCATCTGCGAGCCAGCTATCCGCACCGTGTCAGGCGGATGACAGGTGGCACCTGTTAGGCCATTGGGTGAGCACCCGCCTATGCAGCCCGAATCTGCGTCCAAAGTAGGTAGGCGCTCGACTCCACGGCCAACTTGGCCGGCCCCGCAAATGGGCGAGGAGCATGTCTCGCAGGCCCGCTCCTGCTCCTCGCTCATCCTGCCGGAGCACTCAACAGCGAGCGCGCAGTGCTCCGGCACCGCAAGCCCGCCCGACCAGTAACCGAGCCCTCTTTGAGGGACTCGCAAGGCGCTGCCTGCTTCGCCCCCAATGTTAAGCGGGCAGCGCCGCTTCGGACGTCGTCATGCTGACAAGATGGTTTCTCGTGGTCCGCAGTTCTGACCAGTGGTGGGTGGACTGCGAAGGCAAATCCTTCGGCCCGTTCGAAAACGCAGAAGAGGCGACCACCAGTGCCATCCGATATGCCGAGGTCTTCACCGACATGAAGCGCCAGTCGCAGGTCTGGGCGCCGGATACGACCGGCCGGATGGTGCAGGTCTGGACCGGCCGCCTCCAGCCAAGTCAGTAGAGTTACAGGTTGTACCACTCGGTTTGCGTTTGTTTTCGCCGTCCGCGGGACGCACGATGCCAGCATCGGTTTTGTTGGCTGATCGCCAGCGGGGTGGTCGTCGTCGCCAGCTTTGCCGCCATCGGCTGAGTGGCGGACTCCAACAAATAACAGGCGGATGTCAGCTTGATTGCGCTAGCTTGCAGCCATGCTTCGCCAACTCTTCGCAGCGCTGTTCGCGATCTCCCTGTGCAACATGTCGCCGGGCCTGCTCGCCGCGCCGAACGACAATGCGAGCAGCACGGCAAAGGAGAAGAGCAGCCAGAACAACGGCAAGGATAAATCGGAGAAGCCGGGCAAACCAGCCAAGCCCGACAAGAACGGGACGAATCTGCCGGACAGCCTGCCCGCGACCGATGGCGACGCCACCCAGGCGCTGGACGAGGTCACCTCGAACGGCAGCGTGGAGCTGAAGGCAGTCCTCGAAGCAGTCGCCACGGTCTCGAACGGCCGAATGCTGGAGATCGAGCCGGTCCGGATCGGCGGACGCCTCTACTACGATATCACCGTGATGGAGACAACCGGCGTGGTACGGCACATACTAGTGGATGCACGCACGGGTAAGGCGAGGTCGCTGCCGTGAGGGTGCTTATCGCCGAAGACGATGAGCGTATCGCCGAGCCGCTGTCGGTCACCCTCGATCGGGCGGGCTTCGTGGTTGATATCGAGACGGACGGAGAAATCGCCTGGTACCGCGGCGATACCGAAAACTTCGATGTGATCGTGCTCGATCTCGGCCTGCCGACGCTGGACGGGCTGAGCGTCCTCAAGCGCTGGCGCAGTTCCGACCGGCGCTCGCCCGTGCTGGTCCTGACCGCACGCGGCCGATGGGAAGAAAAGGTCGAAGCCATCGAGGCCGGCGCCGACGACTATGTGGTGAAGCCCTTCCAGATGGAAGAAGTGCTGGCGCGGGTGCGCGCCATCGTCCGGCGCGCGAACGGGCTCGCGTCGTCGCGGCTCAGCTTCAGCGGTTACGTCCTCGACAGCCGCCAGATGCAGCTGACCAAGGCGGGCGTGCCGGTGGATCTCGGTCCGCTGGAACTTCGCCTGCTGCTCCACCTGCTCCATCACCGGGGCGAAGCGGTGTCGCAGATCGCCCTCGCGGAGCATCTCTACGATCACGCGTCGGACCGGGATCCGAATGCCGTGGAGCAACTGGTTGCCCGCCTGCGCCGCCGCCTGGGCAACAGCGTCATCGAGACCCGCCGGGGTTTTGGCTATGTCGTGACCGAGGACGCGCAGTGAGCGACTACTCGTTGCGGAACCGGCTGCTGCTGGGTGTATCACTGTGGTCGATCCTCGTCCTCGCCCTCGCCGGCTTCGTCGTGGTGCTGATCTTCAGCATCACGGTCCAGCGCGACCAGGTCGAAGATCTGGGGGCGAGCCTCGATCAGCTCACCGTCGCCTTTTCGAGGGAGACGCCGCCCGCGGATTCGGCCCTGCCCGACCCACGCTACGAGGAGCCAGCTGGAGGACTCTACTACCAGGTCGAGGACCTGATAAGCGGGCAGACCGTCCGGTCCCGCTCGCTCTGGGACACGGAGCTGCAGCTGCCGGCCCCTGATGGCACGGATCTGCTCGCCAATGGTATCGGGCCGGCGGGGCAGACCGTCTCGGTGCTCGTCCGCGACATCAGCGTGGTGTCGCCGCCGCGCGAGTTGCGCCTCGCCGTCGCTGAAGACGTGGAACTGCGCGGCCACAGCATCGGCACGTTCAGCATGCAACTCGCGGCGGCCCTGTTCTGCGTCGCGGCCGCGGTGGTCGTGGCGGCCTTCGTCATGCTGCGCTTCAGCCTCGCACCCCTCGCGGCGTTGCGGCGCGGCATCGCTGCCATCCATCGCGGCAGCGGCAGCAAGCTCGAGGGGGCATTTCCCAAGGAGTTCGAGCCGCTCGTGCGGGAAGTGAACGCCCTGCTCGACGTCAACGAAACGACGCTGCAACTGGCGCGCGAACGCGCCGACGATCTGGCGCATGGCTTGAAAACTCCTCTCGCCGTCATGCGCGCCACCGCCGAGCGGCTGCGGCTCAGCGGCGATGTGGCCAATGCCTCTGCGCTCGATCTGCTGAGCGGCGAGATGGCAGACCGCATCGATTACCAGATGCGGCTCAGCCACCTGCGGGTGCGCAGCAAGACAAGGAACTTCGCCACCTCGATCGACCAGGCGCTTATCCGCAGCGTCGCCGTCATCCGAAAGACGGGTCGGGGCGCAGACCTCTACTGGCACCTGAGCGCCGATAGCGTCGATGCCGATATCGATCCGCATGACCTGATGGAACTCGTCGGAGTGCTGCTGGAAAACGCCGGCAAGTGGGCGCGCTCGGAAGTGACGGTGAGCAGTCGCCGCCATGGCGACAGGGCCCAGTTCATCGTCAGCGACGACGGCCCGGGCCTTGCGCCAGAGGACATGGCGCGGCTCGGGGAACGCGGGCGCCGGCTCGACGAGACGCGGTCCGGCTCGGGGTTCGGCCTCGCCATCGCCCGAGAAATCTGCCGGCTCAATGACGGAACGATGGAATTCCGCCAATCGCCGTCCGACGGACTGGAGGTGGTCATCTGCCTCGCGTCGGCCCCCGACTGGCTGACATCCAGCTGACATCGCAGGTCAGCTGCATTACAGCTTTGATTTTAAACGATAATCTGGAACCGGACGACGCTTGGAAAGTTCTCCTATCACAACAACATGGAGAACGAACATGGCGACCATTATCGACAACGGCGGTGGCGGAGGCTCCGGAGCAGGCATCATCGCCGGCATCCTCCTGGTCGTGGTTCTGATCGTCGGCTTCTTCGTCTTCATCAACAACAATGGCGGCTCCGGCACCGTCGACGTCGACGTGCCCAAGGTAAACGTGGACGTCGTCCCCGACGGGCAGTAGCCGCCACATGCACTGCCTGCCAGCGCCCGCCAGGTCCGGGCAGGTCGTGTGCGGGTGAAGCTGGTGGCCCGGCGTCATCCGCACAGGTTACCAGGCGGATCGAACCGTCGGCAAAGGCTCGCAAAGAAGCCGCCACGCTGACCGGACGAGGTCTCGAAACTCCCCCAGCCCTCGGCACCCCGTCCGGCACTTTGCCACCTCACAGGAACACCACATGACCCGCCCCCTGGCGCTGACCGCTGCCTACTTCCTCTGTCTCGCCCTCTGGATCTTGCCATACTGGGTATGACATGAGCGCCGATCGGCGCTTAGTTGTACGTCTATTAACTCACACCTCCGGACCCGCTAAGGGTCGGGCAACGGTCACGCACCGCCCACCCCCTCCCGTTGGGCATCCACAAATTGCGAGAGTCCGCCTCGGGCCAGCAGTGGTCGCGGGCCAATGTCGGCTCTGCGCCGATACCGTTGATTTAGTCGGCGGTGGATCGGTGGCCGTGGTCGTGATTCCGTCCTGCAGTGGGTTGCAGGGGGGACGCGACGATGATGGGGATGCAGGTCGAACCGGCGCAGCTGTTCTACGAGTTCCGGCTGGACGATCACGTTCCCGCCGATCACCTGCTGAGGCGCATCGATCGGTTCCTCGATCTTAAGAGTGTGCGCTGCGAGCTGCGACCGTTGATGGGGCATTGCAGATGCTGCTTAAGCCTCACTTTTTCAACGAAATCCGCCACAAGCGGACCTTCGCTGTGCAGGTCGGATGCGACTCCTTGGCATGACGTGACGGCCGCGACATTTGCGAATATTTGCATCTGTTTACTGTCGGTGCGGCCCTTCCGGCGTGAATAACGTTGGGAGGGTTGCATGGGGGCGGGTCAATATGAGCGACGTTGCGGCGGCGGCCACGCCGGATAGACGGCAGCTCGACAACCTGCCGCTCACGCGGCTGCACATCTTCATCCTCGTCGTCTGCGCGGCCGGCTTCTCTTTCGACCTGGCCGAGATCGCCTTTGGCGGCATTCTATCGGCAATCTTTTCGGCGCCGCCCAACCCGATCGACCAGGGACTGTTGGCCTGGCTGCTGGCGGCCGTCTATATCGGCGCCATCGGTGGTGCACCGATCATGGGCTGGCTCGCCGACCGGCATGGCCGGCAGCGCACGCTGTTCTGGGCGCTGGTCATCGTGACCCTGACATCGGTCGGTGCGGCGCTCAGTCCCAATACCGAAACCCTGATTGTCTTCCGTGGCTTGTCGGGCTTTGCGCTGGGCGCCTATCCGCCGCTGATGATCGCCTTCATGACCGACATCTTCCCAGCGGCGCGTCGTGGCCGGCTGGTGCTGGTGGCCGTCGCCATCGGCTATCTCGGGCCGCCGGGCCTGATCTTTTTCGTGCGCGGGCTCGGCGCAGCCATGCCGCTCGGCCTCGAAGCCTGGCGCTGGGCCTTCCTGCTTGCCGGCACCGGCGCCGGCATCTGTGCCATCCTTTTCCGTTTCGTGCCGGAATCCCCGCGCTGGCTCCTGAGCCGTGGGCGGGAGACCGAGGCCGCGAGGGCGCTAGCGCGCTTCACGGCGTCGCCCACCGTCGGTCGGACCGAGCCAGCAAAGGTCGAGGAAACTGCGGCGCCCGCGGGTAGCTCCATGTCGCAGTCGCTGTTCGTGCGGCGGCTGGTCTTTCTCATCGTCGCGTATTTCCTGATGCCGTGGGCGACAGTGGGCTTCAGCGCGCTGTCGGGGGCCGTGCTGGTCGAGAAGGGTATCAACCCGCAGGACTCGATCCTCTATGTCGGCGTTTCGACCTTTGGGCCGCTGATCGGCACCATCATCGGCAGCTTCGTTGTCGACAATATCGAGCGGCGGACGGCGCTGATCGTCCTCGCCATCGCCATGGGCGCCCTCGGCATCGTCTTCGCGCTCGTAAACGACCCTATTTCGCTGATGGGGACGGGGCTGCTGTTCAATCTCCTGGTGAACCTCTTCACCCCGGTGATCGTGCTCTATGCGGCCGAACTCTTCACCACCGACCGGCGGGCGCAGGGCGCCTCGTGGGGTTGGGCCTCGAACCGCTTCGCTTCGGCGCTGGTGCCGCTGGCCCTGCTGCCGCTGCTGCATGCGCAGGGCCCGCTTGCCATGTTCGTCGTGATCGCTGGCACGCTGCTCGCCTTCGTCGCGGTCGTGGCGATCTTCGGGCCACGCGGCCAAGCCGGCCGCGCCGTCGCCTAGCGCCTGCCTTCGAGCAGGCCGCGGGCGTGCAGTGCGTCCGCGGTATCGAAGCCCTCGGTCAGCCGTTCGAACACCGGCTCCAGCACCTGCCGCAGCATGGCCGGACGTCCATCCGCACGGTGCATTTCACCCACGGTAGTGGCGATGCGCAGCTGCCAGGCCAACGCCGACTGGCGGCCTGCCTGTTCCATCGCTTTGTCGAGCAAAGCGGAGGCCGCGGCGACGCGATCGGCGCGCGTGGATTTGAGCAAGCGCACGGCAGTCACCCGCAGCATTTCGGGATTGGCCCAGCCGGCGACGCCAGCACGAGCCCGCTCGATTGCCACCTCGTCGAGCATGTCGGCATCGAAGGTGACGAGCGTATCGGCCTGCAGCGAAACGCCGGGAATGATGTGGCGCGGCGGGTCGCCACGGCGGCGGGCCAGCACCATGTTAAAGATTTCACCCCACAGGTGCCAGTTGTGCAGCGCATAGCGCTCGGACTGCTCGAGCAGCTCGTTGGTCATGCCCTGCGCTTCGTCGTCAAACCCCGACCAGATGGCGACGGGACAGGCGCCGAAGCCGAAGGCCAGCGAGATGGCGTGGGGACCATCCTTTCGAGCGTAGAATAGTGCCTCGAGCGCGACCGACTTGGCCTGCCGCGCGTAACCCTGCAGCCAAAGCGAGCGCGCCAGCACCACCCGCATCGAAGCCTGCCTGTCGACCTGCATGGTCCCGAAGCTGAGCGGAATGTTGTGCGCCGGATGGGCGATGGCGCGGCTGGCAAAAACCACAGCGCGGGGGTGGTCGCCAAACATGTTGGTCGCCTGAGCGAGGACCCGGTCCGCACCGAGCCGCGCCAGGTCGTCGCTCGAATGCTCGAGCGCCTGCGACGCACGTTCGGCGTAGTCGAGGCCGGTGGCATAGCGGCCCAGGGTCAGCTCGTGCGTCGCATACTTGATGAGCGGCGCCGCCTGCATCGCCGGATCACCGCTCTCCATGGCGAGCTCGATGGCGCGCTCCAGCGCCGCATCCTTGTTGTGGAGCGCGACGTCGCGGCTCTGCCGGAGGCCTGAATAGGCGACGTTGAGGCGTATCTCAGCCAGCAGCTGGCGCGGCGAAGCCTCGGGCGCCCGCAGAATGGCCTGCTCAACGCGCGCATCCATTTCGTCGACCAGTGCGAACTGGTAGCCGAGCGGCAGCAGCAGCGTGGTGAGCCGCAGGGCCTGCCCGATATCACCCTCCGGCGACCACGCCCAGTCCGTGGCGGCGCGTGCGTCGTCGAGCACGAGGCCGTAGTTCTCCATCCAGTCGGCCCGCGACATGCGGGTCCAGTCGATCTCGGCGCGCTCGAGCAAGCCTTCGAAATAGTTGGCGTGCTGGCGGTTGAGCGTCTCCAGTTCGTTGGCCTCGGCGGCCTTCTCCTGGGCATAGGCACGGGTGCTGTCGAGCAGCCGGTAGCTGGCCAGGGCGCCTGTGACTTTGACCGAGAGCAGCGACTTGCGGACAAGGCTGGCGATGTCGTTGATCACCGCAAGCGTGGCGTTGTCGATGGCGGCAACCGCGCGGGCGGCATCGAGGGTGAAGCCGCCGCGGAAGATCGAGAGGCGCCTGAGCGTCGCCTGTTCACTCTGGCTCAGGGTGCCGTGGCTCCAGTCGAGCAGGTTGCGCAAGGTCTGGTGCCGTGGCGCTGCGGTACGCCGGCCCCGCACCAGCACCTCGAAGCGATCGTCGAGATGCGAGGCAAGGTCGCCCAGCCCGAAGACCTCGACACTCGCCGCGGCGATCTCGATGGCGAGGGCGTTGCCATCGAGGCGACGGCAGATCTCGGTGACCAGCGGCACATCGGCATCGGTGAAGCGAAAGACCTCCGAGCTCGCTGTCGCCCGCTCGACGAAGAGCTCGATGGCCGGGATGCCAAGCGCCTCGCCCGCTGGGAGGTTTTCCGCTTCCGACGGCACTTCGAGCGGTAGCAGGCGGAAGATCCACTCGCCCTGGGCCCGCATCGGCTCGGTGGAGGTGGCGAGGATATGCAGCCGTGGCGCCTGGCGCAGCAGCAGTTCGGCCATCTCGGTGACTGCGTCGATGATGTGCTCGCAATTGTCGAGCACCAGCAGCAGGTGCTTGTCGGCGAGGAAGGCGCAGAGGGTCCCCATACCGTCTTCGGCGTTGATCGACACCTTGAGCGCCATGGCGATGGCCTGCGGCAGGCTCGGGCCATCCGCCGCCGCGGCGCCGAGATCCACGGTGACGATGCCGTCCTCGAAGGTCTCCTGCAGCTCCTGCACGACGGCGAAGGCAACCGAGGTCTTGCCGATGCCGCCCGGGCCCGAAATGGTAATGAGCCGCCGGCGCGACACACGCTCCACCAGTGTCGCGACCTCGGGGCCACGCCCAATGAGCTGGGTCAGCGTCGCGGTGCGCGGGCCATCGGCCTCGTCGGCCCGCAGCGCCGCGACCAGCCGGTAGCCTCGGCCGCTGACATTGGCGATGTATTGCGGCGGATCGGATGTATCGCCGAGCACCTTCCGCAGCACCGCGATATGGACGCGGAGGTTGGCCTCTTCGACAAAAGTGTCCGGCCATACCCGGGCGATCAGTGCTTCCTTGCTGACCAGCTCACCGCGCTTTTCAACCAGCGCAATGAGCAGCGACAGCGCGCGGCTGCCGATACGCACCGGCTCGCCGGCCCGATGCAGCAAATGCTGTTCGGGATAGAGCGTGAACAGCCCGAGCTGGACGCCCTGCCCGGCCGGAATGGTTTTGGCCGAACCCAGATCCCGCGTGTCGACGCGCACTGCCACGTCATCGCCCCATCGGCCGATGGGCACGTGCCCGGTCACTTGAATCAGTTCGCAAGATGGTCACTTTCGCCCCGCGGCCGCGCAACCTGCACCAAGTCTGGAAAATCAGTCGGTAGGCGGGTTTGACGATATACCAAATCTGTCTGGGCACAACTGACGTACGTTCCCAATTGCGGGCCGCCCGGTGCTGTAAAGCGAGTTGTAAAGAGCCCGTTCACCGCCCGAAATGACTATAGCAGCCTGAGATTTCTGGCCGCGGCCTGCCCGGCCGGCAGCTAGGTGCGACGCGAACAGTCGCCTGCAGCCCTGCGTGGCGCACAAGACTTTACAGTTATTCACTCACGCATAGCCCGCTTCGAGGAGCTGTCTCCCCTCACTTAACCCGGACACAGCAATGAAACCCCTTTCGATTGGCCTCGGCCTCGCGGCTCTTGCCCTGCTAGCGGCGGCTCCCGCCCTTGCCGCTCCCGTCAAGAATATCGTCTTGGTGCACGGCGCCTGGGCCGACGGCTCGGGCTGGCAGGCCGTCTACGACATCCTGAAGAAGGACGGCTACAACGTTTCCGTCGTCTCGAACCCGCTGACCTCGCTCGCCGACGATGTCGCCGCCACCGATCGCGTCATCGAGCGCCAGGACGGTCCCGTCATTCTCGTCGGCCACTCCTACGGCGGTGCGGTGATCACCGAGGCAGGCGACGATCCCAAGGTCGCAGGCCTCATCTACGTCGCGGCCTTCGTCCCCGACGCCGGCGAGTCGGTCCTCGGCCTACTGCCCAAGGATGGCCCACAGCCGCCGATCGAAGTCAGCAAGGACGGCTTCATCTTCTTCGCCAACGGCGCCTACCAGGCAGCGTTCGCCGCCGGCGTGCCCGCCGCCGAAGCAGATTTCATGCAGGCCTCGCAGGTGCCGCTCGCCGCCGCTGCCGGCAACGCGCCGCTCACCGTCGCCGCCTGGAAGACCAAGCCCAGCTGGTACGTCGTCGCCAAGGACGACCTGATCATTCCGCCCGATGCCGAACGCGGCATGGCAAAGCGCGCCGGCGCCACGACGGTCGAGATGGCCGGCGGCCACGTCGCCTTCGTCGTCGACCCGCAGCCGGTCGTCGACCTGATCGAACAGGCCGCCAACAGCGTGAAGTAAGCCTGACGGCAACGAGGGAGACGACGCATGGCAACCTTTACCACCAAGGACGGCACCGAGCTGTTCTATCGCGACTGGGGCAGCGGACGCCCCGTCGTCTTCAGCCACGGCTGGCCCCTCAGCGGTGACGCCTTCGAGGACCAGATGTTCTACCTCGCCAACCGGGGCTACCGCTGCATCGCCCACGATCGGCGCGGCCATGGCCGCTCCTCACAGCCGCTCGACGGCAACGACATGGACACCTATGCCGACGACCTGGCCGAGCTCTGCGTGCATCTCGACCTCAAGGACGCGGTGCATGTCGGCCACTCCACGGGCGGCGGAGAAGTTGTGCGCTACATGGGCCGGCACGGTTGCGACCGTGTCGGCAAGGCCGTGCTGATCGGCGCCATTCCGCCCTTGATGCTGAAGACGCTCGCCAACCCGCTCGGCACGCCGATCTCGGCCTTCGACGCGATCCGCGCCGGCGTCGAAGCGGACCGCTCGCAGTTCTTCGCCGACCTCAGCTTGGCGTTCTACGGCTACAACCGCCCAGGTGCGAAGGTATCGCAAGGCGTGCGGGATGCGTTCTGGCGCCTCGGGATGCAGGCCGGCATGCCGGCTTCGTACTACTGCATCAAGGCCTTCTCAGAGACCGACTTCACCCAGGACCTGCGGCGCGTCGACGTGCCGACGCTGGTGCTGCACGGCGACGACGACCAGATCGTACCGATCGCCGCCTCGGCCGAGCTATCCGCGAAAGTCCTCAAGCAAGCCGAGCTCGTCGTCATCGCCGGCGGCAGCCACGGCATGTGCACCACCCACAAGGCCCGCGTGAACGCCGAACTCGAGCGCTTCATCGCCTCCGCCTGACCCCTCAACCGACACTCGGCAAGACCGAGACCAGGAGCATCACCATGGATCTGCATCTCGAAGCGACCGGCAGCGAACACAGCTTTGCCGGCAAGGACGGGCTCAACATCGCCTACAAGGCGTGGTCCGCCGTGGGAACGCCACGCGGCGTCCTCGTCATCGTGCCGGGCTTCAATTCGCATAGCGGCTACTACGGCTGGGTCGCCTCTAACCTCGCCGCAGACGGCCTCGCCGTCTACGCAGTGGACCTCCGCGGCCGCGGCAAATCCGACGGCGAGCGCTTCTACATCGACAGTTTTGGCGACTATGCCAGCGATGTCGATGGTCTCGTGAAGCTCGCCATCGCGGCCAATCCCGGCCTGCCGCTCTATCTGCTCGGCCACAGCGCTGGCGGCGTCGTCGCCTGCATCTACACGCTCGAGCATCAGACCCAGCTCGCCGGCCTGATCTGCGAGAGTTTTGCCTACCAGGTCCCGGCGCCGGATTTCGCCATCGCCGCGTTGAAGGGCCTCAGCCACCTCGCCCCGCATGCCCATGTGCTGAAGCTCGCCAACAAGGATTTCTCGCGCGATCCGGTGGTTGTCGCTGCCATGGATGCCGATCCGCTGATCGCCAACGAAACGCAGCCGACCAAGACCGTCGCCGAGATGGCCCGCGCCGATGACCGGCTGAAGCAGAGTTTCGGGCAGTTCACCCTGCCGGTGCTGATCCTCCATGGCACCGAGGACAAGGCCACCCGGCCCTCGGGTAGCCAGTTCTTCTACGACCATGCCGGCTCGACCGACAAAACCCTCCAGCTCTACGACGGCCATGTGCACGACCTGCTGAACGATATCGGCAAGGAGCAGGTGCTCGCCGACATTACCAGCTGGATCGACGCGCGCCTGCGCTGAGCACATCTCTCGGGACGGCCGCGCGCCGTCCCGGCATCCCTTTCGCCCAACGCCCGAGGCCCAGCATGCCGATCTCGCTATTTGCCCTGTTTCTCAGCACATTCGCGATAGGAACCACCGAGTTCATCATTGCCGGACTGCTGCCCCAGGTCTCGGGCGACCTGGGCGTTTCCATCCCGACGGGCGGCTTCCTCGTCACCGCCTATGCCATCGGCGTCGCGATCGGTGGGCCGGTCCTCTCGCTGTCGATGGCGAAGTTGCCCGGCCGGATGGCAATTCTCCTCTTGCTGGTTGCCTTCACGATTGGACAGGTGGCCTGTGCCGTCGCGCCAACTTACGAACTCATGCTGGCGGCGCGTGTGCTTGTCGCTGCAACGCACGGCGCGATCTTCGGCGTTGGCGCCATCCTTGCCACCCACCTCGTCAGCGCCGAGCGGGCCGGACGGGCGGTGTCGTATTTGCTCGCCGGGGTAACCGTAGCTAACGTTCTGGGCGTACCGGCGGGAGCCGCCATCGGCACGGCCTTCGGCTGGCGGGCCGCGTTCTGGTCCGTCGGCCTGCTTGGCCTTGTCGCAATCGCCGCCGTGTTGCTGCTTGTCCCAAAGACCGAGACGGTGCAGCAGAAGCCGGTAAGCCTGCTATCGCAGTTGCACGTGCTGGGCCGGCCGGTGGTGTTCCTCACCTTCCTCGTCCTGATCTTCGGCATGATCGGGCAGTTCGCGCTGCTCACCTACATCGTGCCGGTGCTGCACGAAGTGAGCGGCATTGATCTCTCGACCATTCCGTGGCTGCTGCTCTGCTTCGGCGTCGGCTCCACCGTCGGCGTGCTGGTTGGCGGGCGCCTGTCGGACTGGAAGACCTTGCCCTCGCTCATCGGCATCCTCGTCGCCCAAGCCGCCACCTACGCCCTCATCAGCCTGGCCATGGGCAATGGCATTGCGATGAGTATCCTGATGGTGGTCTGGGGGGCGGTGGGCTTCGCCTTCGGCGCACCGGCCCAGGCACGCATCTTGACCGCCGCCAGCGACGCTCCGAACCTCGCCTCGACCCTGATCCCGTCGGCCTACAATGTCGGCATCGCGCTCGGCGCCGTCGTCGGCTCCCTACTGCTAGGCGCCGGTAGCAGCTACACCGCCCTACCCCTGATCGGCGGCGCAGCCTCACTCATTGCAGTGGGTATTGCCGTACTGTCCGGAGCCGGTCGACGGCAACGGAATCTACCGGTCACGCCGTAGCACTTTGATCTGGAGTTGATGACCGCTTTGCGCCAAAAGGAGACATTCGCTTCCACTTGCTGCCGGGCTAGCGATAACGAGGCCTTCGGAGACCGCAGCTATGATCATGTTCTCGTTTCCCTAAACGGCTCCATAGCCCGGACTACAGTAGGCGGCTGAAATCGACGAAGCAGCCGGCGACGATCAGCAATGAGAGGAAGATCGCGTATGTCGCGATGATCGCGGTCCTATGTCGTCTAAAGATGGGCACTAACTTCACGATGACGTTGACGGCGAACGTTGGCGTTCGCCCGGCTGCCACTCATTAACGATCATGCCTCCGAGGCGCTCGATCGTAGCTCTGCCTATGACAGAGAGTTCCTTGAGGGCGTATAGTCGCTGATCGCCGTCAGCGGTGGCGGATGAATGCTGCAGCTTGTGCCCGTGACCAAGGAGCCAAGTCTCGATGGGAACCACTCTATCGATGGGCACGAGGATGATGACGTCCTTGAGGTCGGTAGCTATGGCTTGATGCCCGCCTCTTGCAATTTGCGGATCAGCAGCCACCTGGCAGCATGCTCGATATCGGGCACTGAATATTCGTTTCCTTCGACATCGCGGTCACGCTGGTAGCTAGCGATGACGACGATTTGCCGCGGCAGCTGGTGATAGTTATAGGTCGAGAAACGCCCGCCAGTAGGCAGGTGCGTGACGGTCCGAGGCCCGCAGCTTTCGAATTGATCATCCGTCACGGTAACGAGTTGCATTGGACTACTTTCCTGAAGTCAGCGCCGGCGGGGTTTGATGTCCGCCGGCGCCTCTTGCGTCATGAGGTCAGCCTTTGACGCAAGATTGGATCGGTACCAGCCGGCGGCAATTCCCACCCGCCGGTCAGACTAGTAGTCGTAGCGCATGGGGGAGAGGTCTGCTTCGGGTACCACACGCTCGAAAGCCTCGTTGTCGCTCTTGACGCGATACAGCAACTGGCGACCCTCGAACGGTAGGACGAATGTCACCGAGCAGTTGCTCGCTTGCTGAGCGTAGCCAAAGCCGCCGTGCAGCATTTTCAACCGCGCGCCAAGCCCATATCTATGGCGCGGCCTGACCCCGCTGGTTGCGGTTACAGCCTGACCTGCCTGCGGTTCAGTCGGCACCCTGGGAGCGCTCTTCGTCCGGGCGGACGCCAGCGGAACGGAAATCGCCGGTCGGACAGGCGACCTAACTTGGACGCGCTCCAACGGGTAGTCAGCTCTGTTGTACAACTCGGCCATTTCCAGGCTGGTGTAGCGCCGTTCGTCGCACTCCATCAGCGCCACTTCATCAAACGGACGAGGACGCTCGATCGCAAAGCGAAGCGCCTCAGCGGCGGTCTCGAACTGTCGAAATCGGAGTCCATGATGGCGCGTCGTGCCGCGGCCGATGTAAAGTTCGGCCGGCGCGGCAAAGTCGAAGGACTTCGGCGCGGGGAAAATCTCACTGTCCGTCACAGATGCTCCAATTCCGATTGCGCCGCCAGCTGTCGAGCCGGCGGGTATAGGTGATCACCGCGGAACTGATCAGGAAAGCAGTCCGGTAAAGTTCGTCGCCATATTGAGCGCATAGAGGCCGGCCAAGGTGGCGCCGAAGCCCAACAGGGCCGCGCGCAGGCGAACATATCTTGACAGCGCCGAGGCAGGCGCGAGTGGCACCGGATGGTCTACGGGCATGTTATCAGCCTTTGCTTTATTTGAACGGAAACGAAAGTGCGGGCTGCAAGTCATCTCGGACCGGGGTGCCGAGACTTAGTGAGTCAGTCCGGCATCGAGAACGAGCGCGTCCTCCAGTTCCCGTCGTGAGATGTCGAGCGCCCTGGTAATTCCGCCATCGACAAGGATCAGGCTCAGCCTGATGACGAACGCAGGCCAGCTGACGTCAAGCGCCGTGCGGGTCTGCCGCACCGTGAAGGTGCCAGGGGGATGCGGCACGTCCAGCCCCGACAGCAAGAACGGGCGACGAAAGGTGACGGTCCTCGGTGGTGATCCCGCAACCGATTCAGATAAGACGATTTTGGAAGGGATGGTCACGGCGGCGTCTCCGACAGCTGACTCCATCCGGAAGCCTGCGGAGCCCAAGCGCCAGGGCCATAAGAACTTGTAACACGGGCGGGGTGGCAAACCTATCGAATAGTCTGCCGCGGCGCCGCGTCACGCGGCGACAGTTTTGCCAGCCATCTGCACAAGCGCCTGCCGCATGGTTGCGAAGGTCTCGGTCATGGTCTTGACCTCCGCTTCGGCCTCGCGGGCCTTCTTTTCGCCAGGCAGCTTGAGGTCTGCCAGCAGCGTCATCTGATCGTCTATTTCGCTGACGGCGTCGAGGGCGCGCGAGCGCGTCTGCAGGCGTGTGTCTCCGACAACGGGCGTGCTCGCCAGGTCGTCTTTCCAGATGTCGGTGCGGATGATCAGGCTGGCTATCTTGCGCTTGAACGGAAGGATCAGTGCATCGCGAACGCGGGCATGATGGACGTCGAGCTTCGAGAGAGTTGCCATGGTGATCCCCAGTGTCTGGATTGCGGATCAGGTAAGGGCAATGCGCTGGCTGTTGAGCCTGGCGAGATCGTCGCCGGTAAACGTACGTCCTGCCACCAGCAGCCGGGCGCCGCGAAGGCTGACCGGCGCGGCGTGTTCGAACGCAAAGCATAACGCTTTTGCAGCGCTGCTGAAGCGGCGCGGCCCTAGCGAGAGGGCAGTCGGCCAGTCGCGTCCCAGATAAAGCTGGGCGCTCGTGGCGTCTTTGGAACTTGTCATTGGATACTCAGGTCGTCCGGCACTGCCGGTCAGGTCCCCGAGCATGTCGTCGGGAGGTACGGCCGGAAGATGGTCTCCCGGCCGCAAGCAATCAGGCCATCGAGATGTTGATGGCCGACACGCGGCCGTCGCGGCCAGTCTCGAGGTCGAACATAACCTTGTCGCCTTCATTGAGGCCGGACATGCCGGCGCGCTCAAGCGCAGAAACATGGATGAACGCATCCTTGCTG
Source organism: Pseudomonadota bacterium (assembly GCA_023393475.1). GTDB lineage: Bacteria > Pseudomonadota > Alphaproteobacteria > Rhizobiales > Devosiaceae > Devosia_A. The sequence continues at coordinate 32,167 of JAEWLC010000014.1, forward strand.
CCGTCGTCGGGCTGGATGAAGCCGAAACCCTTGGTGGAATTGTAGAACTTTACGGTGCCGTTGGTCATTGTCATGACTTTCAGTTGTGATGTGGGCCCATGAAGGCGAACACTCTCGTTCCCCACCGGCAGTATGCCCTGTGAGGTCTAGACGTTCGCGAAGCGGGAGAACCAAACAACCGGCGAGCCGGGAGATCAGAAGCCAGGTTGGCTAAAACGTATGCGCCCTTATCACCTACAATGGTGTTCGCAACAAGGCCTGTTCGTATATGCCTCCGTGCGTCATTGGCGATGGTGGGTTCAACAACGCCAGACCGGCGCCAGTAACAATCGGCGCAACTCTTCAGGTCTCTGCCACACTAACGGCTTCGGTCGTCCAGGCGGCCGAGCTACCAGTTTGGCCTACCGGATTGATCCACACTCTCTTGGCCACCGCGGTCATCTGCCCGTAATAGGTGGAATAGGCCGCATCGGCCGCATCTCGTCCTACGCCGATCCGCACTATGCCGTCGAGTGGGCACTGCCTAGTGGCGTCAAACAGGTACCAGCGGCCGCCCAGATACGCCTCGAAGACGGCATGGAAATCCTGCGGCTCGAGTTGCCACCCGTAAGCGGATACGAAGCGCGCGGGAATACCCAGTGCCCTACAAAAGGTAATGCCGAGATGCGCGAAGTCCCGACACACGCCCGCTCGGAGCTTGAACGTGTCAGCTGCAGATGTTGCGCTGTGACTGCTGCCGGCGAGGTAGTCGACCTCACGGTAGATCCAGTTGCAGATCTCTGTCACCCTGCCATGCCCTGGATCAAATCCGCCGAACTGGCGCCAGGCGAAACGGGCCAGTTCATCAGATTGGCAGTAGCGGCTCGAGAAGAGGAAGGGGACGACGCTCATCGGCAGATGCGCAACCGGAATCTCGTGGACCGTCTGCGGTGCTTGCCTATGCGGCTGAACATCGACCTGCGCCGTGGCAGTGATGGTCACCGGACCTGACGGCAAAAGCATGCGGCGATAGAGATTGCCGCTCGCCTCGTATCTGTAGACTTCTTCGGGCACTGTGGTCGAGGCAACAACGGCCTGGAAAGCGACGAGATGCTGCGGGCTCTGCAATACGTCCACGCTCAGAAAGAGGGTGGTTGGCTCCACCACGTCATAGCTTAGCTCGCACCCCACATCGAAGATCATGACGGTTGTCTGGAGGCCGCCTGCCTGAAGCCGATCAGGCCGCGCCGCACGATCTCCTGGCGGATCACCCCCAGCGCCTCCGCGGCACCGGGACCGTTTGCTCGCATGCGAGTCATGTGGATGCGCTCGGTGGTGCGGGATGTCATGAACATTTGAGGGGTCCTTCTTGTTCGAACCAACCCGCTGAACCGGTCTCGGTTGCCCTGCTTTATGCTCCGGCAATCGGAACCGGTGCGACCTCAGCAGGTTGCTGCCACGTGGCATGACGCCCGATTGACTGGTGGGGGATGCCCCGATACTTTTTTGACCTGTACGAAGAGACGGCCACGATCGATGAAGATGGCACTGAATGCCGTGACCTTGATGCGGCACGCTTTTTGGCCTTGCGAACCTTAGGCAACATCGTCGCAGACCTTACTCCGCTCGGTATAGACCCAACCGAACTGGCCACCCATGTGAGGGATGAGGAGGGTGACGTAGTGTTTATCGTCGCGCTCCGTCTCACAACACACCAGCCTCACTCGACGAGAAACTGAGACGTGGGGTCGCGGAATCGGTTTGGCCCGACGTATTTGTATCCGCACTGACTAGCCCGGGGGAATGTCGGCGCAAGCGCTCGCAGTAAGTGCTCCAGGCAGAACAGGAGGCTGGTCCTATGACCGAACCAGCAGGACTCCAAACAGCACCGCCGCCCAGTGCGAGGCCGCCGCAACAAGGACATGACCGTGCCAGATCGCCTTTGCGTACTGCAAGCGCCTGTTGAGATAGAACGCTACTCCAGTCGAATAAAGTGCCCCGCCCAATCCGAGCAGCGCGAGGACCAGGACGGAGGTCACGCCCGCCAAGGGGAAGGCGGCAATCGCGCCAACCCAGGCGATGCCGAGATAGACTGGCACCCACACCTTCTGTCCGATCGACGGCAGGAAGACCTTACCCAGCATGCCTAGTCCGGCAAGGGCCCACAGGGTTGCTGTGAGGACCCAAGCCCAAGTGCCGGAGAGCAGGTAGGCCGTGAACGGGGTGAAGGTCGCTGCGATCATGAGGAAAATCCCTACATGATCCAGTCGCCTCAGGAACGGTTGCCAGCGAGTGCGGGAGAAGTTGTAGGCAGTCGAAAACCCGAACATGGCTATGGCGCCCACCGAGTAGATCGAAACGACAGCGAGTTTGCCCGGATCAGGATCTTGCAGGCCCAGCCCAAGCAGAACGACGCCGCCTAGGATAGCCAAACTGATTCCAAGAACATGGACGAAGAAGTCGGCGAAACGCGCCTCAGGACTAGGATAGTGCGGTCGCGCAGTCATGGAACCTCTAGACAACAGTTGCGAGCCTTCAACATTGGGATGCCGCTGCAACACGACCGAGTGCTCGTTTCGGTGGCCAGGTCGCACCCTTGGCTCGCGTTCAGCTCGCGTCATGACTGTGGCTCTGCTAGCTGCTACCTAGGTCCTCGTCGTCGATGAGGCGGCGCAGTGCAGCGCCTTGCGGCGTATTGTGTTCACGCGAGAGAAAGTCGTGCAGATCGAGCTCACGGCTGCGTCCGCCGGACGAAACATTCGGCTGGTGCCTGACTGTGGCGCCTTCGGTACCCCCGCGGATCAGCAGCCAGTGGTCGCCGTTCTCGCTGCTATAGAACACTAGATCATTGGACATGAAGGTCTCCGTCGCGAGCGATGCTCGAAGATCGGAGAACGCTTGAAGTGCGCCTTTGGAAACATTCTTTTAGTCGCGCACGGCGACGGTCTCCCAAAGGAGACGACCGGCGCTCCGCGCTGCACAAGCATCAGTGACCCAGTGCAGTCCATGCATGATGCATGGATACGTTTATGATTCCGGCGCGCCATCCGAGGCTGCCGCAGCGGCCCTGTCGGTTGCCTCCTGAGCAGGCGTCATACTGCCCGTCAGGCGGTTGGAGGCACCCACTGCTATGATCACTGTGACAAGGAACAATGCCACGAGTAGTGGCAGCTTATTTTCCCTGATCCAGCTCATAGGTCATCAACAAAGAGGAGTGGGTTGCCGCTCTGGTCCGCAGAGATGGCAATCACATCCTCCGGCGCAAACCCAGCCGCCTTCAGGACGCTCTGGTACATCTCGTTCTCGGATATCTCGAGCCGCACGGCCGCTAACATCTCAGTCTCTCTCTTGGAAGGAAGATCCGAGGTGGAATCTCTAGTTAGGTATTGGAGTGTGGAAAGCATGATCACCTTGGGAGGGCTACTCGCGGCGGCCGCCTGCTGGTCGTTGGTTGTGACCTGAGCCGCTTGGGCGCTCATTCCCAAGCCTAAGATGGCGACGGCAGACGCAAGGATCAGATGTTTGAGGGTCATGAAGGTCGCTCACTTTCAAGTTTCGGCGCCTGGAGTAGACGGGTCTACGTTACCTGGAGAGTTGGGATCACGGTTGACTAAATGGTCATCGAGCCCACGGCACGTCCCGCGTCGGTAATTCGCAATTCGGTCGCGTCCCGAACAGCAAGCCCGCGCGACACGAGGAAGAACACGGCCCCCTCATCATCGCTGCCGAACAACGACCGGAGCGGCACGGCGGCCGAATTGAGGTTGCGAAGCAGGTTATAGGAATAGACCGGAATAAACTCCCGCTCCGGGCCGGCGCCAAATCCTTCACCCGCCGTCGAAGGCTTGGATTCTTCGGCAGCCTCGTGGACGAAGCAGAGTGCCTCCACCCAAGCTCCAACCTTTCGCGGGATCATTTCGGTACCTGCCAACCAGGCAGTGACCGCATCCGAAGGGACGTCGATGGCCTGGGCCAGTGTGTCCTTGGGCCATCGCACCAGCCGAAGGCACTCTTCGAGTCGCTCGGGGGTCATTTCGTGTTCCTTCCACAGGTTGGGCGTCAGAGGTCTCGGCGCGGCCGCGTCAAGATCTCCAACGCCCGAAGCCGGAGGACGATCTAACCGGCGGGTATCGGTGACCCTGGCCTGCGCATCGCCCCCGGCCGCGTTCAATTGGTGAGCCACTTCTGCTGCGAGAAGACAGCGCCTCGCTCAGGCGCTTGCAGGCTGTGGTCCGGCAGCAATGCCAAGGACACCATCTGCCCATCAGGCAGCGCGAGGCGTAGGCGACCAGCAGTCCGGTCGAGTACCAGCGCGGAAACCCGCTGACCGTCAGGCGTCTGAATCAGTAGCGTATCGCATGTGACGACCCGGACCAGATGGTGGTGCGAGAGCACCGTCACCGCGCTCCCTGGTCGAAGGGCTTTAGCGTCGAGATCTGCGTGCCACTGGGTCAATGTACACCTGTCGGGATGAAGCCGATCAATCCATCACGCACGATATCGCGCCGCGTTTTGGCGAGGCTTGGTGCGTCCTCGACAATGCCGTTGCGGACGTCCACGCCGATGACTGGCGATCGACCTGTGAAATACAATCTCGTTCGCTGGGTAGCGAAGCTGCTGCGACTTGCCTTGCGGCTCCCGCTGTTCATGGTGAGGCATTCGTGTCGGCAAAATGCCCTTGGAGGGCGGCACAGACATCGCAAGCGGACACGAGGTGATGGCTGGGTAAGAAGCAGTGCGCTTCCTGCCACACTCATATAGGCGCACCCGGGGCTAACGCCAACAAATATATTTTCGCAGAAGGCTGCAACCGACGAGGCGCGGTTAAAAGTTCGAACGTTCGATTAGGGTCACAAGGTCTGGATTGTCTTTAATATGCGCGTAGGCGGCTCCATTTTTTCAGCATCTCGCCTTTCGCGATTGGCGTTGGAACTGTGCGGTGCAAGGCTCCTAGCGAGCTAGATTGCCGCAAGACGATGCCATCCATCGCATGGCTCAATGCCGGTTTGGGCCAGAAGCTGGCTTTTGAGCTATGGTAGGCCGCTCGCGGGAGCGAAGCGGTGGGGCGGGATGGTGAGAATAATCGCCATGGATACCGCCATTCAGGTTCGTCGGCCTTGGAACAAGGGGCTCATAGTCGGCCAGAAACGCCCGCTGTTGCCGAGGCAGGTTTGGTCAATCCGCGTTCGGCTTGAGATCTCGGCCTCTGCGCGGGACCTCGCTCTTTTCAACCTTGCGATCGACAGCAAGTTACGGGCGTCCGACTTGGTCCGGCTCAAGGTTGAGGACGTCTGCTCTGGCACGCTCGTGCGCGACCGCGGAGTCGTCATTCAGCGAAAGACCGGTCGCGCTGTCCAATTCGAGATCACGGAGGTGACTCGGCAATCGGTCGAGCGCCTATTGGCTAACCAACCATCAGCAAATGGCTACCTGTTCCGGAGCCGTATTCGCACGCGCGCTCACATCTCCGCCCGGCAATATGCTCGCATCGTCCACCGGTGGATCGGCAACATCGGGCTCGACGACCGGGGGTTTGGCACTCACTCGTTGCGTAGAACCAAGGTCGCGCAGCTCTATCGGAAGACTGGCAACCTAAGGGCGGTTCAGTTGCTGCTCGGGCACGCAAAGATCGAGACTACCGTTCGCTATCTCGGCGTGGAAGTAGACGATGCACTTCGGCTCGCGGAGCAAATCGAACTCTAGGGGAAACGAGCGCGAAACCAAGGGTCGGTTTCGCGCCAAAAGCGGACTTCCGAGGCGTGGCTACCCGGTGGCTACCATCGCAAGAGGCTGCTCACTAGTTAACGGCAGATGAGTCACAATGTGATTTATCGGCAAGCAGTTGGGCACAGAAGAACTGGATCCAGGAGTGCCTGACAACCGCCTTTCTTAGGCAGGGGTCGTGAGTTCGAATCTCGCCGGGTGCGCCAATCATCTCAACAAGATCAAGACGTTGCGCCGCCGATCGGTAGGCGTCGGCTCGTTGTCGGCCGGCGGGGTGACACCAGGGCAAAACAACCTCTGGATTTGGGGCTTGCGACTCAAAGTCGGCTTAGCGCCACAAACCGACGCTCTGAACGAGCGTGCGTAGCGATCACGCTCGCTCCGAGTGCGCGCTGCATAGATCGTAGTTAACGCCTTTAGTGGGGGTGCTTGCCGGCGCGTTGTGCCATTGATGCAACGGAGTGGCCAGAGCCGCAATCAGCATCTCGGCGCCGCTTGCATCGCAAGTCCACGCGAAACCAAGAGAAGCCGCGACCTCGCCGTCACTTCCAAGCGGGCGCTTGAGAAGGACCGGGTGCTGGCTGAGATTCCTCCACAGGTGGTAGGAGTTAACCGGATGATCTCCCGGTCCCCCTACTGCTGACCCACCTCTGCGGTGGCATGAAGCTGCTCGACCGCTGTGAAGAACGGGGCTAGCCCTGTCACCTGCCGCGACAGGGCAAATACTAGAACGCTTCCGCGATCTTGAGCTGACAAGACTGCGCTAGGTCGGTGTTCGGCTTGTCGGCACCAAGTGGAGTCGCCCATCCCGCCTTTTCCACGATGGCCTTGCGGGAATAGGTTGCGGCGCCCTTGAGCTCGGTTACGACAGTAGCGCCCTCGGGTGTGCCGGCCCGTTCGACGCAGTATGGGGTGAGCGCCGCAGCAACTGCGGTGCTGGCCGCCTTCCTAGCCATGTCCTGCGCTGATCCACCAGTTACCCAGCCGCCCCAGCTGAAGCCTACTATTGCAAGAGCGATGGCGCCTGACCCCGCGCCCAGGAGGCCCGGTTTCAACCATGTCGGCATTTGCATTTGAAGTGTCCGATCTGTGTCAGACGAGCACGCGAAATGCGTGCAAGCAGTTCAGGGTAACACGCATCGACCGACAATCGTGCGCCTATTGTCAGCGTTCAGCACGTGGCGAAGCTAAACAGAGGTGACTTGTTGCGGGTTCTCAGCAGATTGGCTGGAAGGTCTGGCCTTTCACCATAGTGTGCGCCCCTGTTGCTCAGGCGCCGTTCGCTATGCGGACCAAGTTCGGAATCCGGAGCCCGCCGAATACTTACGGCGTCCGCGCGATGTATTTTAGGGCGTCGTACATAGGTTGCGTGCATTGTCTGAACTTATCCCGCAAAGGCGTTATCGAGGGCGCCATCCGGGAATTTGATATCCTTCAACGAGCCAACTAGTCTTCGACCTCGACAACAGCGTTCTTGCCCTTGGTCTGCGCTTCGGATCGTTCGACTGAAGTGCTGCCGGTCTTTGTCCTGGTTTCCCATTTGTCCAGGCCATCGACAGGCTGGGATGTTTCTCTTGAGGGGAAGCACGAGGATATCGCGCTGCCTGATCTGATGCGCGTCGATCTTGCGATTGGGCATAAAGAATAGCTCTTAAGACTACGGATTGGCTCGCGGCCAAGCACGGGAGCAAATTCCGGCGGGAGATGCGGCCCACATCGGTCTACTTTGGAACGGCCACCTGGGCCCGCAGCGCATCGATCGTCAGTGCGTGCCGCTCCTGATCGAAGATGCCAATGTCAGCGGCTCCAGCTTCCCGAAGCTGTTCGTATTCCCAGATCGCCATCTCCACAGTGTGGACTTCCCGGCGTTGTGAGCCAGTGAGCATTTGATAGGTAAGCGTGAAAGGCGCTGGCATCCGAGGGCACTATCCATGAGTTCAACGCACGGTCCAAAATCGGCAACCGTTCCAGTCACTTGACGACCGTCAGACACGGTCGACGCGACGAGCCGTCAAAATGCAGCCAGAGAGGATCGAAATCTCGCCAGTTCACCCTGCTCGCAGGGAACTCCGGCAGTTGAATGCGCCGGGCCTCGTTCAAGTTCATCGAGATCGTTGGTTCGACGGCGTCAACGATAAGTCGACGCACCCCGTGGATTCGCAGCTCGATCATTGCTAGCCGCCGAGCGAAATGATTTGCCGGACGAGGAGAATGAGCCCGATGGTGAGAGTGAAACCCAAGGCGACGTTTATCTTGCGCGCGTGCCGAAACATGGTCGGCGCGGCTGGCGCTTCCGGGTAGTCGACAGGCATTTTGGGGGCTTTCGCTGGTCGCGCAAAGGTGCGCTGACATGACTATGCTCCTCGATCGAGCATACGCCTAACGATTTCGGTTTCAGCGACTATCAATCGATATAAGGAAGCGTATGGTCAAAATTGGACTGGCTCGCTTCAGGCAGCTAGGTCGGGCCTAAGTCGGTTTCGGCGATGGTTCGATCAGGGTGGTGGCGCCCGCCGGACCATCTTCCAGCTAGAAGCGCGAGGCTCCGCCCCAGTCCTTTGGAGTGTTGAGCCTCGCTGCTTTGTCGATCGACGTTAATCTGGTCGTGGGCCTGAGACTTCAGCAGATCGCCGATTTTGCTAGGCAAGCATTTCCCGCACCGCCGAAGCTATGGCCGTACCGCTATAAGGCTTTTCGAAGAAGAGGCTGTCGTTGGGCAAGTCGGAGAGCGACACATTGCGGTGTCCGGACGTAACGATGATCTTGACAGGCGGCCACCCGTCGCGGACAGCCGCTGCAAGCATCAGTCCGTCCATGCTGCCGGGCATATCGACATCAGTGAACATCAGCTGGATATCGTCGCGTGTCGCCAGCACCGATACTGCCTCGCTGGCGTTGGCGGCCTCGACGACAAGGAAGCCGAGCTCTGCAAGCTGATCCGCGATATCCATGCGGACCAGGGGCTCGTCTTCGACGACGAGAACGGTGATGGCCTGGGGCACTCTGCATTCCGATTCTGGCTGAGGTCTGCGCCCAGACCAGTCACCTGAAACGGGCTGTGGTCAAATACGATCCATTCATTGGTAACAATATCGCAGGTTGCGCGTTTGTCCTTGCCAGCCCATTCATTCGACCGCCACACCGCTGCTGCGAGGCCATCATTGACCGTACTACAAAGGAACAACGTCCACCTCCACGGGTCGGGCAGTCGGACGATCATGTTCGCTCATGGCTTCGGCTGCGACCAGAACATGTGGCGCCATGTCGAACCGGCGTTTCGCGATCACTACAGGACGGTCCTCTTCGATCATGTTGGCGCCGGGCAGTCCGACCTCGCTGCCTATGACGAAGACAAATACATGGACCTGCGGGGTTACGCCGCCGATGTCGTAGAGATCGGGCAAGCCCTCGGCCTCGAGGACGCGATTTTTGTGGGACACTCCGTCAGCGCGATGATCGGCGCGCTCGCTTCCATCGAGGCGCCAGGCCTGTTCGGCAAGCTCGTGATGGTGGGACCGTCGCCGCGTTACATCGACGATGGAGAATACGACGGTGGGTTTACGGTCAATCAGATCGAGGAACTGCTGGCCTCTCTCGCCGACAACCATCTGGGCTGGTCCGCTGCCATGGCACCTGCAATCATGGGAAACCCCGACCGTCCGGAACTCGGCGAAGAGTTGACTAACTCCTTCTGTCGCACGGACCCAGAAATTGCCCGGCAGTTTGCGCGTGCTACCTTCACGTCCGACAATGGCGCTGACCTCAGGAAGGTCGTGGCCGATACCTTGATCCTGCAAACCAGAGACGACATCATCGCTTCCGAAAAGGTCGGTGAGTATGTCAGCCACGAGATCGTCGGCAGCCGTCTCGTCTATCTCAACGCGACCGGTCACTGTCCCAACCTGAGCGCACCGGGCGCCGTCATAGCAGCGATGAATGAATTCCTCTGATCCGACTGACGGCGACCTCCTGGACCTGTATGAGAACGCCCCCTGCGGTTACCTCTCTTTGGGTCCTGACGGCCGCATTATCCGCGTCAACGCCACCCTCTGTAGCTGGCTGGGGCACGCCGCTGATGACCTGATTGGCAAGCGTCTGCGCGAGCTGCTGAACATTGCGGGCAGCATATTCTATGAGACCCACTTCGCGCCCCTTCTGCGAATGCAAGGGTTCTTCGAGGAGATTGCCCTCGATCTGGTAAAGGCCGATGGCACGATGATGCCGGTGCTGGCAAACGCAGTCGAGCGCAGGGTATCCGACGAACTCGTCGTCACTCGGGTGACGCTTTTCAGGGCCCCGCAGCGAAGGCGGCACGAACGCGAACTGGCCGAGGCGCGCATTGCCGAGCAGGACGCTCGCAGAGGACTGGAAGTGGTCAATTCCAAACTTCAGAGCCGGGTGACCGACGCCGCTGCCAGAGAAACCCTGGCTGCCCAAGACGCCGAACTGCGAGAGCAGTTCATTGCCGTGCTGGGGCACGACTTGCGCAACCCACTCGCCGGCCTGACCGGTGGCACCAACATCCTCGCCAAGATGCACACGGATCCGAAGTCGGCTCGCGTATTGCACCTGATGAGTGAAAGCATCAGCCGTATGGGCGGGTTGATCGACAACCTGATGGATTTCGCTCGGGGCCGTCTGGGCGGAGGCATCAGTATCCAGCGATCCTCCGGTCAACGCGTCGAGCCGACGCTTGCCCAGGTCGTCAATGAGATGAAGGCAGGCCATCCGGACCGAGACATCGAGATGCGGCTCGAGTTGCCGCAACCGATCGATGTGGATCAGGCGCGCCTTGCGCAGATGTTCTCGAACCTTTTAGGCAACGCCATGACTCATGGCGCCAAGGATCAACCTGTCGTCGTCGAGGCCACAGTGACGGAGGGCACCTTCCTGCTTGGAGTTTCCAACGGCGGCCCGCCCATCCCGCAGCCGACGCTGGACCGCCTGTTTCAGCCGTTCTATCGCGGCGAGGTGCGGTCAAACATGCTGGGTCTTGGCCTCGGGCTATATATCGCCAGCCAGATTGCCCAAGCTCACGGCGGACGCATCGACGTCGTTTCAGATGATAGCGAGACCCGTTTCACCTTCCGTATGCCACTCGGCAAACAAGATGAGGCGGTTGGAAACCTAACAGTCTGAAGGCGGGTTGCAGCGAGACGCCATGCCCAGTTGCCACCGATTCAACCTATCGACCGGAGTGTGATCAGAAGTCGATTGAAGGCTCGGTAGAGATCGTCCACCCGGCCATGTGTGCGCTTATTGCTACAGTTTATGTCGCCTAGAAGGCCCGACTTCCGCAGAGAAAACGTGTATCCAAGATTGATCGGCAGCGGCCAGCAAATCCGGATACGCATGAGTACTCACGATTGCGAGGTCGAATTACCTTGTTAATTTGGCGGGATGGGCGCATGGTACAACACGCTTCGCTGACATCTCGCGACACCCTCGGGCTACGACCTCCGGCTTTCCTTGATATTGTGAACGTTTATGCTCGGCTGGCATGTCGCCACCGAGGACGGGCGGTCGCGCTTGCGCCGCTACATACTCAGGAAAGGCCCAAAAATGATCCAGGGCACCGTAAAGTTCTTCAACACGACTAAAGGCTTCGGCTTCATCCAGCCCGACGACGGCAGCAAGGATGCCTTCGTGCACATCAGCGCCGTTGAGCGCGCCGGTCTCTCGACCCTGAACGAGGGTCAGAAACTCACCTACGATCTGGAAAATGGTCGTGACGGCAAGGTCTCGGCGACCAACCTCGCCGAAGTCTGACATCTACGGCTCTCTCGAGCACCGTAGATTCCGAACCATTCCAGGCCGCGAGCACCGCTCGTGGCCTGTGTCCAAGAGGAAAATCCATGTCGCACCGTTACGCCGTCGGCCAAGTGTTAGAGATGCGCTCGTCCCCGCATACGAATACCCGTCCGGCTGGTCCGTGCGAGGTCCTTTTCCTTCAACCTCATGACAGCGGGCCGGTTCTATACCGGGTGAAGCCTTTCCGCGATCGGGTCGAGCGGGTTGTCGCCGAGGCGGACCTGTCTCCAAGCGAAGCGACGAGGCCCGATACAGACGGGTTCACCTTACCGCTCACTGTCGCGATCAACCGCCGCTGACGGATCGCGTGCACGCGCGGAGACCGAAAAAAAACCCCTTGGCATGAGCCTCCCAGAGAGGCCGAAGCGTTGCTTGGCGCATAGGCATCTCCGACATCGCCGGCCAGGCCGGCAGAAAGATATATTTGACCTCGCATATTCTAGATGCGCCAGGAGATTTGTTTCTCGGCAGCGACCCTGTTTGGGCGCAGGCGCAGGGACCGCGTCGCTTCCATACGGCGGCCAAGGCCATTCGCTTCGCAATTGAGCATGCCGCACCGGTCAGCATGCGCGGAGCGACGCTGCATGTCCTTGGCGAGCGGCTTGGGCCCAGCCAGATCCGGTCGCTCTATCGCAACTTGTCCCAGCGTCGGTAAACGAGCGACACAAGGGCGTCCGGTGCCACGTCGATCCTCAGGGCTACATTCAAGTCAGGAAACAATTTGCAAGTCATGGTTCGCGACAACAATGTCGATCAGGCCCTGCGTGTGCTGAAGAAGCGGCTGCAGAGAGAGGGCGTTTTTCGCGAGATGAAACTGCGAAAATACTATGAGAAGCCTTCTGAGGCGCGCGTTCGCGAGAAGGCGGAAGCCGTTCGTCGTTCCCGCAAGGCAGCGCGCAAGCAGGCCATTCGGGAAGGGCTGATTGCAGCGCCGAAGCCCAAGGCCGGCCTGCCGACCCGGAGCCGCTGAAATGGAAGTCGGAAAGTCGACATTGGAGCGCGCATTCGAGGTCGCCCGGTCCGGCCGGTACGGCAGCCTCAGCGAACTAAAGCACGCTGTTGCAGCTGAGGGCTATGACCGCAAACAGCTGGAAGGCGCTGCACTTGGTCGGCAGTTGTCCGCCCTCATCAAGAATGAGTCGGCACGGAGCCGGAACTAGCAATCCGTTCATACTATTGGGCCAGCAGTCGCCGTAGATAAATCACTAGGTAATCGGCTCTACGACGCGTATGATATTTCGTGGTCAGGCAACGCGCCTCGCCCAGCTCTCCATTCCCTTCAGACTGCCCGGGATGGATGCGCGACTTTCCCTATGCGGGACGGGCAGCCTTCGAAAGATCATTATGTTTCGAGACAGCCGCAAGGCTCAGCTCAACAGCTTCGCGCATCATCGCGCCTCCATGCTGTTCATCTTCAAAGAAGTCCCTCAGGTTATCGGTGACCGGCCTGGTACCGAGCCCGTCTCTCACGTCTCCCTCACAAGGCAGGTTCGGGCCGCCTTGTTGGACGGAAAGTCATCACCTGCGACAATAGCACCCTGAACCCGGTCGAGCATCGGCGGCGTCGCCACCGGAAGTCATCCGATCGCATGGCGCTGTCAGCGCGGGCCGCGCCATGACGCGCCTCGAGGTCCGCCACACCACCGTCTACTCGTATCGGCGCGACGTCGGGTTCGGCGAGCACCGCATCTTGTGTTCCGCCCCAGGGACAGTCAGGACCAGCGGCTGCTCGACTTCGGCCTGAAGATCAGGCCGTCGCCCAGCGATCTTCACTGGATCCACGACGTGTTCAATAATTGCGTCGCCGTTGCGTCGTTCGATGGCAGTGCGCGGGAGCTGAGTTTCGAAAGCCGAATACTGCTCGATCATTCACCGACCGAGACGCTTCGCTTCCGGGCGACAGCCGGGTCGCGCAGATGGCCATTGCTTTATGACGCCGAGACTTTGCCCGATCTCGCGCCCTATATGCGACGCCACTATCCCGACGATGGCGCCGTGGAAGCGTGGGCGCGCCAGTTCGTACGGGTGGGGCGGCGTACCGACGTCGCTCACTTATTGGCCAAGATGACCACGTCGATCCCGCAGGACTTTATCTATTCCCGCCGGCTCGAGCAGGGCACCAGGGCTCCGGGCGAGACCCTCTCGTCGGGAACCGGCACCTGTCGCGACTTTGCCCTGCTGATGATCGAGGCGGTCCGGTCGATCGGTCTCGCTGCTCGCTTTGTCACTGGTACATCTACGTCCAGTCGTGGGATACGCCCGAGCACCGTGGAGGTGGAGCGACCCATGCCTGGGTACAGGTTTTCCTGCCGGGAGCAGGCTGGGTAGAGTTCGATCCGACCAATGGCATCGTCGGAAACCGCGACCTGATCCGTGTAGGCGTCGCCCGCGATCCATATCAGGCACTACCACTGCACGGCACTTATCGCGGCAAGGCCACCGATTTCATCGGCATGACGGTCGATGTGCAGGTCACCAGTACCGCCATCGAACGTTCATCCGACAACACCCACCTTTTCGATTCCGTGTGAGGACCCAATGCAAATCAAGGCAGGCTTCAAGCTCTCCTACGACGTGCCCAAACCGACCCCGATGTTGTTTACACTGAACCTCTATCCGTCTCGGCGTGGTGATCTGTTGACACCGCAGGTCGTGACCTACGATCCACCGGTGGAGACCTGGGACTACACGGACGGCTTCGGCAACATCTGCACGCGCCTGACCGCACCCGCAGGTCGCCTTACCGTGCATACCGCGTTCGAGATCTACGATACCGGCCAGCCCGACGTGGTGGCCAGCGACGCCTTGCAGCACGATATCCGCGACCTGCCCGACGATGTCCTCGTGTTCCTGCTCGGTTCGCGCTACTGTGAGACCGATCGGCTCTCAAATATCGCCTGGACATTGTTTGAGCAGACACAGCCCGGCTGGGCCCGGGTGCAGGCCATTCTCGACTGGGTGCACAACCATATCCGGTTCGACTACAAGCTGGCCGATGCGACGCGAACCGCTTACGGCGCATATATCGAGCAGGTGGGCGTGTGTCGCGACTACACCCACCTCGCAATCGCCTTCTGCCGCTGCATGAATATCCCGGCCCGCTATTGCACCGGGTATCTGGGCGACATCGGCAACGTGCCCGTTTCCGGACCGATGGACTTCTCGGCCTGGCTTCAGGTGTATCTGGGTGGTCACTGGTACACGGTCGATGCACGCAACAATACACCGCGGATCGGGCGCCTGCTGATGGCGATGGGTCGCGATGCCACGGACGTCGCGCTCTCTACTCAGTTCGGACCTGCCGAGCTGGTCGGTTTCGAGGTAGTGACCGAAGAGGTGACCTCATCTGCACTCGCCGATGACGGCGGACACGATAGCCACCGCCAGGAGAGGCAACATGCCGAACAAACTCCGCAGGGCTAACGCCACCGCTGCCGCGCAGGCCTATGCACCAAGACCCAATGGCTCGGCGATAACGTACGGCTTCGTTGCTGCCGCCCTGCTGCTGGTCGTCGCGTTCCTCGCGGGTGCCTTCTTCGGTGCCGATATCACCGCAAATCCGCTGGCGTTGCTGGGACTGACGATTATCGCATTCGTAGCTGGGGTTGCGTTGAGGATGTGGCGTCAGATGGAGCATACTCGCGCCACGAGCCGAGAGTATGCGAAGCGCGAGCCTGCAACAACGCCGGCCGCTGCAGCGACCACTCCGGCACAAGAAGCCCAGATATGGGTAACTTTTTCATCACCGTTTCTCCTGCCGGGCCTTGATGCGCCTCATGCGCCCGGCCACTTCGAAGTTCGAATTCGGCGGGAGGCGTTGGACGTCTCCTGGGCGGCATTTGTCGAGACGCGCATGATCCTGTTGACCGGCAACGGCTCCGTCGAAGCGCTCGACGTCAAAGTCGACGACCTCGAGGACGCCCTTCGCCGCGACAGGGCAATCAGCGATGATACTGCCGAGACGTAGATCTGGCGAACTTGCGTCCTGACGGGATCGCATGCCATCGGCGCACGTTGTGGAAGTCCAACGAGGACTACCATGGCGTTTTCAGCTCAGTATCCGGACCGTACATGGTGGCATCGAGGCAAGCCGTACAGCCGTCTGGAGCTGATCGGCGACGCTGTCATACATTGCATCGGCCTCACGATAACGATCGCGATCGGAGGGTTTCTCGTCGCCGCCGCCGGAATGAAAACGGCGCCTGGCGAGTGGCCGATGATTTGCGTCTATGTCGGATCGCTGCTGTTGGTTCTCAGCGTCTCTCTAGCCTTCAACATGGCGCCGGTCACACCGATCAAACGGCTACTCGCCCGCTTCGACCAGGCAGCGATATTTCTGCTGATCGCCGGTACGTATACCCCGCTACTCGCCCTGCTAGGCAATACGCCAACCGGCACCATCATGCTGATCGTGATCTGGAGCGCGGCTCTGCTGGGGATAGCCTTGAAGCTGATCGTGCCCCAGCATTTCGGCCGACTGGCACTCGTGCTCTACTTGGGGATCGGGTGGAGCGGCGTGGTTATCTTCCAGTCCCTGGCGAGTGTCCTTGAACCAGACACGCTGCTGATGATTGTGGCCGGCGGCGTCGCGTATTCTTCCGGCATCATCTTCCACTTGTGGGAGCGCCTACGGTTTCACAACGTCATCTGGCACTGCTTCGTCGTGGCCGGCGCGAGCATCCATCTTTGGGCGGTACTCGACTGCATGGTCCTTCAGAGGCTTTGAGCCGCGCCTGCTCCGGCATCTGGTCTACCGATCACCGTCCTGTGGTCTCTACCTCATATCGCATCGACCGCGAGCCATTTATCTGAGACGCGATCCCAACACCAATGGCGCTGCACTGACTACATGCCCTCCTGCACGCGAATGCGCGGGCACTACCCGCGGACGTCACCCAGTCATTGACCCAACGGAACGGCCAGCGTCAGTGATCATGAGGTGCTCGCCATCTCGAACAGCCAGCCCTCGTGACACCAGAAAGAAGACGGCTCCCTCGTCGTCGCTGCCGAACAGTGTCTTGAGCAGCACAGGCGCTTGGTTCAGGTTCCGCAGAAGGTTGTAGGAGTAAACTGGAATAAACTCTCGGTCCGCCCCAACGCCGTAGCCCTCTCCCGCGGTGGCTGGCTTGGATTGTTCGGCCGCCTCGTGAACGAAGCACAACGCCTCGACCCACGCACCGACTTTGCGAGGAATGGCTTCCGTCCCAGCCAGCCAAGCAGTGACCGCCTCGGAGGGAACGTCAATGGCCTCTGCCAGGACATCCTTGCGCCAACGTACTAGACGCAGGCACTCTTCCAGCCGCTCGGGCGTCATGAGACAAACTCCTGCGATTTCGGCGTCATGGCTGTTTGTCGTATCGCAGCTGCCTCGCCAACTCCGCGGCGGTAGTTCGATCGCCGTTGGCCTTGTCGAGAATGTCGCGTGCTTGCCGCAGCGTCAGTCCGAATGAATTGGCAAGAAAGCCAGAGGTGTACTGGACTTGGCTGTCGTCTCGAGAAGCAATGGTCATGAAGACCTCCAGTGGTTGGATGGGGATCGAGAAGGTCACGCCGCCGCCATCCGGCGCGGCAGTGGATACGCTTCTGCGTCGTACAGGGCGCGGATTTCCGCCCCTTCAAAGCGCCGCTCGTCTACCTCGAGGAAGGAGCCCGATAGAGAAGATCCAGGCATTTCTTCGATGAGGAACTGTACGGCGGCAGCGGCTGTGCGGAAGCGCCGATACTGTTGACGACTGGTCTTGGCATAGCGTCGGCTGGGATACAGTTCCGCCGTCTCGTCATAGTCGAAATCAGCCATTTGTCAGCCCTCGTGAACGCCCGGCGGAACAGTCCGCCGAGCCACAGTCAATAAGGTCTGGGATTACGCCAGCGAGAGGTTGGTGGCAGACGTCTTGCCGTCGCGACCGCTCTCAAGGTCGTAGGTGACCCGTTGCCCCTCGGCCAGTCCCATGATGCCCGCCGCTTCAAGAGCAGTGGCATGGACAAATGCATCCTTGCCTCCGTCACTAGGGGCGATAAAGCCAAAACCCTTAGTCGCGTTGAAGAATTTTACGGTGCCATTGATCATGATGATTTCCTCGATGGTCGATCGCCTGATAGCGAACGCACATGTTCCCGGCCACAACATGTGAACCGGGTCTAAGCGTCTGCAAAAGCGGGGATCGAAAAACCGGCGCGGAAACCGGTAATCAGAGGCCAACGATGGCTCAACCACAACTATATGGGTGGGGCGCTCAGCATATACAAGGGTGGAGGCAAGCAGTTCAGTGCGCTCCGACCAGAATTTATTGGGTTCCAATTATCGCACTGAAGCGTTCTCACTTTCGCAGCATGAGCTGCCTAGGAGAACTACGATGGCAAAACAAGACTTGCCCTTCTACAGCAGTGCGAACGGGGACCAATGGCTGCTCATTGGGGGACTCGACGGCCGTAGGGTCAGGCATCAGCCTAATGCTAGCTCCGGAGGCCAAAGCCGAGATACGGACCTCGACGATTTCCTATCTCGTGACCACAGCACTCCGCAGGGCGCTGCTCTCCGCGAGATGCTGGATGAACAGGCTCACGATAGCTCTCGCGACGCTGTGCCCGTGCGCAACTGAAGTGTCAGTTCCGTTATCTGGCAGCGCGTTGAGCCACTGGAGCGTCCGCTTTGGGCCAAAAGCGGACCCTATGCAGTTGGGCGGGCGTTGACGCAGCACTTCCACGCCGCTGACCGCTGCCGCTTTCTCCTTAAGCTCCCTGGTGCACGCTTGGCGGCAGCGGCGCGCCGATATAGGGTTTTGCTCGGGAGGGGCGCGGGGAGGTTTCAGTGACGGCGATCACCAGGCGGCAGATACGCGCGAGGGCGATCGAGGTATTTGGCTCGCGTGCCGATGCCGAAAAGTGGCTCAAGGAGCCCGCCATGGCGCTCGAGCAGCGGGCGCCGGCGGCGTTGCTCGGCACGTCGCAGGGCCGGCAGCTCGTCTGCAATCTCCTCATCCAGCTCGAATACGGCGTCTACGTTTAGCCCGCGAGCTCGCGGCGGCGGCGGCCGCGCTGGCGCGGGAGACGCGCCCCTGCCCCGCCCCAGCGATCACCGCACGGCCGAGACCCAAGGCGAGAAATTGGCGTTATCGTACATTTGCCCATAGAACGGGCCCCACAACACCCTGTTAACCAATCGTAAATCGGGCGTTTTGGCCATGGCGGAATCCCCCTGACACTTTCGCTTGGGTGACAGGATTCGCAGCCCCCTCCTCCCCGGGAATGCGGAGCCCCCGTGCTTTCCGCACCACCTGCCGCATGCAACCAACGTCCCCGACGTCGGCCGATGGCGCATGCCCGAGCCCCGGGCTGTCCGGAGGCGTTCGCCCCTCTCAATCGCCCCGACGGGGCCAAAAGGAACTGACAAATGCCGGAAGACAGAAACGAGATCGCCGAGGACCCCCGCGCCGCATTCGATCGTTGCCGCGCCCAGCTCGAGGATTGCCTTGCTGCCGCAAGGAACGGCAAGTGGGCGCATCCGGGCCTCCCCGAGATCGAGGGCACGGCGGGTGCCTATATGTTCGAGATTCTCGCCGCCGGCCTTTCGGAGTACGCCGCCGGGCTTGAGAGCTGGAGCGGTGATCCTGCGGAACTCGTCGAGATCGTCGGGCGCTGGAAGGACCTCGAGGCCAAGGTGTGCGGCAGTATCGACGAATTATGCGACAGCCTCGAGGTGACGCTCGGCAGCCAGCGGGATACGGATGCTCCTTGAGCACCCTGCATGGGCGACCTAAGTCCCCATTCGCGCTCGTTCCCGGCCCGCTAGAATGAGCAGGTAGGGTAGGAAGTGCATGAACGAGCTGATCCTTGGCGTGATGCGGCGCACGCTCGTTCTGATCTGGGTTCTGGCGGTCGGCCTTCTATGGGTCGTGGCCGCCATTGCGATTGGCGGCTACCTGCTTGCGAGGCGCGTATTGCGCCCGCGGGAGAAGTGGCCAGAAGACGAGTGGCTGGATCGCAAGGGTTGACATGCGCCGAAATGTGCCGAGCAAGACCGGATGATGACACGCCATCAAAAGAAGCACTGGAGCGAAGCGGCAGCCGACCTGATCGTGCTCGCTATCCTCGCAACCGGGATCCTCGCTACCTTCGCTCTACCCGTGTGGTTCGCTTTGGTGGCGTTCTAGTCCCTGCCCCCCAATATTGCGCGCTCGCCATGTGGCTGTCAGCCGGACCGGACCGACCCATAGGTCGGGCCCCCTTAGCTCTGACCGCTCAGAACCCGTGACAAGCAGGTCTCGGCCTCCAGGTCGTCTTTACGTCACGCGCGTTCCGATTGCACGCCACTGCGCATCAGGGACCGGCGCCCGGCGGCCAGAAACGCAGTTCATCTCTTGTTAACCAATAAATATGCAATCCGTTGAAGGGCATAAGCCCCCAACCGATCCTGGTACTTGAAGAACAGGATTCGTTTCTTCTGGTCTGCCCCGCCCCTGAGCGGGACGGCCACCAGGACCCGTTGCAGCGGTGCCTGGCGGCCTGACCAAAACGACCTAACACCGAGGTCATGATGGCTAAGTCCATTTTCGAGGCCCGCGATGACGCGGGCAAGCCTTTTTCCTTTTCCTTCCACCGCGCCAGTTCCACGGCGACGCCGCCGCTGCGCCCGGGCCTCGTGCGCAACAAGCTCGTCACCCCCGAGGTCCAGGTCCAGGTGCTGTGCCTCCTCGAGGAGACCGGCAGCACGACGATCGGGGCCTGCATCCGTGCCCTTGCTGGCCATCCCGAACCCGTGGGGGCGGTTCTTGCCCTTGCCGATGCCGGGCTGGTGACGCTCAGTGTCGGCCCGATCTCGACCGGGACGCTGGTGAGCCGCACTGGAGACGACAGCGAGCCTCAGGCCGTAAGTTCCCTGATGCCCGAGCATCTCGCGGAAATCTGGAATGACACTTCCCCGATCCGCCTTGACGCAGGCGTCGAACGGCTCTTCGCCGACCCCGCCACGCCCGATATCTTCATCGTCGATCGCAGCGCCCGGCGCCACATCCCATTCGATCCCAGCCTCACCCGTCCGGGCATCTACCTCGCGACCAACGGGACCGGGTGCTATGTCGGCATGGGCGCGGATGTCCGCGACCGGGTTGTCACGGGCACTCACCTCGATGGTTACGACCGTGTTGCACTGATTGGCGCCTTCGGCGCGGCAATCAGCAAGGAGGAGGCCTGCGTCGCCGAGCGCCTGCTTGCGCTCTATGTCGCAGCGGAACCGGGGCTCGAACTCCGCCATTGCCTGCCCATCGGCAGCGCAGTCGACGAGGTGCAGTACCGGCGGATTCGGCGTTTTGTTGCGGACGCCGTCCAGCTCCTCGCCATGGAAGACTACGCGTTCACGAGGAGCAGCCAGGCTGTTCTGGGCGCAGGCCCCTGGGGCGATACGGCACATAAGGTTACGGACGAGCTTGAGCGGATGCTCAGCAAGGGGACGTATCATCTCCTTCAGTCCGCCGGCGTCTGCGCCAGCGCGGTGGTCCACGGCTCCGAGTGGGTGCTGCTGGCTGGCAGCGAAGTGCGCAAGAAGGTCGTGCGCTCTGCCGGGTCCATCCCTTCAATGCTGCGTTGCGAGTGGGTCCATTCCGGGGTTCTCGTTCCCAACAGCTGGGGCACCTACCGGGTGACGGAAAACCTCCGTTTCGAGACTGGTACGGCGGCGGCGAACTTTGTCCTCGGCAGCAAGTCTCCCAACCTTGCGGCCTGGACGCCCGTCAAGGCCGACGGAATGACGCCGCGCCACTAGCGGTTCGCCGCGCCAGACGGCTCCTCCCCCATTGCTCATTTTGCTTGGCGCCGGGCCTCAGACCCGGCCGCCAGAAGGATACTCATGGCCGACAATGACGAAATCGACGCACCGGGCGTCGCCGGAACGCTTCAGACCGACGATGAAAAACCGACCGCCGAGGCTGCGCTTTGTGCTGCGGTTCTCGACACGCTCATCCCTCGCGAGCTCGCTCGCAGCCTCCTTGCCGCCCTGCCGATCGTCGTGGTGATTGCTGTTCCCACACCCGCATGGGCGCGGGGCATCTGCAGGGCGCTTCGGACGGCGTATCCTCGCGTCTCGGCAACTTCAGTCTGCGAGGCACGCCGCGCCAACCGCTACATCGATGAGGACACCCTGCTTACCCAGGTGAAGCGGGGAGGGACCATGATCGTTGTCAGCCAGGACCCGACGGGCGTCGTTCCCGACGTCATCCGTCACGCGGCCGACTATGCCCTCACGTTTACTGGCCCTGCCGCATCAGACGTCCGTCGCGCGGTTTCGGCTGTTGCCGGCAAGCGGGTTCGGGACCTCGCCAGCAACGACATTGCCGGCCTCGATTTCGACGACCTCTGTGCCGCAATCCGCCCTGGCTCCGAAGCAAAGGACTGTGTGCTCCGCCTGCGCCGGGCCGCAAGCGGCAAGACCTTGTCCCACGCCGTCCCCAACGTGCCTTCGCTCGACGAGTTGCCGCTGACGCCTGAGGTTCGCGCCTGGTCCCACGAGACCCTCGGAGCAATGAAGCGGCTCGAAGTGAGCCGTGACACCGGCGCCTCGCCCTTCACCCTGCTTTATGGCCCGCCCGGAACCGGCAAGACGCTGGTCGCCGCATCTCTCGCGCGCAGCGCAAACTGGCCGCTCGTCTCTACTTCGGTGGGCAGCTGGTTCGCCGGTTCCGATGGTTATCTCGGGGGCGTTACCAAAGCCGCGAGGACGTTCTTCGATACGCTTTTGTCGCAGGACCGGGTCGTCGGGCTGATCGACGAAATGGACGCGATTCCCAACCGGGCCACGCTCGACAGCAAGAATCGGGACTTCTGGACGCCCGTGGTGACGGACATTCTGGTGCAGATCGACCGGCTGCGCCATTCCGGACGACCGGTGGTCCTCATTGGCGCCAGCAATTTTGGCGAACGGACGGACGAGGCCCTGGTGCGCCCTGGACGCCTCGGTCGCAAGGTTCATATGCGCTCACTCCGAACGCCTGAAGAGTTCGCGGCCCTTTTCCGCTTCTACCTTTCGGGCCGGATCGCAGACGAGGAGATTGCGCCGCTTGTCGAGCTCGGCATGGCGCTGACCAGCATCACCCCGGCTGTGGTCTCGAACTGGGTACGCTCGGCCACTGTAGTCGCCGAGATGGCGGGGCGCGAACTTCGCGCAGCTGACCTCGCGGCACAGATCCTGCCGCCCGAAACGCGCTCTGAGGACGAGCTCCGGCAGATCGCCATCCATGAGTCCGGCCATGCGATTGTCGCTGGCGTCCTTGGGCTGAAGGTCTCGCGTGTGTCGATCATCGCCGATGGCACGGCTGCCGGCGTGACGACGATCGTCCCGAATGGAGCGTTGGCCAATAAGGATCGGGTCGAAGCAACGGTCACCATGATGCTTGGGGGTCGCGCCGCAGACGAGGTCGTTGGCAGTGGGGCCACCGCAGGGGCGCATTCGGACTTGATGCAGGCTACTGCCACGCTCGCGGATGCGCATCTCGCGCATGGGCTTTACGGACGGCTCTTCGCTACTAGCGTTGGCAGCACGCCGCATTGGATGGACGCGAAGCTGCGCCAGGAACTTGACCAGCAGCTTCATGAACTCATGGACCGTGCCAAGGGCATCGTCCGGGACAATGAGCACGTCATCTGGCAACTGGTGCAGGCACTTCTCGACCGTCGCACTCTCTCTGGCAGCGACGTTGCAACACTCCTCGACGCTGCCGGGGACAATGCCCCTGCCCTGCTGTCACCGGGAGGCCCGTGATGGTCCGTTGGCGGAAGGCCCTTGACCGGCTCGAGGGCGCATACTCCGAGCAGACCCTCAAGGGCTATGCGAGCGACTTCGCCGAGTTCGAAAAGTGGTGCGCGAAGGAGGGACTGAGCGCACTGCCGGCTGAGCCAGCCACGCTGGTTCGGCACATCGACGAGGCGGCGCTGCGGCTGAAGCCGTCGAGCATCACCCGTCGCCTCTGCGGCATCCGCAAGATTTACCGGGTGCTGCATCTCACCGATCCCACGGTTGACGAGGACGTGGTTCTCGCCATGCGCAGGGCTCGCCGAAAGAAGCCGGGACGTCCCGACCAGGCGCTTGGTCTCACCGCTGACTTGAGGGATCGCCTCGTTGCAGAGTGCAGCGACGACCTCATAGGGCTCAGGGACGAAATCATGGTCCGCGTGGGCTTCGACTCCCTGTGCCGGCGAGCGGAACTCGTCGCACTTCGCGTGGAAGACCTCACGATAAACAATCGTGGCAACCTCTCCATTCTCGTTCGTCGTGCCAAGACCGATCAGGAAGGTTCGGGCCGCACCGTTCACCTCTCAAGGGTGACCAGCGAGCGGGTAAGGGTATGGCTCGAGGCTTCCGACATCGACACGGGACCGTTGCTGCGGCCGATCTACCAGGGCAAGACTGTCAGCCGGTTTCTTTCGCCGATGACCGTAGCGCGGGTACTCAAGAAGCTTGCAGCACGGGCGGCGGTCGGTATCGACACCGTGCCACGCGTGTCAGGTCACTCGTTGCGCGTCGGCGCGGCCCAGCAACTGACGATCGACGGTTATGGCATATTGCCCATCATGCGTGCAGGCGGGTGGCGGTCGATGAATACGGTGGCGCGGTACATCGAGAACGTCGATATGGATGTATGGGAGGAGCGAGTCGACGAAGGGCGCCGACAATGAGAGAGCCATTGACCTTGGGCTCGCGACAACGCGTACTGCACGACCATCATGGTAGCTATGCTGCGGGAGAGCTTTCCAGGAGAACGCATATGGCCGAAGGTGGTGTTGGTACGCCCTCGCGCTGACCAATGTTTCCAGCTTGGATCCACTTAAATGATCTTCTAGGTTTCACCGTTTTTTGTGGTAGCGCGCTAAGGCATATGAAGAAACGTACTGTGGCGATTGGCGCCGCTCGGAAGGGCGTAACTGGAATGTTACCTGTCGCGGTAACTCCGTCCAAAGACCGCAGTGTGCTGGGTCGTCGGGAAGCATCGTTGCTCAGATTGCGTCGTAGCTGTCCGGTTACTACGCAAACTGACGGGCGCTATTGCGTTACCAGCAGTCTATTTACGCATTGTGAAAGAACATCCATCCGACGAGCATGGCGCCTTGTCGGCTGTGCGAAGGATGGGGCAGCATGAAGGTTCTTGTCGTCGGACTGAACTACGCGCCGGAGAACATCGGTATCGCCGTCTACACGACGGGCATGGCTGAGGCGCTCTCAGAGGGGGGGCATCACGTACGCGTGGTGGCGGGGCAACCGTACTATCCAGCGTGGGAGATCATGGACGGTCACAATGCCTGGAGCTGGAGCCGGCGTGACGAGAACGGCGTGCGGGTAATCCGCGTCCCGCACTACATACCCGCCGACCCCACTGGGCTGAAGCGCTTGTTGCACCACGCCACTTTCGCCGCAAGCGCATTGGTGCCCGCGTTATGGCAGGGGTTAACGTTTCGGCCTGACGTAGTGATTGCGGTAGCACCTTCGCTGATCGGTGCGCCTGCGGCGCGGCTGGCTGGCTGGGTTGCGGGCGCGAGGAACTGGCTGCACGTCCAGGACTTCGAGGTGGAGGCGGCTTTCGCCACCGGGCTGATGAAGGCCGAGGGGTGGGCCGCGCGTATCGCACGGGCGTTCGAAGCGGCGGTGATTAAGAGCTTCGATCTGGTTAGCGCCATCTCGCCAGAAATGTGCAGGCGCTTAGTCCTCAAGGGCGTGCGGCACGAACGAGTGACTGAGTTCCGCAACTGGGCCGATATTGATGCGATCAGACCGATGGTGGTCGCGTCGCGATACCGTCAACGTTGGGGCATCTCGAGTCAGCACGTTGCGCTCTATTCAGGTAACATCGCCAACAAGCAGGGCATCGAGTTGGTGATCGAGGCCGCGCGACGACTGCGCGACCGCGAGGACCTGACTTTTGTCATCTGCGGCCAAGGACCAAACCGCAGTCGGCTGCAGGCGATGGCGGCAGGGCTGGACAATGTTCAGTTTCACGACCTGCAGCCCCGGGAACAGCTCAACGATCTGATGGGGCTGGCAACAATTCACCTCTTGCCTCAACTCGCTGGTGCGGCCGACCTAGTGCTACCAAGCAAGCTGACAAACATGCTGGCATCTGGTCGCCCAGTAGTAGCTACTGCCGCTCCGGGCACGGGACTTGCGCGTGAAGTAGAAGGTTGCGGCGCGATAGTGGAGCCAGGCAACGCTGATGCTTTCGCCCACGCAATAGCGAGTCTAGTCGATGACCCCCAAGCGTGGAGCGCTGCCGCAACGACCTCGCGCAACCGGGCTGAGGAGCGCTGGTCGAAGGACATGGTGCTTGCGAAGTTCGGTGCCGCCGTGGAGATGCACAACCCCAACGCGCCAGAACTGGCTCGACTCCATGAGTCAAAGTGAATGGGGCGTGCAGTGCGGCCGGGGCAGCTTGATGTCGACTCTAGGTCAGGCATCAGGGCTGGCTCCCAACTGGATCTGGTCCACCGCCGCCACCAGGCTGACCAGTAGCCATAGCACATGACGGAGGCCCCTAGACTGATGAAGGCGTACCATGCGCCCCCGCCGGCAGCCGACGAAGACTCGCGTCTAGGAAGTGTTGCCTTTGTGATTGAGGGTGACGAGACCTACGGAGTGCGTAGGATGACTCTGACGCTAGCCGAGGGGCTGCTTCGCAACGGCAGCAGTGTCACGGCAATCGCGCTGAGGGATGGTGAATTGGCACAGGCTCTTTCGAGAGCCGGATGTAGCGTTCAGGTATGCAAATACCACAAGATCCCAGCGCTTGGTCAGGGCCGATTCCGAAAGTTACTGTCCTTGCTTTCACTAGCGGCATTTGGGATGCGATCTGTACCGACGGTGGCGTCTCATCTGAAGAAACTGGCACGCGGCACAGCTGTCATCGTCAGAATGCCCCGCCTAGTTCCAATCGCGGGTCTCGCGGCTCGTTTCGCGTCGCTACGATCGTACTGGATCATGCCGAACGCCGTAAGTGACGGATACCCATTTGACTTGAACCGTCGCCTCTACAGCCTGCTATTCGCAACTACTGGTATGTTGCCGGTAGCGAATAGCCATTACACTCGCACTACACTGGGTAAGGGCGCGGCAGATAGGGCCAAGGTTCTGCATCTTGGCATCGACCCAAAGGAATTTCCTATCAAAGCTGAGTCGATGCCAAATCCGAATATCAACAAATGCGTCGCCGGAGTTTTTGCTAGGCTTGTACCTGAAAAGGGGCAGCTAGTTCTACTACAAGCGATAGCATCTGATCCAAGTCTATCCGATGTAAGCCTCCTAATAGCCGGGGGACCGCTATCTGGACCGTATTATTCCGAGCTTGTTGATGCAATATCCTCCCTAAATTTGTCGAATCGCGTAACATTTGCCGGACCGATAAATATCGGACCAGACCTTTACCACAGGTGTGACATTATTATTAACAGCCGACTTGATGCCGAGCCGTTTGGCTTGTCGATAATAGAATCAATGATGTCTGGTGTACCTGTATTGGCTCACGCCCTAGGAGGACCGAGTGAAACAATCGTTGACGGCGTGACGGGATGGCTTGTTCATCGCCCAGAAGCCCCCCACTTGGCCGAGGGCCTAAGGAGGGTTCTACGGGACCGAGGTAGATGGCGCGAGATGGGAAATTCTGCCGCTGCACACGCTCGGACGACGTTCTCCACAGAAGCAATGATAAAGCGGCTCTCGGACCTGATAGCAACTCAGGCGGGTCAGTAGGATGGATGTCATTTGGCTGACTCGTGAGCCGTTGCCCGTGGCTGATGGCGGCGACAAACTATACACGCTAGGACTGATGAAGGCCGCCACTGAGCAAGGCGCACGCATCACAGCGTTTGCTACTGAAGCCGGACTGCACACCGAACGGCGACAGGAGGTTGATGGGGTTTTGTGGCGCGTCTTCCCCCGAGCACGGAGATCGGTGATCGAGCGAGTACTGAGCCCGCTCCCAAACTACGCCCAGACATTCACCTCTAGGCTACTGCCCGTCGCACTAGCTCGGGAGCTCGCGGACTCACCGACAAGCCCGGTAGTTATCGATTCCATAGCTGCGGGCTGGTTGATAAAATACATTCCCGCCTCCCGAGACGCTCCACTGATATACTTATCCCACAACCACGAAGCCTCAACACGCCAATACTCCTCACGGGCCCTTACCGGTCCGTTGACTATGCGCCTTGCTCGCCGTCTAGACGCCCGCAGGATCGCAATATTGGAGGCAACGCTGTGCTCAAGGGCCTCAACCATTACGGCGATCACTGACACCGACGCAGAGCGTTTTAGGACTGAGCACCCAAAGCGGACAGTAATTACGCTTTCACCGGGGTATGATCGCCCCCCTCTCGATCCGTCCCGTAGTCATTCACAACCAGACGTTCTTCTGGTTGGCACATTCTTCTGGGAGGCGAAGCGCCAGAACCTACTTCGTTTTCTACACGCGGCCCGCCCCGCGCTCGAGGCCGGTGATTTTTCTCTACGAATCGTCGGAAGGATGCCTCCGAACTTCGCCGGAGATCTCGCTGCATTTCCCAACGTTAGGGTAGAGGGTGAGGTCGCCGACATATCGACCGCCCTGGTGCAAGCATGGGCTGGCTTGGTGATCGACGACATAGGTGGTGGCTTCAAGATGAAGACACTGGACTACATCTTCGGGCGCGTGCCGGTCTTTGCGACTTTCAAGGCCGTAAAGGGGATCGGGCTCTCGCACGGTGAGCACTATCTCGGGTACGCTGATTTTTCGAGGCTTGTGCAGGGCCTGCAGGAGTGGGCTCGCCGAAGAGAGGAGCTTGAAATAATTAGCAACTGCGCTCTGGCTTATTGTACGCACCATTTTCGCTGGGATACCAGTGGCCAGAGACTTATGACAGCGCTTGCCGCAAAAAGCCCCTTCGCGTGACACGGAGAGCACTCAACTTAGGGCTGGTCGTGCTGTACATAGTCGGAGCATACACAGCTGCGTCGATTTACGACAATGGCAGACTTCTGGTGCCAAGCTACCTGTGTCTTCTAGCGTCGATAGCAACGATATCCGTTCACCACAGCTCACTTCCATGGCGGGCGTATATGTGGGCAGCGGTCATTTCTGGAGTCGTCCTTCTACATAGTGTCTTGGTGCTGCTGTGGGTCGACAGCGGCTCCGAGTCGGTGCGGGCATCTGTCAACCTGCTATACTCCCTCGTACTGACAGCGACATTCTACCGTGCGCTCCGAGGGTGCGACGAACGAACTCTGCGCCCTCTGTTTGGCGGAATAGCCGCGCTAATATTAATACTTGCCATCGCAGAGCGATATCTTGGCCTCGATGTGCTGAGCAACTACTTCAGACGCATAATATACCCATCCAGTTTATACATTGCCGACCATCGTGACGTCCTTCTGTATGGCGGCATTCGTCCCAAGGTATTTACGTTGGAACCTAGTTATGTAGCGCTATATTTCTCGCTGTTCCTTTCTGCGTGGCTCCTGTCTGCCCCTCCCCGCGTTTCATCTATGCTAGGAGCGGTGATGGCCACGGGACTAGCAATATACGTGATGCGATCACCAATTGCGGCATATGCAATGTACGGCGCGGCAATAACACTAATTATGGGCAGCGCTCACGCGCAATCAAGGCTTGCATGGACCGTCTTTGTGTCCGCTGCAGTAATCTTCATCCCCCCCTTGGGCCTTGGCTACATTGCTAGTTTGGCACCGGATAGCTTTCTTGGCGGCGCGAGCCTAATTAACCGATTTTCCGTACCGTTTGTGATTGCGTCGAACTCCATAGTGGAGACTGCGATTGGCTACGGCCTCGCGGCTGACGTAACGCTGTTTCGGCAGCTCGTTGATACAAGCCTTCTATTGGGTGTCTCTGAGGCCTCCGGCATTGGTTCCATCACGTCCGGGTCAGCTCTTCTGGCGAATTCGTTCTTCTATTCAGTCATCTCCTTCGGACTCCTGGGTGGCGTGGCATTTTGGCTTGCTACCTATAAGTACATGAGGGTGGTTGGTTCCACATGGCCGCTGGCGGGGGTGGCCATATCCGCAACCTTTTTGACTCTTCTTGGCGGACTTGTAACCGTGCAAGTCTGGTTTATTTTCGCGATAATCGCCAGAAGTCTTGATCTACGCGCGTCTCACGTCTCTACCGACGCTCGCCTAACTCTGGCAGCATCACATTGAGCGCCATCAACAATATCATTTCCGCATCAAGCGTAAGTGCATACCGCACTGTCGTTCAGTCGGTCTTCAATATTGGCCTCGCGGCGGTATTGGTGAGCCACGAGTTCGGCATACTGGCCTTTGCAATGCCGGCATTCGTGTTCTTGGCCCTTCTCGGCGACTTGGGGCTGGGATCAGCCATACTGAGAGCCGAGAGAGTCACGCCCGATCAGCTATCGGCCACTTTCTCGTTCTCCCTACTAGTTGGGGTAGCCGGTGGAGTTCTCCTGCTAGCGCTCGCCCCTCTGATGAGCTACGCGGCCAATGAAACATCCGTCCGCGATCTTGTCGCAGGACTGTCACTTGCCTTCTTCTTTCTCATTGGTAGCGTCGTGCCGAGGGCTACGCTGGAGCGTAATCTACTCTTCAAGCAGATTCTTGTGATCGAAGTTATTTCAGTCACTAGCGCCGCAGCCACCGGCATCCTCGCCGCCCTATTGACACAGTCGGCCATCTCGATCGTTTTCTTCTATGTAACACTACATGCACTCCGCTTTTTTCAGCTTGTCCTAGCGCAACCAACGCGACTTTCGCTGTCACTTAACATCAAGCTGGCAGTGCCATTTCTGAAAGTGGGAGGATGGGTTCTCGCATTTAGCCTTCAGAATTTTGTGTTACGAAATGCCGACAACATACTTGTAGGCATACATCTCGGTACCGCTGCTCTCGGCTTGTATGCACTGTCCTACCAGATAATGGTTCTACCACTAATGCTGGTAACATGGCCCGCAGGAACGGTGATCGTTGCTTGGATCACTCGATTGCGAGGTCGCGGGGCTGATTGGCGACCATTGCTCGAGGCCCTTATGCGACTGTCAGGAGCGGTATCTGGCAGTGTTTGCGCCTTTGTGCTGCTATTCGCGAGAGACGTAGAAGCGCTGCTGGGGCCGACCTGGGTTGGGCTCGCGAGTGTGGCCGTAATCTTGGCGCCCCTGAGCGTCGCGCAATCATTTGGGTCATTCCTAGGAGCCGTGCTCATTGCTATTGGACGAGCTAGAGAGAATTTCTATACTGGACTGTTTTTCACGGCAGTGGTTCTCACCACTTTTCTGGTATCAGTTAGGCAAGGGATTTTTTGGTTTAGCTTCAGTTACGCCCTAGTTGGGTCGGCAGTCGCACTCATCAGTGTACTCATCATTGCCGTGGTTGCCAGGGCGCGCCCGCTGGCATTCGTTGTACGCGTAACGACGCTAGCGGTAGTCTTCTTTTCTATAGAAATGGGCGCTGGCCTCGTGTTTCAGCTCTTCGTGCCTGACGCTTCTCTTCCACTGCGCTTTGGTCTTTACGTCTTCAGCGGAGGCATTGCTGCCGCGGCTGCCTTTCGACTGTGGTGCGCGGATGTCGTTCTCCTACGCAAACCAATCGAGAGTTAGAATGACACGAGCCCCCAAGCCCAGCCTGGCCGCCATTATCCTAACCCATAACGAGTCGCGCCACATCAAGCGATGTCTCGAGGCGATTCAACCAATCACCTCCGAGGTATTTGTCATCGACTCTGGTTCAAGTGATGGGACGCCAGAGATTGCAGGTGCCGCAGGAGCCAAGGTACTGACTCATACCTGGAAGAATTATGCCGACCAATTCCAGTGGGCGCTGGACAACATCAAAAGCGACGCTGACTGGATACTTCGCCTAGATGCCGACGAAATAATTGAGCCGGATCTTGCTGCGCGAATCATTACACAGCTTCCGCAGCAACCACCTGACGTTGTGGGCGTGAACCTCTTCCGCAAGCATATCTTTTTCAATCGCTGGATAAAGCACGGGGGGCGCTATCCCCTCACACTGCTCCGCATATTCCGGCGCGGATATGGGCGAATAGAGCAACGCTGGATGGATGAGCACATTCTCGTCGAAGGGGGGCGCACAGTGCATTTCCCCGGAGGGTTTGCGGACCACAATCTGAATGACTTGACGTTCTTTATCGACAAGCACAACAAGTATGCAACGCGCGAGGCCATCGATGTCCTGAACCAGCGCTTACAACTATTCCCTAGGGACGTCGAGCTACACGCCGAAACCGTTTCTCGTCAGGCAGCGATGAAGCGGTGGATCAAGGAGCACGTCTACAATAACATACCGTATCAGGTATCAAGTACTGGATACTTCCTGTACCGATACTTCTTTCAACTGGGCGTCCTCGATGGAGCAGAGGGGCTGATGTACCACTTCCTGCAAGGCTACTGGTACCGGTTTCTAGTCGGAGCAAAACTATACGAACTCGAGCTAGAGATAAAGGGAGCGCTTGACAAGGAGGAGATCATTGCACGCATTGAAAGACTGACGGGCCACAAACTAAGGTGAGGGGGTTTGGTGGCCATGGTTTTGCGTTACAGCGTACAGCCGATAGGCCGTCCCTTGCCGTTTCTCGCCTGCAATCCTACCCTGAGTTCACTCTACTGGAACTTAGCAAACGGCGAGATCGCAGACGCCGGGAAGAGGCTATCGGACGGCCAGCACGTCGTAGTGAGTTCCTGAGCCAACATGCCTCAATCGAAATTTCGCCTCCACCAACGGCGTCGATAGCCTCTCTGGGTCACACCATTCCTCATCGACCTCATAGAAAACGACGGATACTCGCGACGCCAGCGACGAGGCCATCAGCTGCGCGATTACGACTTGTTCATGGCCCTCAACATCAACTTTGACTACAAGTGGAAGGTCTGCAGGTGATATTCGGGCCGCGATATCCTCGACCGTCGTTAAGCCCACCACTTGAGTTTCCCTCCCCACGATGTGGTTCAAAGAGGCAACACCGCTGTGGTGTGAGTCTACCGATATTGCTCCGTCCCCGGTGTGATCTGAGATGGCTAGGGGGATGGTTGTGATGCGCTCCTGCATCCCATTGATCCTGATGTTCTCTCTCAGTAGGTCCACCGTCGATGCCACTGGTTCAAACGCATATACTTGTTCGCACTTCGGGTTGCGAGCTGCCAGCAGCGAATAGAGTCCCTGATTTGCTCCTACGTCGAGGAACACAAAGGGGGCTCTTCTCTGCTTGAGGAGGCGTGAGAGGGTGTTTCCGTAACTGCCGCTGAAGCACATCTCAAACGTCTCGTCGCCCCAGTTTGAGTGCATCAAGACGCCGTACTCTGTCCTCGATGTGGTGAATTTCATCCCCTTGTAGAAGGCACGACGAGCTAGCCGCGCTACTTTTCGAGGCCCTCGAAGCAACGTGCCCCAAGGCCCATACCGCTCGAGGGCTTGAGAAATGTTCATACGCAGCTCCTCCCGGCCGCCACTGACCGTCACCAACGACTACTTACGTCCTCTACAACTTTACCGGAGATTTGGCCCGTAGTGTGTCAGCTATGTACGAGCATTCCATCTCGCTAGGGCACCAGCCGTTAACAGGCGATAATATTACAAGACTAGTTAGTGACTTATTCTGCCGTGAGCACACAGGTTGATTCCGCGACCAACGCAGGGTACTTTCGTGAACGACAAGAGTCCTAGACGCGGGGGGCCTGCGGGGCGACAGATTCTCACTTTCCCCTCGGTGTGGCAATATCGACTTGGCACGTGCGAGGACCTCTCACCCCCCCACCGCTAAAGCGTCCGGGTACGCTCTTGAGGCTGAACTCGATTTTCTTGAGCCCCCCCTCCCCTTCAACGTACTCCCCCGTGACGGTAAGTGCTTCGTTCACGACCACCCCTCTCCACTGTTCGTAGTAGGGCTCAGCGCGGTCACCGCGGGACAACGACAGCGTTGCACCATCAAAATAGACTTCGTAAGTCCGGGCGAGCCCCTGATCCCCACCCGATGGTGTGCAAAGAAGCTGCGCCTGTAAGAGAGTTTTGGCGGTGCCTCCCGCTGGTTCCGCGTCAGCCGCCCAGACTCCCACTACAGACTGGATTGCTTCCGCTGCAGCCAGTGTGAGCGGGCCGCTCGCGCAAACCTCGGCTATCCCCTTGCTTACGCAGTAGGTATTGATCGCCCTAATGGTGGTACGGTCCAGCATGCCGCTGGGTTCAACGCCTGCCGTTACTTGTAGGAGCCCCACATAGGCGTTGGCGTCCGTCTCGAGGACCGCCGGTAGTTCGGTAGACCCAGCTCTAAAGGATTGGAGCAGCTTCGCGAAATCACGAGGCAATGCTTCTTGTCCCATCGCCACTCCGGGCAGCGGCAAAAGCGACAGAGCCGCTACGACCAAATAAGTCTGCAAAACTACCGTTCTCTGCATACTGACACTCCGCAATTAACCTGTGGCATCAAGATGAAGCCCCGCAGCGCCAAATGGGAGATATGGCGAGCCGGGCAGGAATTCTGGCTCTCGTGCCAAGCCTTCGCGCTAACTCCATCTACGTTGCAGACCGTCTGCGCATCTGACGCGGGCGCCATAAGACGCTGTTCTCAGTAAACTGGCACTGGAAAGCGTGCCACACAACCAGGGGCTCTCCCTACCCCGAGGAACTCGGATCAGGTCAGAGTAACTATCCCTTCTTGGAAGTTGATAATACGCTGTGCCACTTGTCGAGCACTCTTCGGCTGTGGGTGTACAGGGACCTCCATCCCCTAAGTAGCAGTGAGACTTCCAGCGCCTTCGTCGCCCGCCTGGTTCCTGCGCAGCCGCGACTCCGCGCTAAGCGCGTCTTGGCCGCGGTAGGGCGCGACGGCGCGAAGGTTGCTCCACGCGTACGAATCGCCGTGCCAGTCGTCATCGGAGACCCTACGGCGTGTTCTGAGTTGTGCTGCTTCGAACGCTGTGGGGCGCTCCTGTGGAAACGTGCTAGCGCCGATCGTAGAGCAGGCCCGACCTCCTTTGCTGCCGCTGGGTCTTTGGCGACTTCGTCTAGCAGGTTAGTCATCCGCAGCTCAAAGGCCGCGTCGACGGCCTTGCCGACGATCGTGGGGCGTCGGGCATTGCGATCGCGCTCCAACGCGCTAATTAGCCGCCGTTGATTCTTCCGACGCACCAGAACGAATGCGTTTGACAACGCGCGAACCCCGACCGGCTCGCCGACGAGATAGAGCAGACCGAGAAATTCGGCCATTGCCTGCTCGTCACCTCGTTCCATCTTCGGCGCGTAGCTCTCGCAGTAGCGCTGCACGATCTCCTCTAGTGTTGGAAAGGGCGCTATGCGCCCAACTGAAAACCCAGGCCGTTCGCCTCCTTCAAAGTCCCGGCCAAGATATGGCGAGCAGTAGTCATGACGACTTCCGCCCGACCCTCCGTCGTACCCAGCTCGGAGGCCAGCTCCAGGGCGGATACCGGACCCTGGGGATCGGCAATGTGGTGGAGTGGCCGAGTGGTCTGCTCAAGAAGAAGCGCCGCCTGCTTGTTGATGTGCGGGAGGCTCAGAAAGCCATGCTTGGCCAAGCGAAGCGCTGCATGGAAAGCGTGGTCGGCGGGAAGGTCGTTCGGAGATCCGTCACGATGGTTCTTGATCGGAACGATGTAGTGACCGGGAAGGGCTTTGGACATTGCCTTCATCGTCGCCACTGCACTTGCTGCAATGTCGTTGCGCGCGGTGAGAGGGACAACAACGAGCGCAAACTCGCCCATCGCAGTGAGCCGATCCGCGATGCTGAGGCTATCAAAGACGATCGGAATTCGGCCGATCGAACCGGCAGACGTGTCGTAGATGATCAGCTTCTTGGGGTTGGTTTCCAATTCGCGGATGAGCGCGAGCAACCCCTCGTGCTTGTCAACGTCGGCGAGTTCGTTCTCCATCACTTCGCTGGAAGTAGCGAGGGGGATCTTGATGACCTCACCGTACATGTCGAGGCGCTTCTGGGAGTCATTCTGGAGAATACACACTTCGTAGCCGCACTGTTGCCCGTAGCTAGCGAGCAGCGCCGCGGTGAAAGTCTTGCCAGCGCTTCTGTCCTGCGCGGTGACGATGAAACGGGGGGGCTTCTGGAAAGTCGGAGATTCGGTCTTGGACATGCTTGTGCTTCTGGATGTTGGTCGGCGCGGAGCGAGGAGTCGGTACAGGTAGTGACGGCGTCGCGCTGGTCCGTCAGGAACTGTCCAACTCTGAAGCGTCCTCGCCCCAGTGGCGGACCCTTTCGGTCACGCGCAACATCGTCGCCCCGTCTGCGGTCGGCCCCTGCCCTGCGTTCTGGCCGCGGGTCGTTGACGCGACCGCTGCACGGCTCGTCTTCTTTCCCTCTGCGGCTGCACGCTCTCCCTTGCGGTGCACTGAATATAGAGCCCGCAAGCGCTGGCTCTTGATCTGGGCGTCGCCGCGGACACTGCTCAAGGTGGTGGCAATCCAGTCCCACCGGACGTCGTCGTTGCGCAACTCAACGATCTCCGGGAGCAATGTCACGAAGTGGTTGGCGAGCGAACGCCTCCCTGCTGCGTTGCAGAGCGTCTCGGTAACGCGGGCGCGGAACTGGTCGGCGGTAATCAAACTAAACTCCTTACACGTAGACTGCGTGTTGGTGCGGGAATTGTCAAGGCGGCGCTGAGCGTGCAGGTTGCAGGCATGATTGAACCGTCAACAAGCTGGCTGACCAAGGCCCGACAGGCAGGAGACCTGCTCAACAGCGAACGGCAGTCCTACGGGAGCAGATTGGAAACTGAGGAAGCAGTTGCTGGCAGTCTGAATCTCAGAAGATCGACACTTCGATCCTATCTCGAGGCGGCCCGCGTCATTGAGGAAACCGCCGCGACTGACCGTTCCGTAGCCGAACTGCTGGAGAACGCTTCTGTGGACGTGGTTCGGGCCATCGGACGCTGGGCCCGGCGTGACGCTGCATCGGCGCACGACTTTATTAGGCGGCATCCGTCTGCCAGTAGGAGCCAGGTGCTCGCCGAAGAGCGGCTGGCCAGTGAGGTCGGGCAGGCGGAAAACCCAGGTCCGCCGATTTGGGAGATACTCCAGTGGCAAGCTGTTGGCAGGCCGGAAGGCGGCGGCTGGGGTGGAGCACTGCTCGAGCATCTCCGGCTATTGATTGGCTACGAGCAGGCGAACAAACTCTGGGCAGACCTTCCCTACCTACCCCTGAGGGGGCCAGGGAACGACTACGAAAATGCGCTGAGTATCGAGGCGATCGGCTCGCTGCGCGCGCCGCTCGCAGGATCCGCTCCGCTCCCCTGGTATGAGTTGCCCGGCGAGGAGTTGCCGCTCGTTGCCTATCTTCACGAAGTCCGCTTCAGGATCCGCGACGCGTATCGGCACGAAGCAAAGAGAATCCAGTTCCGAGCCATGGCGCTCACCGAGCAGGTTCCGATTGTTATGCTCCCGCTGCCCGACGAGGAGGCCCGTCGCGAGTTCGTAGCGGGAATGATCTCCATTCCGCCGCGGCGATTTCCCAGATTTGACCCCCGCCAACAGTTTCGCCTGAGCGGCGGCAGGAGTGAGGGCGCTGCAAGCGTCCTCGCCGGTCGCCTCCTTATCCCCGCGGTGGACCGCGGCGCCATTGTGATGGTCACGCCAGAGACGGTTTTCGACGACATCTACGCAAGATGACTCCGCGATCGACCGAGGCGTGAGGAGCCGTTCACCCCTGCGTAGGCGACCGCTGTTGGCACGTTGTTTGTGGCTCGTACGCAAAGAGCATTCGTTTGCCCCCTGCCCGTATTGGCTTTGTACCTGCCTCGTGGGGGGATCGCATGCTTATGCCCCTTCCTGCACGTTGGATGTGTGGGACGCGCGCCAAAGTGTTACCGGTTCATTGTCTCCAGCTCTTCCAGCACGCACGAGGCAAAGGGGCCGCCTTGGCTGTGAAACGCAGAAGAATGACACTGCACGCCCCCCGGGGGAGACCGACCCCAATATCTTGTCTTTTCTCATTTTTATGCCAAAATAACATGGAGTAATGACAAGGGCAGGCGATTGGCCAGTGCGGCAACGAGAGGCAAGCATCTTACGACCGGAATGCATTACGTCGCCCAGGGCCAGAAGAGGTACCCAGACGCAGACGAGTTCGAGGCCCTGTGCCTGCACGCGGAAGGGAAGGTCCTGACGGCCAATACCGCTAGGGTCTACAAGCAGAATTATCTGGCGGCGCTCGAGCATCTCGCGGCCAAGGCGAAGATCGACGAAGAAGCACTCGATCGGTATCGGACTCGCATCGAGGCGGCGCTCAATCGGCGTCGCGGCAAGCCCTCAAAGCCACGGACATCCTCCAAAAAGGTCAAGGACCCGGAGGAATGGATGGTCCTGGCGGTCTTTGAGCAGCTAAAACGTATGGCGCTGCGCTACCGCCGCCTACGCTCCATGGCGGTGGCGCTTCATTGCCTGCTGGTTCCCAAGCTCGGCGTGCGCACGGTCGAACTCGTTGGCGCACGCATCGAGGGCGACCATCTCGTCGTCCGGAACGCCAAGCGGCGGACCGGGGAAGATCCAGAACGCCGGATCGGGATCGCGAACTTCCATGCCACGCACAAGGAGGCCCTTCGCGTCCTGGTCGAGGTCGTTGCAGCCGATGTCGGGGAGCTTGGTTACGACAAGTGGCTTTCCAACCTCGCCGAAATCCTCGCCACTGCCTGCAAGGCCGCGAGCCGCCCTGGGCGGGAGATTCCGAGACTTGCGCCGAGCGCCTTCCGGCACATCGCGCTCTCCACCTGGCACAGCGCCGGCTATTCCGCCGAGGAGATTGCCCGTCTCGCCGGACACCTTTCGATCGGT
The DNA here is from genome assembly GCA_023393475.1 of Pseudomonadota bacterium. GTDB lineage: Bacteria > Pseudomonadota > Alphaproteobacteria > Rhizobiales > Devosiaceae > Devosia_A. The sequence goes on from JAEWLC010000014.1 coordinate 70,466, forward strand.
ACGGCGCGGCGTCACTACATCAGGAAGTCGAGCGCCTTCCCGGTAGGGCGGGACCTTGTCGAAGTGGTCGAAAACGTCCCCGGGGCGGCCGCAGACGTCGAGTCAAGCCGCGCGAGCGAGCCCGACTTCATGACCACTGACTTTCCGCGCCCCGCCCCGGCGCCGGAACCGGCAGCAAAAGAGAACCCCTGGCTCAAGTTTCGGCAAGAGCTCGACAAGACTGTGCAAGCTACGACGGAAAGTGCCAAGGCGATCGCGGCCACGTCGCCCGAAATCCACGGGCCAGGACGAAAGCCAAAGCCGAAGCGTTGAGGCGCCCTTGGGAGCGCGGGAATACGCTTCACCCCATGGATGTTTCGGCCGTGGCGGCCTCGCGACCCCGGCACCTTCCCCTCCCCGGTTTGCCGTCAAATGTTCGATAAAGCCGCTTGAACGGGACCGGTGGGCCGGATCCCTGCCCTGCCCTGCTCGCGGCCGTCACCGCCACCCGATGGCCCTAGACTGTGCCGCGACGCGATCCGCCGGGAACGTTCAGACTGCGACGACCGACAACTAAACGGGGACGCGGTCGCAGCTTGCTTCGGATGAGCCTCCTACAGGTGTTGCGCCCAGTACGCCTCAGACCCGATGCGATGTGATGCCCGTTACCCTGCGCATCTTTCGCCTTGATGATCGTCAGGCCAGAAGGTGAGTGCAGGCACGTCTCAGTGCCGCAATGTCCGACGACCAGAACATCTATATTCTTGCAGCGGGCCGGCGCGAGCCCCTCGATCGGTGACCGCGGCTTCGCAGCCATCTCTCGTCCCGCAGTTGAGGTGCCAGTGAGGCAGAAGCGCAAGTCGGGAAAAGACAGCGTGGGACTGTTGAACGGCAGCGAGGCAGAGCGCAAGGGCTCCCCAATCTCCATCGGTTGTGAGCCGAAGTTAGAAAGTACCTCCAGCCGTTCGGACCTTTCCTCCGCATTGAATGCGCCGTCGCTTAGCATCACCTGAATCGCCTATCAGGCCAGCCACCAGAACGAGTGGACAAAGGTTGTCTTGAAACCCCACCAAGCCCAAGCCGACGCTGCGGAAGCACGCCTTCGTCCCGGCGGGCAGTCCCCCGGGCCGGAACCATCACCTCGCCGCCCAAGTTGCTGCCCTGAGACAAGCAGGAGAAGCAGCATGCGGACGGCGGCAGACGTGCTGATCGACACCTTGATTGCGTGGGACGTCGAAGTGATCTTCGGTCTGCCGGGCGACGGCATCAACGGGATCATCGAATCCCTGCGCACACGCCAGGATCAGATACGGTTCATCCAGGTCCGCCATGAGCAATCCGCCGCCTTCATGGCCTGCGCCTATGCGAAGTGGACCGGCAAGCTGGGTGTCTGTCTCGCAACCTCGGGCCCAGGTGGCACCAATCTTCTCACGGGCCTCTACGACGCCAAACTGGACCAAGTACCCGTGCTGGCGATCACCGGCATGCAGTTCCACGACCTGATAGAGACCTTCACTCAGCAGGACGTCGATCTGACGCGAGCCTTCAACGATGTCGCCGAGTTCAACGTGCAGGTGAGCGACGCCGCTCACATGGAGAACGCAGCGAGCCTCGCCTGTCGCACCGCGTTGAGTAGGCACGGAGTGGCACATATTTCCGTCGCCAACGACGTTCAGGAAGAGTCTGTGGGCGACGCCCAGCGATCCAAGCGCAACAAGCCGGGTCACGTATCGAACATCTGGTTCGCCCCTGTGCTCACCCCGCCGGAGGGCGAGATCGAGAAAGCGGCCGATCTCCTGAACGGGGCCCGCCGCGTGGCGATGCTGATCGGTCGCGGGGCCTTGGGCGCCCGAGAAGAACTCGAGAAGACCGCCGCCCTGCTGAATGCGCCCATTGCCAAAGCACTGCTCGGGAAGGCGATCATCGCTGACGATCACGCGCACACGACAGGCGGCATAGGCATTTTAGGCACGAAGGCCTCGCAAGAGATAATGGAGCAGTGCGACGCGCTGCTCATCGTCGGATCGAGTTTTCCGTACGTGGAGTACTACCCGCAGCCGGGCAAGGCGAAGATCGTCCAGGTCGATTGGAACGCCGAGCGCATAGGGCTTCGGTGCCCGGTCGACGTCGGTCTGGTCGGACATGCCGGCGAAACCCTACGGCTGTTGAACACCCGTCTCGAGCAGAAGCAGGACAAGAGCTTCCTCGCGTCGGCGCAGCGATCCATGGAGGAATGGCGTGGGATGATGCGCTTGGCAGAAGCGGAGGCGAGTTATCCACTGAAGCCACAGATGATCGTCCGACGCTTCGGCGAGCGTATGGCTACAGATGCCATCCTTGCCACCGATTCCGGGCAGAATACCGAACTGGCCGCACGGCATATCGATCTCGGACCGAGCAACGCGTTCGCGGTCTCCGGATCGTTGGCCTCGATGTCCTGCGGCCTTACCTATGCGATCGGCGCCGGCATCGCTCATCCCGGACGCCAGATCTGCGCCGTAGTCGGCGATGGCGGATTGGCGATGCAACTGGGTGAGTTCTCGACGGCGGTGCGCTATGGCATCCCGCTCAAGCTTCTCGTCATCAAGAACAACATGCTCAACCAGATCGCCTGGGAGCAGATGATGTTCCTGGGGAACCCGCAATTCGCCTGCGAGCTGCAGCCTATCGATTTCGCCAAAGCCGCCGAGGCCATGGGCGGCAAGGGCTTCTCTGTAGAGCGACCGGATGACATCGACGCGGGGCTGGATGCGGCTTTCGCTGAGCCTGGTCCCGTCATTATCGAAGCCGTGGTCGACAAGTACGTGCCGATGCTTCCGCCCAAAGTGCCGGCCGACTACCGCGAGAACTTCAAGAAAGCGCTGCCAGCCACTCCCGGTCGTGAGGAGATCGAAAAGAACGTGGCCCGTGAGCCGCTCGCCACGATGATGAAGGGCTGAGAGTATTTCCCGTTTGTCGGAGCACGCCCGCTACCGTGGCTGGACCATCGCGTCCCTGATGAGTCGAAGGGCCTCAGCGGGCTGAGCATGGCCGAGAACCCGCAGGTGTTTGCCGTCGCGCTCGCTGCTTGGACGAAAGAGTGCTCAAGGTCTTCCAGTTCGGCGGGCGGCAGGTCGGAGATCGTAGCTAGCGGCCGGTCCTCATGATCCAACTTGGGGACGGCGAGGAAGCGATCGTTCCTGATCGGCTGTTGGTCTGCCTCGCCTTGCTCGACCAAGACGGCTCCGATTATCCGGACTTCTGCCACCGTTCCCAACGATGGCTGGAGCGTGGTGATGAGAAGGACGTCGAGCGGATCTCCATCTGCTCCCTGAGTCCCCGGAGTAAATCCGAAGGGGGAGGGATAGCAGAATCCCTGCGGAAGAGATTTGTGCATCATGAAAACGCCGGCCTCAAACTTGTACTTGAGACGCGATCCCGCAGGCGTTTCGATGACCATATTGACGACTTCGTCGTCCTTGATCGTCGACAGACTGGATATCGGCGCGGGCATCAGGCCTCGTCCTCGACGGTTGTCTCCGGCCGGTCTTTCGCCAGCGGCAATCTCGACCAGGTCCCTGCCCTCTGCATCCTTATAAGCGATGAGCTCATTCTCGCCCGATAGTTCGTGGCGGGTAGCAGCTTCGTTAGCCGCTTTGCGGGCCTCCTCGTGGGTGTCGAACCGCTCGGAGAAGATGTCCCCTACCTTGTACGCCCAACCCCATCGTGCTCCACGACTTCATAGACAATGTCTACCATGACTTGCTCCTTTCAAAGCCACAACGTCGGTTACGGACTGAGGCTCCCTCCGGCAGCTTGCTCCTTCAGCTATCGATCTACCGCCACCACGCAGCCGCCGGCGCTTGGAACTCGCCCGCACTCAGGGGATTGGAACAGGACCAATCAGGAGCAGATCATGGCCGACCGTTTAGAGATGCAGGATCCCCGCGATCAGTACCCCAAGCCCCCTTTCCCGGAACAGCCGCAACCGGCGCCTGGCATAGTCGGTCGGATGGATCCGCAGCCAGATCACGGCGAGACCAGTTACAAAGGTTCGGGCAAGCTTCAGGGTCGCAAGGCCCTGATCACGGGTGGCGACTCCGGCATAGGACGAGCGGCCGCAATTGCTTATGCGCGTGAGGGGGCCGATGTCGCCATTGGATACCTTCCGAGCGAGGAAGCAGATGCGGAAGAAGTCATCGACCTGATCCGAGCTGAAGGCAGGAAAGCCCTTGGCTTGCCCGGCGACGTCAAGGACGAGGATTGGTGTCGGTCTCTGGTCAAGCAGACGGTGGAAGGCCTCGACGGCCTCGACATACTGGTCGTCAACGCAGCGCGACAGCAGTATCGGGAGAACGTTTCCGAGGTCTCGACAGCCGACTTCGACGCCACGCTCAAGACCAATCTCTACGCACTGCACTGGATCTGTCAGGCAGCCCTGCCACATCTTCCGCCAGGGGCCGCCATCATCACCACGGCGTCGATCGTGGCATACGAGCCATCACCGCTACTGCTCGACTATGCAACTACCAAGGCCGGAATCGTCGCCTACACCAAGGCCCTGGCCAAGCAGACGATCAAGAAAGGCATCCGCGCCAATATCGTCGCGCCGGGCCCGATATGGACCGTGCTGCAACCCAGTGGTGGCCAGCCCGACGAGAAGGTGCGGAAATTCGGCGAGAACAGCGACTTCGAGCGTCCGGGACAACCGGTCGAGCTGGCACCGATCTATGTGCTGCTTGCAAGCCAGGAGGGCAGCTTCCTCAATGGCGAGGTCTACGGCGTCACAGGCGGCAAAGGCGTGGCGTGATACTCATCATGGTGAAGATCGCTACATTCAACGTGAACGGCGTGAATGGACGGCTCCCAGTCCTGCTGAGTTGGCTCGATGAAAGGAGGTACGATGTCGTCTGCCTGCAGGAGCTCAAAACGTCTGACGAGAAGTATCCCGCCGCCGCAATTCGTGATGTCGGCTACCACTCCATCTGGCACGGACAGAAGAGCTACAACGGAGTCGCCATCCTCGCACGTCGGCACCAGCCAATCGAGGTGAGACGCGGCCTTCCGGGCGACCCCGACGATACTCACAGCCGCTATCTGGAAGCCAAGGTTGGCGACCTGACGATCGGATGCGTATACCTCCCCAATGGAAATCCCGCCCTCGGCCCGAAGTTCGACTACAAGCTCCGGTGGTTCGATCGCCTGTCGGCCCATGCGCATTCGCTAATCAATGCCGGCGAACCTGCGGTTCTATGCGGGGATTTCAACGTCGTTCCAACGGATATCGACGCGGCCGTTCCACAGAGGTGGCGATGGGACGCCGTGATGTTTCCCGAAAGCCGTGTCGCCTACGCGAGTTTGCTAGCACAAGGGTGGGAGGACGCGATCAGGACGATCCACCCGCTGCAGCGCATCTACACCTATTGGAACTTCGCATACGCCCGAGGCTACGATCCGACCTCGGGTCTGCGTATGGATCACCTCCTGACCAGCCCGGTGCTGGAGGGTCGCTTGCGCGACGCGGGCGTGGACAAAGACGTCAGGGGATGGGTGAAGCCGAGTGACCATGCCCCCGCCTGGATCGACCTCGCCGACAGTTGAAGCTGCCGCGCCGAGTGCTGATCGACGCGTCGATCTCGCAAAGCGGAACAAGGCGGGCAATGGACTGCCGTCCGCAACGAACGTTCTCCGGGCAAGTTGTGCTCCGATCCGGGAGGAGCTTGTGAGTACTGACTTGCGCGAGAACGAACCAGGCCATGGCCGGCACGCCCACGCTCCGACAGAAATGCCCGCGAAAGCATGGAAGGACATTCTATGGCGCACATGGGGCGAGATTTCCGAGGATAGGATCACCCTTGTCGCCGCTGGCGCGACATATTTTCTACTGCTCGCGCTTTTTCCGACGATCGTCGCCTTTGTCTCGGTCTACGGCTTGTTCGCGGATCCTTCCACGGTCAGTCGGCATGTCGCGCTGCTCTCGGGAATTGTGCCTGCGGGCGGCATGGCGCTCATCGATGAACAATTGACCCGGCTCACCCAACAGGGCCCTGCTACCTTGGGCTGGGGACTGGCGATCTCGCTAGGCTTGGCGCTTTGGAGCTCGAGTTCAGGCGTCAAGACGTTGTTCGAGGCGATGAACATTGCCTACGACGAGCGGGAGAAGCGATCGTTCTTACACCTGAACGCCCTGGCCCTGCTTTTCACGGTGGGCGTGCTGATCGCGGCAATCGTGATGATTGGCGTCGTGGTCGTGCTGCCCGCAGTGCTTGAGGCGATTGGGCTTTCTCGAGGGTTCGAGTGGTTGGTGCAAGCACTTGGTTATGGGCTGCTGCTCGTCATGCTCCTGGTCGGGATCGCCGTGCTCTACAGGCTCGGACCAAGCCGGCAACAAGCAAAGTGGCGATGGTTGACTCCCGGAGCCGTGCTGGCGGTGATGGTCATCATCGCCGCCTCTCTACTCTTTTCTTGGTACAGCGCGAACTTCGCCAACTACGAAAAGACCTATGGCTCGCTCGGGGCGCTCATCGGCTTTCTGACTTGGATATGGATTTCCGTGACGGTGATCTTGATGGGGGCCGAGCTCAACGCGGAAATCGAACATCAGACTGCCGAGGATTCAACCATCGGAGCCGAAAGCCCGATGGGCAGCAGAGAGGCGACGATGGCGGACACCATGGGCAAGTCGACGCACGAGGGCGGCGATACATCGGACACGGAGCAAAGTCCGGATTGGCGGGCCGGTTACGCTGCCGCTATGGCCCGAAACAAGGGTCGTCGGCACCATGGCGGCCACCTCCGTGCGGGGGGCCTAATGCTTGCATTACCCGTAGCGACCATACTTGCCCTGCTGCCGCGACGAGGGGACAGGTCTCGGCCTCCCCGCTGAACAGGCTCGAAGCGATCGTTCAGGTCACCAGGTCATGAGGCTTCAGAACGACCTTGGTCCACTCGTTCTGCTTGTTCTTGAAATTCTTGTATCCTTCCGGCGCTTCTGCGAGCGGCAGCACGTGGCTGATGAGGAAGGTCGTGTCGATCTCCCCCTCCTGGATGCGCCGGAGCAAGTCATCCTTGTACTTCTGCACATGGGTCTGGCCTGACCGGATCTCGAGCCCTTTTTCCATCATGGCGCCGAGCGGCCACTTGTCGAGCATCCCTCCATAGACACCCGGAATGGAAACGCGGCCGCCCTTTCGCACAGCTAAAATGGCCTGGCGCAAGGCGTGCCCACGATCGGCACCAACACCGATCTTCTGCTTCACTGCATCCATGACATTGTCGATGACGAAGCCATGCGCTTCCATGCCCACCGCATCGATCACTGCATCGGGGCCGATGCCGGCCGTCATCTCCATCAGCGCTTCGCGGACGTGAGTCTGCTCGAAGTTGATCGTCTTGGCACCGAACTTCGCCGCGAGCTCCAACCGGTGGGGGTGATGGTCGATAGCGATCACCTGCGCCGCGCCCATTATGACAGCGCTCTGCACCGCGAACAGCCCGACCGGGCCGCAACCCCAAACGGCCACGGTATCGCCGGGCCGGATGCCGGCGTTCTCGGCAGCCATCCAGCCCGTGGGCAGAATGTCCGACAGGAAAAGCACCTTCTCATCCTCGAGGCCGTCAGGGATGACAATGGGGCCAACATCGGAGAACGGCACACGAGCATATTCCGCCTGGCCGCCAGGATAGCCGCCGGTCAAGTGCGAATAGCCGAAGGCCGCGCCCATGGCATGACGATATAGCTTCTCCGAAGCGTCTTGGTTCTCGACGGGATTGCCATTGTCGCATGCGGAGAACTGGCCCTGGGTACAGAAGAAGCATGAACCACAGGAGATCGTGAACGGAACGACGACGCGCTGCCCCTTCCGGAGCGTGCTGCCGGGACCGGTATCGACGACCTCCCCCATGAATTCGTGCCCCAGGATGTCCCCGGCTTTCATGCCTGGAATGACACCGTCGTAGAGATGCAGATCCGAACCGCAGATCGCGGTCGATGTCACCTCGATGATGGCATCGCGCGGGTTGATGATCTCGGGGTCCGGCATCGTTTCGACGCTGACCTTCGTAATTCCCTGCCAAGTCAGCGCTTTCATGCTGAGGCCTCTTCTTCGTCTCGGTGGTTCGGTGAGAAAGCGATCTCGCCAGTCTCCATCAGCATCTTGAAGCGCTTGAGATCATGCCGAGCTTGTATATTGGGTTCAGTCGCGAATAGCTTGGCGACCAGGCGTCCAAGGTCGCCACCTGGCGGTTCGTAGCTGATATTCGCGGTCACGATGGTGCCGCGGCCGACGGGCGCATCCTCGAATATCACCTCGCCGGTGGTCTTGATCTGTGAGTTCTCTGTGGATCGCCACCCGATCGCGCGGCCCTCGACGACGTCCACTGGCTCCGTTTCGAGTTCCACGACCTGTCCGGCTGGGGCCTTGATCTTCCATATCATGACCCCGGCATCTCCAGATGGACGGATGCTTTCGACCGCCACCATGAACTTCGGCAAATTCTGGAAGTCCTGCCAGAATGCGAAGAGCTCTTCGCGCGGCCGGTTGACCAGTACGCTCTTGCCTACGACCGCGTATTCGCCATCCTTGTCGTCTCGGCTCGCACGTTTTGGAGCGTCATCTGCTTCCTCGGACATGGTGCTTCCTCAGTGCTTGCTGCCGGAACCCGGCTTGGCCATGCCCTCGTGCATCTTGGCGAGCTGGTCGTCGTTGAGGACGCGAGTCATCATTGCCTGCATCTTGTTGGCAAAGCCCGAGACCTCGTGTCCGTCGCCGCGCAGCATGGCCTCGTAGCCGGCCTTGGCGACCATGGCCGGATCATCCTTCTTGCCCTGCCCGACCTTCGTATCCATTAGGTCGGCGGTCTCGAAGAAGTCGGTATCGGTCGGGCCGGGCATCAATACCGTCACCGAGATACCATCGTCCTTCACCTCATGCCGCAGCGCATAGGCGAAGCTGTCGATGAACGCCTTGGTGGCGTTGTAGACGGCCTGGTATGTCCCGGGCATGAGGCCAGCAATGGAGCCGGTGATCAGTACCCTGCCCCAGCCCTGCTGCCGCATGTCGTTGACGACCTTGTGCAGCAGATAGACCGTCCCGGTCACATTGGTGTCGATCACGCGCTCGATGTCGGCGAAATCCTGGTCGAGGAACCCATTGCCCAGTCCCCGGCCGGCATTCGCGAAGAGAGCGTCTACCGGGCGACCGATCTCACGAACTTTGGCATATAGCTGGTCGATGCCTTCCTTGGTCGCGAGGTCCGCCTGCAGCGCTTCGACCATCCGATCCCCTGACCGCAGCGACGCTGCCACATCGTTGATCTCGCTCCCGTCTGCGACGATCAGTAGATCGGCTCCGCGCTCTGCCGCCAGCTTTGCGAGCTCAAGCCCTATGCCCGACGATGCGCCCGTCACGAGGGCGAATGAGATCGAATTGTCTTGTTCGGGCATGGCGCTCTCCGGGTCGTGAGGGGTTCAGTCCCAATCCCGCTGGAGGGCATTCGTTCCTCGTGAGCGTCGCCACTCTTGAACCAACTCTGCGAGAAGGACGTTGGCCGATGCTCCCACAGACTGAGGCACACAACCGATGGCCGACACCACGTCGCTGACGACAGAAGAGCGGCGACAACGAAAAGCGGAACGACGCATCAAGCAGCGCGAAATCTCGTTGATGCGTGCGGAAAAGATGCACGAGGCACGACTGCTGGCCAAACCGGCTGAGGTATTGCCGTCAAGCGCTGCTCTCCCCGCCTTGAATGTTGGGTGTTCCGGCTGGTTCTACTGGCATTTGAAGGGGAGCTTCTATCCCTCGCAGATGCCCACGACCGAATGGTTCGATCATTATGCCGACCACTTCGACACGGTGGAGTTGAACGCACCGTTCTATTCCTGGCCAACCGTGGTTACGGTGCGTTCATGGCGGCGGCAAGCCGATGATCATCCGATGCTCTACACCGTCAAAGTGCCCGAGCTCATCACGCATATCAGGAAGTTCGAGAACACCGCCGCCTTGGTGGAGGATTTCGGCTTCGTCGCCGATCTGTTGGGCCCGTTGATGGGGTGCTTTCTGTTTCAGCTGCCTCCGAGCTACCACTACTCGTCCGACCGTCTGGCCAGCATCCTCGGCCAGCTGAACCCGGCGAGACGCAATGTCATCGAGTTCCGCCACGCCAGTTGGTGGAATGAGGACGTGTATCGGGCTTTCGAGGATGCCGGAGCGATATTCTGCTCATGCAGCGGACCTCGCCTGCCTCACGCAGTGATCAAGACCGCGGCGGATGTCTACGTTCGTTTCCACGGCACCGAACGTTGGTATCGCCATGACTACAGCGACGCGGAATTGCGCGATTGGGCCGACAGGATCGGAGCCGCCAAAGCCGATAGGGTCTGGATTTACTTCAACAACGACTTCGATGGTTACGCCATAAAGAACGCGACGACCCTGCGTGCGATGCTGCAGGCGAGGACTTAGTCGAGAAAATCAATAGGGCCTAAGCATGGTTGCCCCTCTGATGGCTCCTGCCAAGAACTGGCAGAGAGCGGTCGCCAACGCGGCAGGATTCTCTTCGGCCATGTGATGCCCGCTTGGAAGACCATATCCCTGGACGTCGTGCGCCCAGTTCTTCCAGATCAAAGTTGGATCCCCATAGATCTGCTCGAGATCGTCGAACTGCGACCAGAGGCACAGCAGAGGGCACTGCACCTTTCTCCCCGCTTGGCGATCAGCAGCGTCATGCATGTGGTCTATGCGGAGGCCCGCGCGATAGTCCTCGATCATGCCGTGGACGACTGCCGGATCATGCACGAGGTGAACCATCTCCTCATATGCCTCCTGCCCCATCAGGTCAGGACTGAGCGCAGAGTACCACGCCAAAGGGTCGGCAAGTATCGCGCGTTCCGGTTTCTCCGCTTGGTCGAAAAAGAACCAGTGATACCAGTCCCGGGCGAATTTCCAGTCGGCTCGCTCGAGGTGCTCGAGAACAGGCAGCCCGTCGACCGTCACCAGTCGCTCGACCGTATCCGGATGGTCCATAGCCATCCGAAAAGCTGTCAACGCGCCGCGATCATGACCGACGACAGCAAACCGTTCGTGTCCCAACAGTCGCATGAAATCCACCAGCGCCGCTGCCTTTGCACGTTTGGTGGAACCCCCACTGTCCGGCGTATCCTCAGGCTGGTACGATCGGCCGAAACCGGGAACATCTGGGCAAATCACTCGGAATTCGGGAGCCAGCAACTCGGCGACTTTCCACCACGTCAGATGGCAACGAGGATGGCCATGGAGCAGCAGCAACGGTTTTCCCGACCCGCCCTGACGAAAGCGGATGGTCCCAAACGACGTCTCCACGACGCCGAGCTCGAAGGAGCTGAACATGGGCTACCTAGATCAGGAGCGACTGGGCACCATCGATCCATATCGGTGTGCCTGTGATGTGTCCTGAGTCTTCTGACAGCAGAAATCGCACAAGCCGCGCGACATCGTCGGCTTTCCCTGGCTTCCCCTTCGTCAACGGAACCTTGCCCTCTGGAAAGTTGGCGGGTATCGCGGCCCGTTCGACGTTGCGCTTCTCAGTATTGTCGCCGATCTCGGATTCGATCGCTCCTGGGCAGATCACATTTACCCGGATGCGATGCTGAGCCAGCTCCAAGGCGGCCATTTGCGCAAGTGCCACCTGCCCGGCCTTGGTGGTCGAGTAGGCCGAGGCGCCACCGTTGGTAAAGGTGCGCGTGCCGTTGATAGAAGAGGTTATGACCATCGATCCCCCGTGCGCTTTCATCAGGGGAACGGCCAGACTAAGGGTGAGGAATGTCCCTCCGAGGTTGATCCGCATAGTGGAGTTCCACTCCTCATAGGTCAGCTCGTCGATGGGCGCCCAGGTTCCGTTCACACCGGCGTTCGCGAACACGCAGTCCAACGTTTGGAAATCCCGTTTCATGGCAGCGAATGCAGTTTTCATCTCATCCTCGTTCGCCACGTCGGCGACAAGGATGAGGGCATGTCCGCCGCTCTCCTCGACCTCGATTGCAGTCTGCCGAAGCTCGTCTTCCGTTCGGCCCAGCAGGGCCAGGTGGGCGCCTTCCGCAGCGAGGAGAAGCGCGGTGGCCTTTCCGAGCCCCGAGCCTGCACCGGTCACGAGAACCTTCTTCGCACTCATTCAGTAGCCCTCTTTGGTGTCGACGAGGTTTTGCAGTTTTCCGCCCTTGAGGTAGCGCTCGAGGTTATCAAGGAAGATATCTAGACAACGATCGATGTAGACCGTGTGGTCATCCACGCTGCAGTGGGGAGTGATGATGAGACGCGGGGTCTTCCAGGCTCGATCGCGCTTGGGTATCGGCTCCTCCGGGAAGACGTCGAGGACCGCGCCGCGCAGCGTACCCTCCTCGAGACGATCCATAATCGCGTTGTAGTCCAGCGGCGCCGCCCGGCCGACCACCACTATCCCCGAGCCTTTGGGCAAGAGCCCGATCCGCTTTCGATCTATCAGACCTTCGGTGTCAGGCGTCGCCGGCAGGGTAGACACGAGAATGTCGGTCTCCCGCAGTACCTCGTTGAGATCGTCGAGCGAGACGATGCGATCCAGCTTGGTCTTTGCTTTCCCGGAGCGAGTGACGCCGGTGACCTTGCACCCCTGACGTTTGAGATTTTCGGCGGCAGCGGCGCCTATGGCCCCCACGCCCAGAATGGTTATGCGATGCTTGTTCAGGACCGGCCCGAACTGCGGGGTCCAGTTCCGCTCATTCTTGTCGTTGACAAACTGAGGGATTTGGTAGGCCAGCAGCAAGGCCGCAGCGAGGATGAACTCTCCGCCCTTCTCGGCATGGACACCCGACGCGTTGGTGATCTTCAGATTTGGGGGGACGTCGTCCAGCATGCCCTCCACGCCGGCGAACGTGGTCTGCACCCATCTCAAGTTCGGGGCAGCATCGCGTGCCTTTCCGAGATCGACCTTCGCCAGGGTGATCATGATTTCCGCGTCCAAGCTCTCTGGCAGTCTTTCGGCGCCATCATCGACGCTGATGTCGAACTGCCGCCCTCCAAGCGGCCGCGATTTCAGTGCCTGCACGAGCCGCTCGCGCTTGAGTGTGAGGCTCTCGGGGGAGGACGGCGGGTTCTGAATGTGTATCCGCAAAGCGGCGTCGTCTTGCGACCGGGACCGAGTTCGCGACTTTGCGACCATTGAACATCCTCTCCTGCTGACTGACTGCATCAATCCCCCCGATCAAACCGGGTTCCGCGATCCTACCTGGATCAGGAACGCAACCGCCGGTGCCATGCGAGGTTAAGACCCACGATGCCATGCTCCGCATCTTTGAGAGGCGGTACGGCATGCAGGTGGAGACGACCACGACCGCCGAACTCATCGCCGCTCCCAGAATCGCTATCTGGGGTGATCTCAGGAACGTTCCGGCTCCGACGAGCTTCTTTGATCACGCGAAGAGGAGCATGCCATGGCCAGAGCAACCCGTACTAACGAAGACGTCGCGGAATTCGGTGATCAGCAAGCCCGCCGCGGTGCTGGTGGCGAGACCCACCAGCTGGCCGAGGATGGATTCGATACGCTCACCACACAACAGGGCACGCCCGTCGCGGATGACCAGAATACGCTGAAGCAGGGGTCGCGCGGGCCGGCGCTGATCGAGGACTTCCACTTCCGCGAGAAGATCTTCCACTTTGACCACGAACGCATCCCGGAACGCGTAGTCCACGCCAGAGGGTATGGCGCGCACGGGTATTTTGAGACGCTGACACCGATCCCCGAGCTTACCAAGGCCGACCTCTTCCAGCGCAAGGGCGAGAGGACGCCCGCCTTCGTGCGCTTCTCGACGGTTGCGGGCAACAAGGGCTCGTTCGACTTGGCTCGAGACGTGCGCGGCTTCGCGGTGAAGCTCTATACTCAGCAGGGCAACTGGGATCTGGTGGGCAACAACATCCCGGTATTTTTCATTCAGGATGCGATCAAGTTTCCGGACATAATCCACTCGGTGAAGCAGGAGCCGGACAAGGATTTCCCGCAGGCTCAGAGTGCCCACGACAACTTCTGGGACTTCATCTCGCTCACCCCGGAGTCGATGCACATGATCATGTGGGTGATGTCAGACCGCGCCATCCCACGCTCGTTCCGGTTCATGGAGGGTTTTGGCGTCCATACGTTCCGCCTAGTGAACGCAGACGGAAAATCGACCTTCGTGAAATTCCACTGGAAGCCCAAGCTGGGGCTGCAGTCGGTAATCTGGAACGAGGCCGTGAAGATCAATGGCGCCGATCCGGACTTTCATCGGCGCGACCTGTGGAATGCAATTAAGTCGGGCGACTATCCCGAGTGGGAGCTCTGCGTACAGACATTTGGCCAGGACTTCGCCGACAGCTTCGACTTCGACGTCCTCGATCCCACCAAGCTCATTCCCGAGGAGTTGGTGCCCGCCGTGCCGGTGGGTCGTCTGGTACTGGACAGGATGCCGGAAAACTTCTTCGCCGAGACCGAACAGGTCGCCTTCATGACCCAGAACATCGTTCCCGGCATAGAGTTCTCGAACGATCCACTGCTGCAGGGGCGGAACTTCTCCTACCTGGACACGCAGTTGAAGCGGCTCGGCGGGCCAAACTTCACTCACTTGCCTATCAATGCGCCGAAGTGCCCGTTCCACCACTTCCAGCAGGACGGCCATATGGCGTTCCACAACCCGCGAGGCCGCGCCAACTACGAACCGAATTCCTGGGGGCCGGAAAGCGGCGGACCGCGAGAAGACCCGCGCGTCGGTTTCTCTACCATCCCGGAAGATGCTGATGGCCCGAAAGTCCGCCTTCGGCCAGAAAGCTTCGCCGACCACTACAGCCAGGCTACGCAGTTCTACGCCAGCCAAACGCTGGTGGAGCAGCGGCACATTGCCGACGCCTTGGTGTTCGAACTGAGCAAATGCGAGGTGCCAGCCATCCGCCTGCGGATGCTCGGCCACTTGCGGAACATTGACGAGAGCCTCGCTCAAAATGTAGCGGACGGCCTTGGCACTGCCGAGCTTCCGGCTGCGCACAAGCCGGCCGCCATGCCGAAGCAAGACCTGTCGCCCTCGGATGCGCTGAGCATTCTCAAGCGTCCGACCACCTTTAAGGGTCGCAAGCTCGGGATTCTCGTCACGGACGGGGCCGATGCGGCCTTGGTCGGGGCTCTGGGAGCCGCTGCGACGTCCGCAGGCGCGGTGGTCGAGTACGTCGCCCCTACGGTGGGCGGTGTCACGCTGTCGGATGGAACAGTGCTGCCCGCCCATCACAAGATCGACGGAGGACCATCCGTCCTTTTCGACGCCGTGGCGCTGGCCATCGGTGACGAAGGTGCTTTGACCTTACTGAAGCTTCCCCCAGCCCGGGACTTCGTGGCGGATGCCTATGCCCACTACAAGTTCATCGGGTTCACCGAGCCGGCACTTAAGCTAATGCAGAAGGCCGCGCTTCCCGAAGACCTCGACGACGGCATCATCAAATTGAACGTCGAGAAGGACGCAAAGGCATTCGTCAAAGAGTGCGCGTCTCTCAGGTTCTGGGACCGTCCCGACGGAGCGTAGCCAAAGCGTCCAAGATGTTCACGTTCGGAAGACTGTCCGAAGGCGCCATCAACACGGTTGCGACCTTCTTGTCGACGACCACCGGGTTTCTCCTCACGTTTGTCGCGCTTGTCGTGGGCATCGGCATCGGTGCGCTTTTGCAGTTCAACGATGCCTTCATGTTCGGCTTCAACATATTGCTTTCTGTAGCGGCGATCGTGATCTCCGGGATCATTCTGGTGTCGGGAGCGAGGAGCGAGGCCGCGTTGCATGTCAAGCTGGACCACCTGATCGAGGCATCGCGAGCTCCCAACAAGACTGTTGGCATCGAGCACAAAGACGTAGCGCAAATCGAAGAGGAGCGACGCCGGGCCGAGGAGGCCGCTATGGAAGCGGTCGAGGAGGCCGTGGAGGAGGTTAGTGAGCGCTTGGACGAGCGGACAAACCGACCAGCATAGTCCGCCACGGCCGGCCCCTCTCACTTCGTGAGACTAGCGACGGAATTGCTACCTGGCAGCGCCCGCGAGTCATACGGCGTCGCGCGAATGGTCGGCGAAGAACTACCTGCCCAAAGTCACCAGACCACGGCGGACCAAGGCTGAAGCGTGAGCTTGCCATTGTCCGTGCTCCAGGCTCCCGTTCCTACTGCACCCCCATCCAGATTGCACCCGAGGCTGGCAGCGACGTCTGAGGGATTAAGCGCCATGGTGAGTGTCCCCTTCTGGAATACCCAGCTGATGAGCAACGCTGTACCGTAGCGATACGATCGAGCGTCGAGATTTATCGACGACGCAATCGGCCACACCTGCTCCCGCCGCCACGCTGCTAGCTGCCGAAAACGCTCAAGCGATCTCGTAACGTCAGGGCTGCGGAAATCATCCCAGTTTATTTTGGCCATCTCAAAGGTCGCCACGTCGTTGGGATCGGGTAGCCCCTCCTTGGGCACGGCCTCGTTGAAGATGCTTTCCATCTGTTCGTAGCGGTCGGCCTGCTTGGCCTCGGCGGCTTCTCGCGGAAGGTCCGTAAAGAAGGGAAACGGCGTACGCAGGTGGCCCTCTTCGCCCATGAAGAACATGGGTATCTGGGGGGCCAGCATTGCCAGAAAGTGTAGAAAGTCCAGCTTCTCGGCGCTGATCCTGTCCGGGAGACGCTTATTGTCTCCCCGGTTGCCAATCTGATCGTGGTTCTGCACGAAAGTGATGAATGCGTCGGCCGGAAGGCGGCTCGCCGGCTCTCCTCGCGTGTGCCCATCAGTCGGACCGTCGACTTCACCGTCGTGCACGAACCCATCTGCCAGCGCTTTCTCGAGATCCGCTATGGGATCCTTTGAGGGATCGTCGTACCCGAACTTGGGCTGACCGGTTACAAGATGCTCGAGTACGTGATGGATGTCGTCGTTCCACTGAGCGACAAAATTCACCGGCTGGTTCGAGACGGTCGTTCGATCCAGCCAAGTGGCAGCATTGTCCATGTTCTCGATGATGAGTTTGGCGTGGTGCTTGACGCCTCTGGCGATTTTGGAGAGGTCGCCTAGAAACTGGTCGCGGGCTGTAGTTTTCATCTCGTGCACCGCGTCGAAACGAAGTCCGTCAAAGTCGAACTCGCTCAACCACATGCAGGAGTTCTCATAGTAGAACTGACGCACCATCGGTTGGGTGAAATCGATACCTGGGCCCCAAGGTGTCTTCACCTCTGGATCGAACCATTCCGGCGCGTACTGCTCGACGAAATTATGAGTCTCGCCGAAGTGGTTGTAGACGACATCAAGCACCATGCAGAGACCCAGTTCGTGGGCTCTGTCAACCAATGCGCGCAGGTCGTCGCGCGTGCCATAGGCGTTCTCAGGTGCGAAGATCAGAGTACCGTCGTAGCCCCAATTGCGAGCACCGGGAAATTCGTTGATCGGCATGATCTCCAGGCATGTGTAGCCCGCATCGCGAAAATGCTCCAATCGACCGCGCAGAGCATCGAAGGTCCCTTCCGAGGTGGCTGTGCCGACATGGATCTCGCAGATTACAGTCTCGTGCCAAGGACGCAGGGGACCATTCCGATTTGCGGGAGGAATGATCTCCCGGACAACGCTCCAGCCATCGGTGTGCCCGTCCTGTCGCCGTGATGCGAGGTCTGGAAAGGAGAGATCGCCAACGCGGAATTTGTAGCGTGTGCCGTCCGCCGCCCCCTTGACGAAGGTTTCAAGAAAGCCGCCCTGGGCGCGCTCCATTGGCCGGGGTGGCTGCCCCTCGATCAGAAGGTCCGCTTCTGAAACGCTAGGCGCCCAGAGACGAAATGCAACGCCGTCCGGCGCGACGAGCGGACCAAAACGATATGGCTGAACGCCTGGCACAAGGTTCACGTCTACCGGATGCAGGATCGATGGATGCAGTGTCATGTCTCGATCTTGCCTGTGCTGTGCGGTTGGCGATGCCAAGGTCTGCGGGGAAGTATTGCCAATCGGTGTGTGCCTGGGCGTTGGGGAGCCCCTTGCCACGGCTGCGACCGACATTGCTCAACTTTCCTCTAGGCTCTGGGTTGCCGAAGTTTGTTGCGAGCATAGAAAATGTCTTCGCCAGGATGTGCCAAGGGACGACGATCCCGGGCCAAGTGGAAGATCGCGCTCCCATACCGTGCTCCTAGGTTGGGATTCCACGCAACCTCGTTAGGCTGCGCAAGTTCCGGTTGTTGGATCGCTTCGCCCCTTCTCGTGCCGCTGCAAAAGCGCCGTGGCGCCAACCGAACTATCCACCACGGGTCGAAGATGTCTGTTCACGAACCTGCCGAGGAGATCATCGTGAAGCTGCTGCGCGACAACGGACTGACCATTGTACTTATGCTGGCCTTCCTGGGCTCGGTAGTGGGGATGGCCATCGCCGGTCTGAGCTTGGAAAACGAGACGCTGCGGCAGCACGGCCTGCCTGGCATGGAGATGATGGAATACCTCGGCAGCGGCGCCTTTCTTTCAGGGGTCTTCGAGAACTGGGAGAGCGAGTTCCTGCAGATGTCGGCCTATGTCGTGTTGACGGCGTATCTCTTTCAGCGGGGCTCGGCGGAGTCTAAGGATGCCGATGGGTCTGAGGAAGTGGATGAAGATCCGGCCTCGCGCTCCCGGGACGCGAAAGCTCCGCTTCCAGTCCGAGCTGGCGGGGTATGGCGCGTCCTCTATTCTTATTCACTGGGGATAGCTCTCGCAGGGCTCTTCGTCGCCTCGTTCGTCCTTCACTGGGTAAATAGCGCCAGTGCGGCCAACGCCGCGGCAGCTATGCATGGCGAAGCACCTGCCAGCCTCCTCGAGCATCTTGGAAGCGCCACGCTGTGGTTCGAGTCATTTCAGAACTGGCAGTCGGAATTCCTGTCGACCGCGGTGATCGTAGTGCTGTCGATCTGGCTGCGCTATCGTGGCTCGCCGGAATCTAAGCCTGTGGCCAAACCTCACGCCGAAACCGGTGCTTGACCCATGCCGCAACCGAGATCAGGTCAGGATCTCCCGCATGCGCCCTTGAGTACGGCCGAAACTTGGCGGCGGCGTTGCCTGACGGATTTTCGGCGCAAACTGGCGCAGGCCAGTCATCTATACCACCCGGTCGCAGGTCTGAGCCGGGTGGCGCATGCGCCCGAGTGACAGCCAGACTTGCCGCCCCTGAACTTCGTCACGCTCTCTCCAGCTCAGGCTGGCGCGACTGTCGACAAAGCCAACGAGAACGCTACCGCGATATCATCGCGCGTGTATGGCTTGTCGACGATCCTGGCGCCTTTTGGGACATCGGCCCCGGCACCGTATCCGGTCGCGAACACATATGGCACACCACGGGCTGCCAGCATTTCGGCAACGGGTGTGCTCGACTTGCCGTTGATGTTCACGTCCAGCAGCGCTGCATCGATGCCTTCCTGAGCGATAAGTGCAAGTGCTGCATCAACATGGTGCGCCGGGCCGACTACTACGGCGCCAAGTTCTTCAAGGGTTTCCGTCGCTTCCATCGCAAGAAGGAATTCATCCTCCAGCACCAGCACACGTTTTCCCGCCAGGGCGCTCATGTCCTTGCCTCTTCGCGGTGGGCCACGATGGTGCACAGCAATCCCCCCGGTCGGAAGTCCATATGCACGTCGGCATGAAACTCCGCCTTCATTGCGCTCTCAATCATGCGAGAGCCAAAGCCGCGACGAGATGGCTGTTCGATGCCGCCTTGGCATTGCTCGTCCCACCGTAACTTTAGCCACTGATCTTCATCGTCGTCGGCCTCCCAGGTCACGTCGACCATTCCGTCAGCAGTTCGCAAAGCTCCGTACTTGAGAGCATTGGTATAGAGCTCGTGCAGCGCCATTGCGGTCGTCACCGCCTCCTTGGGCTTAAGTCGCACCAGTGGGCCCATGATCCTCACCCGCAAGCCTGCATCGCCATTCACACATTTTCGCGCAATGTCGGCGAGAGAGGCTGTCTGCCAGCTTGTGGCAGCAAGTAGATTGTGCGCCTGGGCGAGCGCTGAGAGGCGACCTTCGAACGCGGTTACCTCCGTTTGGGGATCAGGCAGCGTCTTGAAGGTCTGCCTGGCGATCGACTGCACAACCGCAAGGGTGTTTTTGACGCGATGATTGAGCTCGTTGATCAGTAGCTGCTTGTGCGCATCGGCTTCCTCGCGCTCGGTGACATCGACATTGACACCGATCATGCCTTCATAGCGGCCATCAGCCGAGAACTGGGGTTTGGCTGTTGTCTCCAGCACTCGGTACTGACCGTCATGTCGTCTGTAGCGTCCCTTCACCCTGGCTCCCGACCTCGCTTCGCGAGCTGATGTCATGCCGGCGGCAATTGTCGCCGCGTCTTCCGGGTGCATGGTCTCCGACCAGTCGAACGAGGCAAGGTCTCTGACACCCCAGAAGTCTCGCAGCATCTGGTTCAGATGCAGGCAACGACCTTCATTGTCCGCCACCCAGATCATGATCGGCGCATCCTCTGCCGTCTGGCGGAACCGATCATCACTCTCCCTTGCGCGGTGTTCGGCCTGGCTACGAGCTTGTTCGGCCTTAAAGCGCTCGACACTGAAGCCGACTTGACGCGCGATGGCGACGGCTAGTTCTCGTTGGTGAGGACTAAAAGGAAGGGCCTGTGGCAAGTAGGTCATGAACTTACCCACGACCGCGCCGTGGGCCATGAGCGGGACGAAGCCCAGAGCTGTGATCCCCTCGTCCTTGATCGTTCGTTTGAGCCATTCAGGCTCGTTGGTATCTTCGATGTCGGGAACGAAGATCGGTTCGGCTCCACGGTCGCCCGGCCGCCACGGGGTGTGACCGTCCACCGCCGCCCGGTACGCATCCGAAAGTCCGCGCCACGAAACAAAGCGCATCACACCGTCATCGTCGAACAGCAGGATAGAGGCCCTCTCACACCCCAGGAGTTCTCGTATGGCATCGAGAGCAGCCTGGTAGACGTCGTCCAGGTTATCACTGCGATAGAGCCGGTCAGTAAGTTGCAGAAGAGTAGCCGTCTCGCGGCTCTCTTCCGTCCATGCGTGTTCTACTACGCCAAGCATTCTGTCCCCCTGCGTCAACCATCGATAACAGGGGTAGGACCAATAGGTTCCCGACCCGTAGTTACTCTGTTGTCGACACGGTATTGCTTGGGAGGTCGCCTGACCGTCTTCCCGCGAGCCGAGAGTAAAACGCATCTCGCGGCGCCCTTGAGGATCTCCGGGGGCAATGACAGATGATGCATGTTGCGGCAAAATAGAGCAGACGAGCCGAAATAGTCTTTTCCCGCAAAGCCGGAACAGTCGTCAGGAATCGAGGTTGAACGCGTCCAGCATTTCGCTGGTTTGAGGAGATCAGCATGGCCAACCAAGAGAACAAAGGTGGCCAGTCCGGCAGCGGAAGTCCGACAACAAGAGCGGCAGCAGCCTGAGCGGCGAGAACAAGAGCGCCAGCAGCGGCTCCGCTCGGGGGGACCTCCGAGGCCGCGGCTGGACGACAGAGCCACAAGAACGATGACAAGGGCAGCCGTTAGTCCTTGGGTGAACCGGCAGTGAACGGAGAGGCGAGCAGTTGCCCACCCCTCGCCTGGAGATGCGGCTCAGAACGGTAGGGGCGATGGCCCCGGACGACACTCGACTAGACCTGCCACACCGCAACTCTTGTCGGATCTCGTGTCGTGGCAGCCCAAGGTTTCGGCAACTGTAGCCGTTTGAAGTGCAGCTTGCTCCGTGCCGAATGTCCGACGACTAAACCGCGCGTCGTAGACGCCATATCCGTGGTCGTCCCGAAGCCAGATCTCCCAGCCGTCAACCGAGTCGACAATCTTTACATGTGAAACCTCCTTCCGGTTTCATTTGCACGAATTGGCTAGCAGCTGCCGCGACGGGTTCACCTTGGACGTAGGACATCACCCCGTTCAGTTTGCTCAGTTGCAGCCGGACTAGCGGCTACTCGTGAGAGCGGCGGCATTCAAATGACACTCGCTAACAGTGACGCGCCTAACTGTGTTCCGGATGAGCTGCCCCGACCCGACTGGAGGAATGCCGATTAGCTTCACCCGCAACAAATGGCGCCCAAACTCGGCTCAGTTGTCCTCCGCCCGGCCTATTTTGCTTATCGGCATGAAGAGGATGCAGTATGGGCAAGCAACCGTTCGGACGTCTCGACGTTTATGGGGCCGCCCCGAGCAACCGGGGGAAGCGAGTGACGGGGAGGCTCGGACCTGAGGTGAAATCGGCGGGGAGCGATGGGCCCGCCAGAATAGTCAATTCCGAAGCATCGGCGGACGATCCCTGCGCGGTAGTCGCGAATCTGGTCCGGCTGATAGGGTCTGCGGCTTCGTCGAAGGATTCCCAACCGGAGGACTCGAAGTGGCGACGACGCGTCTAGTAAGAAATGATCGAGTCCTCTGACTGCCCCATTTCCGGGACCAAGGGCGTGCGCGTTTCCGCCACTGACGAGCTCGTGGAGTGCGACTGCCCTATGTGCGGTAGATTTCGTGTTTCGCGCACTGCTCTAGCACTTGCTGGCGACAACGATCAGGTAGTGCTCTTCGATGCACTGAAGGCGGCAAAGGCCGCCGCGAGCTTCGACGAAGTGCCACTTATCACCAATCTGTCCGGCTGAACGGGCGCTGCTTGCCCGGCGCGACCGTGCCTGGTCTGCCGTGCTTCCCTACCCTTGGACTTTCTCTTACTCGGAGACGATCGTTGAACACCGCGAACCTGCAGCTTGAAGGCCTCTATCTCGTTGTCGCTACTTTGAACGAACTGCTCGTGACCAAGGGCGTGGCCACGCGTGACGAGATTCATCATGCCCTGCGAAAGACGGAAGAGACGGCCATCGGCGACTAGAACGTTGAGGAAATGACGCCAGCCAATCGAGAAGCTGTAGCATTTCCGGCTCGGCTGTTGCAGCTGGCCCTCCGGGGTAGGGGGATGGGCAAGTCCAACCGTTCTCGGAACTGGCAAAGCTGGTCGCGCAGACGAAAGAACCATACGGCGACCAGATGTAGACCAGCCACGCTATGCAGCGTCTCTCCGCGGCAACGCGCGGATCGAAGTCTGCGTTAAAGCGTTGGTGCTGCGCCACAGTTCCTGGCGTGACACTTCAATAGGAGACGCAAATGGGTTTCGACGGGGTTGGCTGGCTTGCGGCAATCATCGTGGGCGGTATCGCCGGGTGGCTGGCGAGTCGCTTCATGAATGCCGGCAGCGGCATTGTGTTGAACATCGTACTGGGGATCGTCGGTGCAATCGTCGCGAGCCTTTTGCTGGGCCTGCTGGGCATTTCGTTCGGCGGCTGGCTCGGATATCTCATCGCAGGCTTTATTGGCGCCTGCGTACTCATAGCGCTCGGTCGGGCTTTCTCAGGCCGGCGAGTTTAGTCTGCGCGGCCGCTGCCGACCCGTGGCGGCCGCTCAATTCAAGCATCCCTTTCACTCGCGGCGAGTTTGCCTCTCGACCACAGCCGGTCGGAGACTTGAAATGCCTGAGCAGAATAATGTTCGCCGCTATCGCTACACCGACCTCTCAAGTGTGCATCACGGGGTTGTAGTATCTCAGCCAGGTGGCGCCCCTGCTCCCGCGGATGGGGAGCGCTTCCGCAACGTAACTGGCGTCTGATCACCGGTGGTTCGTCTGGCATTCGGCTCATTTTGGCAAGAGCCGCCGCTTACTAAGGCTTCGCGATCGCGTCCTTTACTACATCGAGAGCGTGATACAGGGCTGGCTTGCCGCCAACCGTACGCACCTCAACGTCTGCCAGGAACTTTCCAGCGCTCCACTTCGGCGCTGATGGCCGACACTGCGTGGCGGAAGCGTAGCGTTCCGAACGCTGTTCTCACTTGCGTTATCCCAAGACGGCGAAGGCCGCGGTTTACCGTTGAGAAGCGCCACCGCTGAGAATGGCCCCGAGCTGTGATGGCAGAGCAGGGCTGCTTCGGTGATGCCGTTATAAGCCGCCGAGGCTTCGAACTCCCGGCGGTCCAGTCCCGCATTTGACGGCAACGATGCTGATGTCCCGAGGGTTCGACGGGATCAGCTCGATCATCGCGCCTCCGGGTAGGTCGGTCCGGGCGTAGATTGTTGCGTCAGCGCACGGTCTAGGTGTTAGGTCTCTATTGCCGCCAGTTATTCAGCGTCGATTTAAGCCTGAGGAACGCCATCCTGACATCGTCGATCCGTCCGTGTCCCGACGCGCCTTCGACTGCCGCTTGGAACTCATCGTAGGCCGCATCCACCTCGGCGCAGAGTTCAGAGAGAAGCCGTGCCTGCCTGCAATGGTCGGCCGCCGTGCGTCGGGGTGATGTAAGGGCGGCGGTTGTCTGGGCTGCCCTCTGGTTCCACGCCGCAAAGCGCTGAACAAACGGCTTGACCAGTGCAACCGCTCGACGCGTCGGCTCAATGTGCGCTGCCGACTGCCGGCGCTTCGATGTGACATCCAGATCGGTCATTACTACTCCCAGCCATCGGAACAGAACGTCCGTTTGGTGGGATGGTTTCGAGTCGACGCGCCCGTTCGGCGGCGGTACCTTTTTGCCCGGACGAAAGCTGCGAGGTGGGGATGCTGCGTGGACGTTATGGGATTTGGTGGATGCTTGCCGCATGGGCGGCCCTGGTGACTATAATCGCCATCGGGATCGTTACCGTTGGCGTGCTTTTCGGCGAAAGGTCTCAGCTGGCCGAGATGGCTGCCCTCGGAACGAAGTAAGGCCGAAGCACTTGTTTCCGACTTGGAGGCAAGGATGACCCAGGAAGCCTAGATCCGGACTGCCGATTGTGCCCCAGAAGGATCGAGGGAAGGTGGACAAGCACGCTGCGGACCATGGGACCTTCCCATCCGAGAGAGGGTTCACCGCCGATTTAGCGCGGCATGAACAACAGAAGCCGGCTCCGCCCAAACAGCAGGGTCAACCTGCCGGCGACCCACAATGAGTATGCTACTCACTCCGGTTCTCCTTGGCAGAGCCGGGGGTCGGGGCGTATCAGGCCCTCGTCATGAGCAGATTTTTCTTCAACATCCGACGGGGAACGGTGGTCTTTGAAGACCATGACGGCAAAGCCCTGTCCGGCCGCCTCGAAGCCTGGGACTGGGCCCTGCAGGATGCGAGAGCCCTTATCCAGACAGGCGTTCTCGAAGGTCGGCCATCGGCCTGCTGGATCGAAATACTGGATGCACAAAGGTTGCCTGTTTGCACGGTACCGATGATGCCACTTTGCCCGAGCTAGTCCAAGAAATAGCGACCCATTGGTGCCGGTAGTAACCGACCGATCGTTAGGGCGGTAAGCCCCAAGCACGCTCGCCCGTCCTTCTCAAGCGTGCCGCAGATGTCAGGCTCTCGTCAGGCGCAGCGTTTTAGAGCTCTAGGCATGCGACCGTCCCGTACATGCGCCCCCTGGTGGAGCTACCTTGTTCTGTTTTTCGTCGCGTGCTCCGCAATCGGGTTCAGCGCCTGGCTTGTGCTGATCGCCTGAGGCCGATGGGCGCCGCTAACGATAGCGACCAAGGACTCGGGACAACTGGGCCCGCGCACGTTCAAGCTCTAGCCTTAGCAGGTATGCGTCTTCATCTGTTCGGGGTGCAGAACCGTCGGCGTCGGCCGCCAGGCGGTCGCTGAGCAGCGAAATTTGCCGCGTTAGTCGCTCGATTTCGGCCAGCTCCATCGGTTCATGGATCAGATCCTGAAGTTCGTACGTCCGTCCAGCGTCGTCGGTGACACCGACGATGGTCGCTCCGGCGAGCCGCAGTTCCGCATAGATTTCGGCTGCCTTTTCTGCTGAAGGGGCCTCTCTTTGCCCGGAGCCTGTCGACATTGAGTACCTAAGGTAGAACGGCACCTGCTGCACCTCGCTTTGAGCGAGGGAAAGTACGCAGTCCCTGGATGAAAAGTTTCCAAAGGTGATGCCCGTGGGGGTGTTGCAACCAAAGGCTGCTGGACAACTTAGTCCCCTCGCAGTCCTGGTGACGCTCCTAGGTGGACTGCAACTCAGCGGCCGCCACGGTTGGGATTCTTGTGGCGGCCGTTCGTCTCGACAGAGGAATCAATGCGTTGGTCCGAGCTGGCAGTGGTGTGGCTTCCAGTTGGTCAGGCCCACCCATATCCCGAGCAGTTTGCAGACCGCGCTGCGCCGGGGACCAGCGACTACTTTTACTACGCCCTTGCTCTGGCGGAGGTCTTCACGTCGTGGCCCTCTAGGACTCACGAGGAACCATGGGCCTACTGCCGCGACGCCACCTGGGGCCGGCAACGCTACGCCTCGCGCCGACGCCCTGCGGCAACGCGGCATGACCGCGAGCGGATCTGACGGATTGCTGCTCTTGCTCAAGGTCCCGAACGAGGCCTCGACCATATTCAACCTCGCCAAGCTCGGTGTTGCCGTCGGTCCCGGCAGCAACTGCTATCCCTTCGAGATCGAAAGCGGGCACGTGCGCGTCGCCACCAGCCTGTTGCCCGATGACCGGCATCAGATCGACCTGCTCGCCGACCGGATTGCCGACGCCCAGAGCCGGTCGCTCCGCGAAGAACTCGACTAGCCCCAGCGCTCAGCTACCGGGACGCGCCGACAACAGCCGGCGCTCGAGCCACTGGCTGTAGCGCGAGCCGGCGTAGCAGAAGGCGAAGTAGATCGCGGCCGCCACGATATAGGCCTCGTCGTAGAACCCGATCCAGTTGGGATCGACTGCTGCGGTCTTGGCCGCGTTGAGCAGGTCGAAAATCCCGATCACGGCCAAGAGCGATGTCGCGAGGAGGAAGCCGATCGCCAGGTTGACCAGCGCCGGGATGACGATCCGGAACGCCTGCGGCAGGACGACCAGCCACATGCTGCGCCAGTAGCCGAGGCCAAGCGAAGCGGCCGCATCGTATTGCCCGGCATTGATCGCCTGCAGGCCGGCGCGGACGACTTCGGCGACGTAGGCCGACCAGAACAGGGTGATCAGGATCATCGCCCGCAGGGTCTTGTCGAGCAGTTGCCCGTTCGGGATCATCATCGGTAGAATCAGCATGGCGACATAGAGGATCGCCACCATCGGCGTGCCGCGCATCAGCTCGATGAACAGCACCGAAAGCGTCCTTAGCCCGCCCATGTTCGACCGCCGGGCCAGCGCCAGCAGCACGGCTAGTGGGACGCTCGCGCCGAAGCAGACGATCCAGACCAGCAGTGTCACCGGCAGGCCGCCCCACTGGTTCGAGGGCACCTGCGGCGGCGTGAACGTGCCGGCCATCAGCGCGACGCTGACCACAAGGATGACCGCCCAGGCGGCCAGCAGCCAGGGCGACCAGAGCCGCGGCAGTGTCGAGGCTGCGAGACCGCCGACCAACAGCGCCAGCACCAGCCAGCCGCGCCACTGCGCTTCGGGCGGAAAGAAGGCGAACAGGATGAAGCGGAACTTGTCGCCGATGAAAGCCCAGCAGGCCCCTGCCCGCGCCGCGCAGTCGGTCGCCGTGCCGACCCATGTGGCATCGACCAGGCTCCAGCGCACGAAGGGCGGGATGATCCACAGCAGGAACGCCGCCGTGCCGAGCGTGAGGAGCGTATTGAGCCAACTGCCGAACAGGCCGCGGAACCATGGCTGGCGCAGCAAGCGGTTCATCGCCTGAGCTCCCCGCGCAGCGCGACCCGTTGGTTGTAGACGTTCATCAACGCCGAAACCGAAAGACGAGATCCGGACAGCCCGCCCGGCGCCTTGCCGATACCGAGATCGACGCGGCCGCCGCCCAACGCCGACAACGTGTTGAAATTCTCCGCCACCTTGTACGGGCTGTAGTGCTGCAGCATCACGCCGCCCGACCCGACGCGGATGCGCTTGGTACCGGCCAGCAGCCACGAGATCACCAGCTCCGGTGCCGAGCTCGCGAGGTCGGCCGTGTCGTGGTGCTCTGCCACCCAGAAGCGGTGGAAACCCAGCCGCTCCGCCGCCTGCGCCAGCGACAGCGTGCGCTTCAGCGCGTCGAAGGCGGTTTCGCCCTTGGCGATCGGGCTCTTGTCGAGAAGGCTCAGTTGATAGGTCATGCGCCGTGCCTCACGGATGGATGACGGGAATGCCGTGACGTTCGGCTAGCGTGGCGAGGATGGCGTTCGAGCCCGCTGCAAAGGCGTGCCCGTTGGCGATGCCGGTGGCCGCCGAACTTGCCTCGCCGGCCGGCAGCACCAGCACCGGCAGCGCCTGGTTGGCCTCGCCGATCGCCTCGATCACCACGTTGCGCGGCCGCGCGAACGGCACCCGCTCGATCTCAAGCTGGTCGCGCACGATGGGGAAATGTCCCAGCACGCCTTCCACCAGCGCCCCATGGCGGCAGAAGAATTTCTGGTAGGGATAGGCTGCGTCCTCGAAGCTTCCATCGAGCAGATAGAGCGTCGCCTTTTCGATAGCCCGCACCGCAAACTCCATTAGTCTATTAATTCTATCGACTGTATAGACAGTTGCCGTTCGGCGCGAGTGCCGGGAGGCACAGAACTTTGCTCCGGTGGACGCCGCAGGGAAAAAGATTGTCCCTTCCGGAGGTGGACTAAAGCGGTGCCATTCCGTCTCCTTCTCCCCACTGTTTTCGGGGATAGGCATGCAGTACGTAGCAATCATCGGCGGGGGAATCGGCGGCCTTTCCCTTGCCTGGGCCCTCCACAAACGCGGCGTCCGCGTCTCGCTCTACGAGCAGGGACCGATCCCGAATCCGGTCTCCTCGTCCTTCGACGAGCACCGCATCACCCGGCACATCTATGGCGGCCTGCCCGGCTACGGCGCACTGATGCCGCACGCCTTCCGCACCTATGACGAGCTCTGGGCCGATCTCGGCGAAACCCACTACCTCGCCACCAACCTCGTCTATGTCGGCCGCCGCGAGTCCGATTTCTACGAAACCACCGCCCGCGACCTCGACCACTTCCGCATCGGCCATCGCCCGCTCTCGCCCACCGAGATCGCCTCGCGCCTGCCCATGCTGCGCACCGATGGCATCGTCGATGGGTTCGAAGCCGAAGGCGTCGGCATGCTGTTTGCGAGCCGCATCGTCAGCGCCCTCGCCCGCTGGCTCGCCACGGCGGGCGTCGAGCTCCACCCGCATAGCCGCGTCACCGACCTCGATCCCGAAGCCGGCACCTTCACCGTGAACGATAGCCGCAAGGCCGCCGACACCGTCGTCGTCGCCGCCGGTGCCTGGCTCCCAGCCATCTACCCCTCGGCCCGCCCGCGCCTGACGCCGTCGCGCCAACTGGTGCTCTACGTCGAGCCGCCCGCCGACCTCGCCGCAGCCTGGGCCACCGCCCCGGTGCTCGTCGACACCGGCGTCACCCACGGCACCTACATCCTCCCGCCCCGCGGCGGCACGCGCCTCAAGATCGGCGACCACACCTTCAGCCGGCGCGGCGAAGGCTCCGACGACCGCATCGCCCGCCCCGAAGACACCGCCGGCGTCCTCGCCGCAGCCAGCGAGATCTTCGCCGGCTTCGAGCGCTATAGACAGATCGAAGCCAGGGTCTGCTACTACACCGTCACCGACGACGAGCGCTTCGTCGTGGAGCCCATCGGCAAGTATGGCTGGCTGCTCAGCGCCTGCTCCGGCCACGGCTTCAAACTCGCCCCCCTCATTGCCACCGGCCTCGCCGACGCCATTTTGGGTCGCCGGACCGCTGCCGACGTCACCGAGTGGGCTGCCGGCCGGTGAAGCCCGTGTCGACGGCCAATCGACCCAACAGCGGTTCCCAAATGGGTTTCGGCGCACACAGTCGAGCGGGCGGCAGGCACCGGGTTGTCGCAGAAGCGTAAGCCCAGGGACGTGCAAAACTGTCCCCCGCGATTAGTTGCAGCCAACAAGCGTCATTCGGGGGTGACGTCGTCGAGATCAACGGCTAGCAAGTCTGTCGTGCATCGGTGTACCTGAGCATGCGGACAAGGAGCCTCGTTGACCATCTTCATCACCGGCGCTGCCGGCTTCATCGGCTATCATGTCGCTGCGCGATTGCTCAGCTTGGGCCATGCTGTCACTGGGTTTGATGGCATGACCAGCTACTACGATGTGTCGCTGAAAAAAGCACGCCTGGCTCGGCTCGCGGCCACCGAAGGCTTCACATTCGTAGAGGCCATGCTCGAAGATAGGCCAACCCTGAAGACGGCGCTCGATTCCGCGTCGCCCGAGATTGTGATCCACCTGGCTGCTCAGGCTGGTGTCCGTTATGCTTTCCAAGCGCCCGACACCTATCTGCAGTCCAATGTGGTAGGCACATTCAACCTTCTCGAACTGCTGAAGGAACGGCGTCCTCGCCACGTTCTTTTCGCTTCCACCAGTTCGGTCTATGGCGGCAATCTCGAGTCCCCGTCGCGCGAGAGCGACCGCACGGACTTCCAGATGTCGCTCTATGCCGCGACCAAGAAGTCGGGCGAAGCTATGTGCCATTCCTATGCGCACCTGTTCGACATTCCGACGACGGCGCTGCGGTTCTTCACGGTTTACGGTCCGTGGGGACGGCCGGACATGGCGCTGTTCACGTTCGTACGCAAGATACTCGCAGGCGAACCAATCGACATCTACGGTGAGGGACGAATGCGTCGGGACTTCACCTATATCGATGACCTTGTCGACGCGATCGTCGCCCTGATTGGGGTCGTGCCGCGCAAGAGCCGTGCCCTTACCTGCGACTCCGTCAGCCCGGTCGCCCCCTACAGGGCTGTCAATCTCGCCGGCGGCCGGCCAGTGCAACTGACGGCCTATGTCGACGCGATAGAGGCAGCTCTAGGGGTCAGTGCAACCAAGCGATTTCTCGCAATGCAGCCGGGCGATGTCGTCGACACCCATGCCTCCCCGGAACTGCTGGAAGAACTCGTTGGCGTGATCCCGACAGTGGAGGTTGGTGAGGGGGTGGCCCGCTTCGTGGCGTGGTATAAGGGCTACTATGGGAGCAATTGACCTCCGGCGAGCCCCTCGGTCCCCCCTGTTCCCTCAGCCCCTATCTCTCGCGTCTGCCAGCGAACGATTGGGGCGATGGCGCGAACTTTCCGCTCAGTCGTGGCTCGTATTGGTTCCTACTGGCGCCGCGCACGCCTAGACAGCTCAGCACCACGGGACAGACGCGTGTCTTGATCCTGAGGCAAGGATCGTCGACGGTGCCACGAGGTGGCTAACGTCAGCGTCGTTAGCGAATCAGTATTCCCACAGCCGGCAGCGCAAATCCCACGTACACAATCATGCAACTTGCCATGCGCTTGGCAGACCGCCTGGTACACCAGAGGCCCGTCGCACCCATACTGCGCACCCTCAGCCGCCGCGGCGGCGACGCCTAAACCACTCCCATGAGGGCAAGTCAGCATCGCAACGCCGCGACCGATGCGATTGTCAGGCCCGGCCGAATTCGTCTTCGATACGAATGATATCGTCCTCGCCCAGGTATGATCCGGTCTGAACCTCGATGAGTTCCAAGAGGATCTTTCCCGGATTGGCGAGCCGGTGGACGCAGCCGAGTGGCAGGTAGATCGACTCGTTCTCCGTAAGCATTGTCACCTTGCCATCGACGGTGACTTCGGCGGTTCCCGTGACGACCACCCAGTGCTCCGCGCGGTGGTGGTGTTTCTGCAGGCTGAGTTTCTTGCCAGGTTTGACGAACAGCCGCTTCACCTGGAAGCGCTCGCCGTTGAGAACTGAGGAGTAGCCACCCCAAGGCCGGTAGGCGGTGCGATGGATTTCAGTCAGCCCCTGGGTTGCTACATTTGCCCTGAGAGCCTTCACCATCGGCCCCACTCTTTGGGCCTCCGACAGCCTGCCAACGTAGATCGCGTCCTCCGACGCAACGATGGCAATGTCGTTCAGCCCCTCGACCGCGATATGCGCCTTCTCCGAGACCACCAGAGAGTTGGAGGTATTTGAGAGGGTCGCATTGCCGTTGATGACCACATTGCCGGCCGAGTCCTTGCCGGACACCTTCCAGACAGCGTCCCACGCCCCGAGGTCCGACCACGAGAAGGTCACGGGTACCAGCGCCACGGCTTTGGACTTCTCGAAGATCGCATAGTCCACCGATATGTTCGGTGCCGTCGCAAAGCCCTTTTCATCGAGACGGATGAAATCTAGGTCCGCCTTTGCACCGCTTACCGCCGCCGTTGCCGCCGCGTATGTCTCGGGTGCAAGCGCCTCAACCCCAGCGAGGAAGCTCTCGACACCGAGCATGAAGGTGCCGGAATTCCAGTAGTAGCCCCCGGTCGCTAGCATCCTCTCAGCCGTTTCGCGATCCGGTTTCTCGACGAAGCGGGCTACCGAGCGGACTCCGCCGCCCAATTCCGTCCCGGCCTCGATATAGCCGTAACCCGTTTCCGGCGCGGTCGGGGTGATGCCGAACGTAACCAGCCGACCGGAGCGCGCTGCTGCGGCGGCGGCATCCACGCTCCACCAGTAGTTGTCGTCGGCGACGACCGCATGGTCCGATGCGAGGACATGAATGATCGCGGTGGGCCCAAATGCTGCCTTCGCCTGCAGCGCGGCTGCAGCGATGGCTGCCGCCGTGTTTCGGGCCACGGGTTCCAGCAGCACCGCGGAGGGCGCGACCCCGGTCTCCAGCGCCTGCTCGGCGACGAGGAACCGGTACTCCGAGTTGGTGACCACGATCGGCGCAGTGTAGCGCGAGCTATCCGCGACCCTCAGGAGAGTCTGCTGGTACAGCGATGTGGGACCGGTCAGGGGCAGGAACTGCTTCGGACGTGCAGCACGAGACATCGGCCACAGCCGAGTCCCCTGCCCTCCTGCAAGCACCACGGGGACGATCAAGGCAGCATCAGTCATTACTAAGCCTCGGCGTAATAGCCGGCATACTTGCCACGATAGGCTGCCGGATTGCTGGTTTGCTGGTTGAGTACAGTGAGGATCGCCACATCGTCCCGCTTGGCGTTGGCCAGAGCAGCGATAGCAGCCTTGACCTCTTGTTGCGGCGTGCTGGAGAACTTGACGACGAACGCGATGGCATCGGCCATACCTGCGAGGTAGAGGCCATCAACCACGGGACCGACGGGCGGTGTGTCGAGCACGACGACGTCAAAGTTCTTCTTGGCGGCTGCGATCAGGCGCGCAAAGGTCTTGCCGGCAATGAGCTGATCGGTCGCGACGTCGCTTCGGCGCGAGCCAACGACGATCTGCGCGCCACTTCCGGTGTCGACGGTGAGGATCGACTTTAGCTCTGATGCCCCAGCGTCCCCAGCGAGGTATTCGAGCAGACCCTCGGACGCCTGTATGCCCAACTGCTTGTGAACACTCGGCTTTCGCAAGTCGCAGTCGATAAGTAGCGTCGACATGCCCGCGAGCGCATATGCTCGTGTCAACGCAAGCGAAACGGTGGTCTTTCCTTCGTTCGGTGCGGCCGAAGACACCACAATAACCATGCCCTCAGCTTCAGCTCCCGGCGTCTCGGACATGCGTTTGCGGACCGATTGATCGATGCCGACACGCACGCGCCTGATGGCCTCGGAGAACACAGAGAGTGGTGCAAGGATAAGTGAATCTGCGATCGACGCCTCCCCGCCGTTGCGCTTGGTGGTGCGCTGACGAGGAATGGCAGAGACAACGGGAACCTTGAGGATTGCCTCTGCCTGTTCTTCGCTGGAGAAGCCTCCAACGAAGTTCTCGATGAGGAAGGCAAGGGCCACGCCGACACCGAGCCCTGCCAGTGCGGCAAGGAGTAGGATAAGTCGCGGATTGGGGAACGAGGGCTGAGCAGGGGCAGTCGCTTCCGATACAATGCGGCTATCGGCCACCTGCAAATAAGCTTGGGTGTCGAGGTCCTTCTGACGGGTGAGAAGGGTCTGGTACTGGGCGCGCGCGATCTCGGCCGACTGTTGCAGCTCATAGATGCTCGTAAGCATCTCGCTCGGCAGGTCACTGCTTAGGATCGACTGTCGGAGTTGGTTGCGAAGCTCAGTCACACGGCCCTGTGAGCGCGCCAGATCGGCTTTTAGCCCAGAGACGGCCTGGGTTGCGGCCTCTCCCATTTCACTTTCGACCGCGGCGAGACTGCTGCGCAAATCTATATCGGCCTGGGTTCCACTAGCTGCCCCCGCAATCTTGTCCAGCAGTGCCACGCGCTGGCGCTGGAGATTGGTGACGGCTTCGTCCTTGAGACTGGTGGCGAGGGCGTCCCAGTCCTGACGGGCGAGACTCTGCTCTGCGGCACCGGCCACTGACGATGACTGGGTGCGGAAGTCATTCAAGGAGGTGATTTCGTCCCGCATTTGCGAAAAGTCAGTGCGGCCGGTCGCCTCGCTGATCGACTGGATATTTGTGTCCACGAAGTCGTCGAACGCCCGTTCCGACTGAGCGACCGTCTGGCTCGCGTCTGCCATGCGATCCTTGATGATCGACGCCGAGTCGAGCGTCGAGTCGATCTTCGCCTGCAATTGCTGCGCGATATAGGTACGCGCGACGGCATTGGCGATCTCCGCGGCAAATTCCGGCCGCGCCGAGCGGGCGTTGACGGCGATCAGGAATGTGAGTCCTCTACGCTGAACCGTCACCGCCTCTCTTAGATTGCCAATAATGGTCGACAAAGCATCCTGACCAGTTGGCAACTGCGGCTCGGATATTCGGAAGAAGGCCAACAGCATGTCACGCATGCCAAGAGTCAGGCCAAATTCCTTGTCGTTGGCGAGCTCTAGTTGCTGGGCCACTGAGAGCAGTGTCGTCTCCGACTTCACTAGCTCAACTTCGCTGTCGACCCGCAGAGCGTCTGAGCTGGAGCCGCCCATTTGAGCGTCCGGGTCCAGCAGATTCTTCTTGCTCGGATCAACGAGAACGAGTGCCGTCGCAGTGTAGACTGGCTTGAGCGCGAGAAGAGCGACGCCGGCGAGGCCAACGGCCATGGCCGTAACTAGCACGATCAGCCAGATACGGCGTTTTAGCAGATCGAAGATGCTCCTCAAGTCGAGGGTGTCGGCTTCAGAGTCCATGCTTCGATCCTGGATGGGCTGGAGGTTGGACCGGAAACTGGTCACCTGGAGGTAGTTGGGCACGGCAAAGCGACACGGTCAACTCATAGCCGATTGTGATTGTTGCGGACGCGAAGAACCCGAAGAAAACAACACTGGCGGCTCGTTGTGCGCGATGCGTACCGCCGTCAGTCGTCCGGTGAAATAGGCACCTGTATCGATGGCGATGCGGTTCGGTGCAACCAGCGGTTCCTCGCGGATGGTGTGGCCGTGGATGACAACCCGGCCCAGATCCTCGTAGCTGGCCTCGAAGTTGTCGCGGTAGCCGATCAGGTCGTGATCGTTCTGCTCCGGCAACCCGATGCCTGGGCGAATACCAGCGTGGACCAGCACTGTCGAAGGCGTGTCGATCATAACCGGCAGTGACTCGAGGAAATCGATGTGGTCGCGAGGAATGTACGTATCGACAATCTGCCGCGCTTCCCTAGCGCCAAACCGGCGGTGCATGAGCGACTCAAGCGGTACGCCGTACGACAGCAGGGTTTCGCGGCCACCGAACTCGAGCCAGGCCGAGTTTGGCGAGGGACGACGGAGAAACTCCAGCATCATGGCTTCATGGTTGCCCGTCAGGCAGAAGCGCTGCAATCCGGTGGGGGCCGGCTCGAGAAGGTGATCCAGCACCTGGGCCGACTTTTCTCCCCGATCGACGACATCGCCCAACATCACGACCCAGCGGTCGCCCTCGATATTTGCCGCGTCCGCGACAATGGTCTTTTCAAGAGCGAGTAGGAGCTCGAGGCACCCGTGAACGTCGCCAATTGCGTAGATCGCCGCCGGCTCGGCATCTACCGAGAGCCGTTGCAGGCCCTCGCCCGAGCGACCGCCCAGACGATTGCGAAAATTCCTCCACCGGTCCAGCAACCCCTGCCCCATCGCGCCACCTAGCTCGAACTGCGCTTAGGTCGACGGGCGGCACCGCCAGCAGCGCCAAGGGCCAGGACCACAGTGAAGAGGAAGGCGTTCGCCTCGATCTCCGCCGAGAAATCGAGCAGAGAATGCAGCGCGAACACAACGATTGTACCGATTGCCGCGATAGATGTCGTGGTGCTGGATGGGTCGCGTGCAGCGCGTACCGCACGCAAGCCAAGGAAGATGATGACAAGGAGCGGGATGGAGCCGGCGATCAAGCCCAGTTCGAACCACAGGGCCAGATAGGTAGAGTGGCTATTGTCCCAGGTGAAATCCGCGGGAAGCGGCGGCCGCTGGAACATCTGGAACGCGGTCGCAAAGC
Source organism: Pseudomonadota bacterium (assembly GCA_023393475.1). Lineage (GTDB taxonomy): Bacteria > Pseudomonadota > Alphaproteobacteria > Rhizobiales > Devosiaceae > Devosia_A. Next base: position 106,603 of record JAEWLC010000014.1, read on the forward strand.
TCCCGGCGCCATAACCAAACCACGGTCTCTCGAAAACCGCCTCCCATATTATGCGATGCGCCTCCACGCGTGACTGATCCACGCCAGGGGTGAGGACAAGCCGCTCGACGAGCGCGGTACCGAACACGGCGAAAACGATGAATGCCCCCGCCGCCAGCGCGAGGATGACAGAGACAGCTCCCATCCTACTGACGCCCTTAAGTAGGAGGACCGCGAGAACAGCCGCGGTAGCGGCTCCTGCTATGCCGGCCGCCGTGCCCATGCGCGAGCCCGTGGCAAGTAATGCGGCCGCGATGACAGCGACGCATCCCAGAACGAGGGCCAAGCGTCCAAGGAACTGTCCAAGCGTGCCATCCTTGCGCCCGGCAATAGCTTCGACGAACAGCACGGCGCCCAGCGTCAATCCCACTGCCAGATAGGTGGCAAACGAATTGCGGTTGATGAATGTGCCCGTGGCGTAGCCGAGGTAGGTTTGCTTCTCAAAGCCGAGCAGGGTGTCGCCCCACTGGGTCAGGCTAAGAAGGCCGATGACGGCGAACAGTGCGATGATGCAGAGGATACCGACCAGCATTCGCCTGGCGCGCCTCCTGTTTGCAGCGACCTGAACGGTTAGAAAGAACAGCAATCCAAATGTGAAGAACTGGATGAGCACCAGTCCGGAACCGCCTGGGTCAAGGCTCAATGTCCTCGGCTTTGCGCCGGCGGCATTGTTGGCTTGCACAAGCTCCGGGAACCAGCCGGCAAGCGGCAACATCTGGAACGCGATGAACCCGCACAGCGCAAGCAGTGCGGCAATCTCCGGCGCGAAGCTGGACAGCCGATATCGCGGTTGGGTGCGGAGCCAGATCAGGCCGGCCCCATAAAAGAGCGTCATCGACCCGATCAGGCTCGACCACACCATCCAGAACGCCGGACGATTGCTACCAAGTGGAACAGGGGTCAGCAGCAGAAACACCATTATAGCGCCAGCGGTGAGGGCATTCAGGCGATGAACGGTCGTATCAGCTCTAGGCGCTGCAGCTCGCGCGGTCGGACGCGGGACCAGGCGTGTAGCAGGACCGGCTGCAAACCCGCCTTCGTCTATCGTGCCGTGATCATCACTGGCGACAGTCAAGAAGCCAGCTCCGTTTTGACCGCAGAGAGGAACCGCCGTTTCCGGTCAGGGGGAGCCGCGTCGAGGACGCGAATGTAGGTATCCCGTACTGCCTCGTTTCGCACATAGCGCTGAGCCAGAACGGCCACCCCGACCTGGCCGCTTGCGAGAACTGCGATGTCACTTTCGTAGTCGGCTCGACCGACGTCATCGAGCTCCCCCTGGTATGCCTCGGCGACCCAAGTCCGACGGTCTGCCAGCCACTGGAGGTTGGGAGCCGTCTGCTTCGACATCGCCAGAGCGGAGCGCATGGTAGCAAAATCCTGGAACTCTGCGGATGTCGCCGCGAGCACCACCCAGGCATTGGACGCATTCGGGGTTGACCTGACGACCTCCCGGGCGTTGGTGTTGCACGCCATTAGCATGCGCTTACGCGTCGCAGGGGGCTGCGCCAAGGCAAAGAAAGACCTTGGCACAGTTATGCAGTCGTCCAGGTAGAGATCGCGAGACCATTTGGATGCAGCAGGCTCAAACGCGCCGGTGACAATGGCCTCGAACTTCTGGCGATCACCTACACCGCTTGCGAAATACGGCACGATCTCGCCAACTGCCTGAGAAATCGAAGCCACGACCAGCAGCGCGCCAGCCGTAGCCATAGCGATAGCCGTGCCTCTACCCGCCACCAGCACGCACCATAGATATTGTTGCGAGAACTCAGGTCGGGCTGACGCCCAGTGCAGCAGTCTCGATATCCTCGCCAGCGGCAACCGCCTGAGCAATCTGGAGGATTGCAGCCGATTGTTCGCCGGTAGCGTGGTTCAGGCCGATATCCTGGATCGCGGCGACAACAACAACTCGCACGGCGTCGGAAACCGGAGCCTCTGCGAGCGCCACAACGAGGTTCGCGATGGCGGCTTCGAGATCAGCCCCGACGACACCCTGCGATTCGAGATAGGCGAAATACGCTGCAATGACTGCCGTGCAGTTCGCTTCCGTTGCACCCTCGACAGTACAGGCCGCAAGCACGGCATCCTGCGTCACGGCGGGGAGTGCGATCGGCGCGGCAACGTCCTGCGCCAGTGACGGCACAGTAACCGCCATAGGAGCCGCAACGACTGTCAGCGCAATGGCAAGTCCGATTTGCTTCAACATGTTTTCGACCCTTCGGATAGCTGGAACCTGACCCTAGATAAGCGATCCGGGACCGTCAACAAGTTGTTCATCAATTGGTTAGGCTGGCAGTTGGGCGAGACTGCCTGGCCTCTCGCGGGCGAGCAACAGCAACATCGGCGCCGGCACCGCCGCAGCCGCGCATTGTGGGGAGATTTCGCAAGGGCTCTGCAATTGTCGCAATTGAGCTGTTGATGCAAGTAACGCGGCCCTTGCATAGCTGTCATCATCAGACAGCATGACAAATTGGCCGGCTAACCCTCCTAATGGGGAGACGTTTGATGGAGGCACCTGACTCGGGCATGCGTCGCATCCTGGTACGCGGTTTTTCGCTGATCCAGGGCGCAATGCTTCGCGGTGTGCGGTTGCCAGCGGGTCCACAGATCGTGGAGCAGCACCTCAAGCGCATGCGGTGGCAGGAAGCTGCGGAGCTGGTGAATGCGCGCAACGAGGCCTGTCGCGAGGCGCTCCTGCGTGATGTGGATGTCCTGGCTTCGTCAACGCCGGGGGAGTGAACGGCGGCGTTATCCTTACTTAAAGGTTATTGCCGCAAATGTGTGCACTGCTGGTACTTGGGGGCACCGCTTCGTTCCGAAAGGTGTCGGGTTGCGTTCTGTCGTGAAGTTCCTCCCCGTTCTGGGGATTCTGATGCTTATGCCATTTGCCCAGACGACCGCTGCAGCGGATCTGAATTCCGCGCCGATGGCAGCGATCGATCCTGCGCAGGTAAGCCTGCGTGACGCGCTGTCGCGCTACCTCTCGCTGGAAATGGTCCGGGCGACGTTCGACGTCCTGCCCCGCGAGGAGATCGGCGCCGAACTCGAGGCTCAGGCGGTTCGTTGGGGTGGGGTCCCGCCATCGGCGGCCGAGCTTGCCGACATCGACCAGCAACTGCTGGCCGAGGCCAGCTACTACATGGTCTCGCTCAGCTACCTCGTGCAGGTTGGCGGAGCGGTGTTCCCGAGCGATAAGGCGGAAGAGGTCTATGCCAACGACACGATCGTCCGGCTCGACGATCTGCGCCGGCGCCTTTTCGCATCCATCGAGGAAGGCGAGGACGTGCTACCCATCCTTGCCGAACTCGAACAGATCCGCGCACTCACCGAGGGCTATCGGACCATCCCCGACGGCTTCGGCCTGTTCGAGCGGCATGACGAACTGCTCGAACGTGTGCTGCAGTCATACGCAGAGGCCGACGTAACGCCGGCCTGACGTCGCTTAGCTCCAGTTGCGCGGGTTCGCGCCCGACATGGAGATGATGCGGTAGCCGGTCTGGCTGAGCGGCTTCACCGTGGCCGTGAGGTTGTCGAGTACCAGATCCTTGCCGTTGGTCTTGACCACCAGGATCGCGTGGCCCTCGCCCTTGCGCGTCTTGACGTAGGCAATCCGCAACGAACTGGCCGGGATACCGGCCTTGATCAGCGCCTTGCGCTTGGCGAGAACGTAGTCTTCGCAGTCGCCTGACGTCGCGTTGGCGTTCCACACATCGGCGCCCTTCGCATCGTAGCGCGGCTTGATGGTGCGGTTGACGTGGCTGTTGACGCGCTTGAGCGTCGCCATAACGTCGGTTGTGACAGTGACCTTGGCCTTGCCGCCGCCCTGGCATTCCTGCGGCGTCTTCAGGCACATAAGCTGGTAGCCGAGTGGAGCATGCCCCGCGGCGTTAGCCGGTGCGACAAAGCCCGCCATGATGACGGCCATGAGCGGCAAAGCGGCCGCCAAGCCCCTTCTGGGTATACGCATTTTCGAACCCCCTGGCGCATTCTGCACCGTGGAAGGATCGTGCCTGATGCGATTTGCCGCCGCGTTCAGGCTTTCCGTAAAATTTTACGCGAATTGCATGATCACGCGTACTGAGGCCACAGGCTGGTGCGGAGCACCAGGGTAGCCGTCAGGCCCGCGTTGAACGCGAACACAGTGAGGGCAATCCAGCCGAGTGCCGCGATAACCGGCGCGCCTGCTGCGACCAGCGCTGCGCAAGTTGTGAGGAACAGAAGGCTACCGACTACCGCCCAACCAAGTACCGAATAGAAACCGCCGGCGAGCAGCCCGAGACTGCCGGCCAGCAGACCTGCCAATACACTTACGCCCATTCTAGGCACCCCCAATTTCAAGGGGAGCGTGTCACCTGTCACCTTAAGTGCGGGTTACACAATGGGTGCAATTTTCATCGTTCTGGATGGATCGAGGCCGCCGCGCGGCGTTGGATTCGCTTGGTTTTCCTGTTGTGGAACCGGTTTCTGCAATGATCCGCCGCCACCAAATTGCGTTTCCCCCGCGGTCGCCCCATTGGCAGGATTGCCCCGGCGGGGGGATAGGGCGAAACGGGCCGACGGGGTATCTATCGGCCTAATCGGGGCCATTGCGGTCCCATTGGCATTGCGGCCCCTGGCCCGGCCCAAAAAGAACGGAGCAAACATGTCCCTCATCAATCACCGCGCCTTGCTGGCGGCCGTCCTGCTCGGCAGCGTTGCCTTCGCGCCTGTCGCCATGGCGCAGGACTTCGATGCAAACGCTACGATCCGCATCGGCTCGCTCTACGAGCCGCAGAACCTCGACAACACCGCAGGCGCCGGCCAGGGCATCAACGAGGCCTTCAACGGCAACGTCTACGAGGCCCTGTTCCAGCTCACCGATGCCGGCACGGTCGAGCCCAAGCTCGTCGAGAGCTACACCGCTTCCGAGGACGGGCTCACCTACACCTTCAAGCTGAAGCCGGGCGTGACCTTCCACTCGGGCGACCCGCTGACCGCGGCGGACGTGAAGTACTCGATCGAGCGCGTCACTGCCGAGGCCTCGAAGAGCTCGCGCAAGAAGAGCCTCTCGACCATCACCGGCATCGAGACGCCGGATGACTCGACTGTCGTCATCACGCTCTCCGCTCGCTCGATCTCCCTGCCCTACAACCTCAGCTACGTCTGGATCGTCAACGACGCGGCCACCGACATCACCGCGACGGAAGACGGCACCGGCCCCTATTCGCTCGAAGAATGGCGCCGTGGCTCGGCCCTCGCGCTGGCCCGCAACGACAAGTACTGGGGCACTGCGCCTACCAACGCGGAAGTGGTCTATACCTACTTCACCGACGCCACCGCGCTGAACAACGCACTGCTGACCAACGCAGTGGACGTGATCACCTCGGTCCAGAGCCCGGATTCGTTGGCTCAGTTCGCCGGCAACCCGGCCTTCACCGTGACCGAGGGCGCCTCGACCACCAAGGAACTGCTCGCCTGGAACGACCGCGTCGCGCCGTTCGACAACGTCAAGGTGCGCAAAGCCCTCGCCAAGGCCACCGACAAGGCGAAGCTCCTCAATTCGATCTGGGGCGAGTACGGCACGCTGATCGGCTCGTTCGTTCCGCCGACCGACCCGTGGTACGTCGACCTCACCGGTGTCGACGCCTATGACCTCGACGCCGCCAAGGCGCTCCTCGCCGAGGCCGGTTACCCCGATGGCTTCGAGTTCACGCTCGATACCCCGGACTACGACCCGCATCCGATCGTCGCGCAGTTCCTGCAGGCAGAGTACGCCAAGGTCGGCGTAAAGGTGAACATCAACATCATCACCGCCAACGAGTGGTACGAGAAGATCTACAAGGCGCACGACTTCCAGGCGACGCTGCAGGAGCACGTGAACCACCGCGATATCGTCTTCTACGGCAACCCGGACTTTTACTGGGGCTACAACAACCCCGATGTCGTGAAGCTTATCGCCGACAGCGAGAGCGCCCCGACCGAGGCGGATCAGGTCGCCAAGCTCACCGAAGCGAACAAGCTGATCGCCGAGGACGCCGCCAGCAACTGGCTCTACCTCTACCCGCAGATCGTGGTTTCGGCCGCGAACGTCTCGGGCTACCCGGTGAACGGCCTCAACTCGCAGTTCTTCGCCTACGGGATCAAGAAGGCGCAGTAAGCGCCACCAACCCATGACGACGCGGGCGCCGCACGGTACAGTGCGGCGCCCGTTGCTTTCCGAAAGCCCCGACCATTCTCACCTACCTCCTACGGCGCCTTGTCATCCTGCTGCTCTCGCTGCTGATTGCGGCCGTGGTGCTGTTCATCCTGCTGCGCCTGCTTCCCGGTGATCCGGCCAACGCGCTGCTCGGCGTGGGCGCGACGGAACAGCAGATCGCCGCCGCACGGGCGCAGATCGGGTCGGACCAGCCGCTGCTCATGCAATTCGCGAGCTTCATCGCCAACCTCGCCCGGTTCGACCTCGGTCAGTCATTCGTCAGCAAGGCGGGGGTGCTCGAGGAAATAGGCAACCGGATGAGCGTCACGCTCCCCCTCACCATCTTCGGCTTCCTTCTCGCCACCGTGATCGCCGTGCCGCTCGGCATCGTCTCCGCGGTGAAGTCGGACAAATGGTACGGCGCGGCCATCTCCGTGGTGAGCCAGCTCGGCATCGCCATCCCGGTGTTCTGGCTCGGCATCCTCATCGTGACGATCTTCGCCATCAACCTGCGCATCTTTCCTTCAGGCGGCTTTCCGCTGAAGGGCTGGACGAATTTCGGTGAAGCCGCGACGGCCATGGTTCTGCCCGTGCTCACGGTCGCGCTGGTGATAGCGGCGTCGCTGCTGCGCTACGTGCGCTCCGCCACGCAGGACGTGATCGGCAGCGACTTCATCCGAACGGCCCGGGCTCACGGCTCCAGTTTCCCCGAGGCTCTCGTCCGTCACGGCATTCGCAACGGCGCGGTGCCGGTGATCTCCATCCTCGGCATCGAACTCGCGACGACCTTCCTCGGTGCGGTGGTCGTCGAGAAGGTGTTCGCGCTGCCCGGCCTCGGCTCGATGCTGCTGCTCGCGATCCAGCAGCGCGACTATCCCAATGTTCAAGGCGTGTTGTTCGTTTCCACCCTGCTCGTGCTGCTGATCGGCTTTGCCGCCGACCTGCTGCAGCGGCTGGTCGACCCGCGACTTCGGGGACGTAGCCACTCATGACGACGCTCGATCAGGCAGCACCAGCGCGCCGAGACTATTCGCTCAGCCTCTGGATCGGCGCGATCCTCGTGGGCCTGCATGTTGCTGTTGCCCTCCTCACCCTCGTCTGGACGCCCTACGATCCCACGACCCTGACCGGCGGGCGGCTTGAGCCGCCATCATTCGCCCATTGGGCTGGCACCGACCGACTGGGCCGCGACTTCTTCACCCAGATCATGATCGGCTCGCGCATCGCGCTGATCGTCGGTCTTGGCGCCGTCGCCATCGGCGCGGTCATCGGCGTGACGCTCGGCATGCTGGCTGCCTTCGCCACGAAGCTGCTCGACGACGCGCTGGCGGCGACGCTCGACATCCTCATCGCCTTCCCCACCCTGCTGATCGCCATGCTGGTGGTTGCCGCGAGCGATACCGCCAGCCTCGGCACGGCGATCCTCGCTCTCGGAATTGCACTTTCCGCCATCGTCGCCCGGCTGACCCGCATCCTCGCCAAGCGCGTGCTGCTGATGGACTACATCACGGCGTCCCGGACCTCCGGTACGTCCTGGCTGGGGATCGTCTTCGGCCATGTGCTCCCCAATATCTGGCCGACGCTGTCGGTGAATTTCGCGCTGCAGTTTGGCCTCGCCGTCATCGCCGAAGCGTCCCTCTCCTATCTCGGTCTCGGCGCCCCACCGCCCAATGCGTCCTGGGGCCGGTTGCTGCAGGAGGCACAAGGTACGGTCTACACCGCTCCGATCGGCGCCATCGCCCCGGGTATCGCACTTGTGTCGCTGGTGATCGGGGTGAACCTGCTGGCCGACGGCCTGCGCGACCTCGCCGATCCGACTCGGAGGATCACGCGATGAGCGACATCCTCGATATCCAGGGACTGAACCTCTCCGCAGATGGGGTGCCGCTCGTCTCCAACCTGTCGCTCAGCATCTCTCCAGGAGAGCGAGTCGGGCTCATAGGCGAGTCGGGCTCGGGCAAGTCGCTCACGGCTATGGCCGCGACGGGGCTGCTGCCGAAATCGATCGACGCCACCGGCTCCGTGCACCTCGGCGGCAGCCAAGTGATCGGTGCGCCCGACCGTGCTCTCGACCAGTTGCGCGGCACGGTGTCGGCGGTGGTCTTCCAGGAGCCGCTAACCGCCCTCGATCCGCTGATGCGGCTCGGTCGACAGATTGCGGAACCACTTCGTCGCCGCGCCCGTCGCGATGGGCAGGACCTCAACGGACCCGCCCTCGAGCGAGAGGTCATCGGCCTCCTCGAACAGGTCGCGCTGCCGCAACCCGAGCGTATCGCGCGCTCATATCCGCACGAAATCTCAGGCGGCCAGCGCCAGCGCGTGGCCATCGCCATCGCCCTCGCCTGCCGACCGCAACTGCTGATTGCCGACGAACCGACCACAGCGCTCGACGTGACCACGCAGGCCGAGATCGTGAGACTGCTCGATCGGCTGGTACGCGAACGCAACATGGCGCTGCTGTTCATCAGCCACGACCTGCCCGTGGTCGCCGGCTTGGTGGATCGCGTGATGGTCCTCCGGCGCGGCGAGACGGTCGAGCAGGGTCCGGTCGGGAAGGTGTTCGCGGCGCCCGAGCATGACTATACGAAGTCGCTGGTGGCCGCGGCCCGTTCCCTCGATGTGGCGTTGGGAGGAGCGGCATGAGCCTCATCTCCGCGAAAGACGTGAGCTTCGCCTACGCCCGTGGCCGACAGGTGCTCGAAAATGTATCAGTGGAGGTGAAGCCGGGCACCAGCGTAGGTCTGGTCGGCGAGTCCGGCTCGGGCAAGACCACCCTCCTCCGCCTCCTCCTCGGACTCGAGCGGCCGGACAGCGGCACGATCCTGTTCGATGGCACCACCCTGGACTCCCGTAGCGGCACATTCATGCACGACTATCGCCGGCAGGTGCAGGCGGTTTTCCAGGACCCCTACTCCTCGCTCGACCCACGCCAGAACGTCCTATCCATCGTCTCCGAGCCGCTGCGCTCGCTGCGCATTCCCGGTGACCAGCGCACGCTCGTGTCCGCGGCGCTGGAATCCGTGGGGCTCGATCCCACCATCCTCAAGCGCTACCCGCACGAATTCTCCGGCGGCCAGCGCCAGCGCATCGCCATCGCCCGCGCCATGGCGCTGAAACCGAAATTCGTCGTGCTGGACGAGCCGACCTCAGCCCTCGACATGAGCGTGCAGGCCAATGTCGTCGACCTGCTGCGCGAGCTGCAACTCAAGCACAACCTTTCCTACCTCTTCATCTCGCACGACCTGCGCGTCGTCCGTGCGCTGGCCAACGACATCCTGGTGATGCGCGACGGCAAGGCGGTGGAATATGGCCCCGCGGTGGAAATCTTCGAGCGCCCCAAGTCCGACTACACCCGCGCCCTGATG
>JAEWLC010000029.1 GCA_023393475.1 Pseudomonadota bacterium
ATCGTAGTGAAGTTCGGCGGCACCTCGGTCGCCAACGTCGAGCGCATCCGCCAGGCGGCGCGCCACGTCAAGCGCGAGGTCGAGGCCGGCAACGAGGTCGCGGTGGTCGTCTCGGCCATGAGCGGCAAGACCAACGAGCTGGTCGGCTGGGTCAACGAGGCTTCGAAGCTCCACGACGCCCGCGAGTACGACGCGGTGGTCGCCTCGGGCGAGCAGGTGACGGCCGGCCTGATGGCCGTCGTGCTCAGCGAAATGGGCGTCCCCTCCCGCTCCTTCCAGGGCTGGCAGGTGCCGATCAAGACCGACGACTCGCACGGCGCCGCCCGCATCGTCGACATCGACCCCACCGAGCTGCTCAACCGCATGACCACCGGGGTGGTCCCGGTGGTCACCGGCTTCCAGGGCATCGCGCCGTCGGGCCGCCTCACCACGCTGGGCCGTGGCGGCTCTGACACCTCCGCGGTGGCGGTGGCCGCTGCCGTCGGCGCCGACCGTTGCGACATCTACACGGATGTGGATGGCGTCTACACCACCGACCCGCGCGTCGATCCCAAGGCCAGGCGGCTCACCAGGATCGCCTTCGAGGAGATGCTGGAAATGGCATCGCTCGGCGCCAAGGTGCTGATGATCCGCGCCGTCGAGATGGCGATGGCGCACAAGGTGCGCCTCACCGTCCGCTCCAGTTTCGACGATCCGAATGCGCCGCAGATTGCGCCGGACGGCACGCCGGGCGTTCCCGGCACTATCGTATGCGATGAGGATGAGATCATGGAACAGCAGATCGTTTCGGGCGTCACGCTGGCGCGGGCCGAATCCAAGATCACCCTGCGCGACGTCAAGGACCGGCCGGGCGTCGCCGCCTCGATCTTCGGCGCGCTGGCCGACGAGTCGATCGTGGTCGACATGATCGTGCAGAACGTCTCCGAGGACGGCTCGACCACCGACATCACCTTCACCGTGCCCGATGCCGAGCACGACAAGGCGGTGAAGGCGCTCGAGGCAGCCGGGCAGGCCGGCAAGTTCGAATACGCCAAGATCCAGAGCGCCAAGGGCGGCGCCAAGGTGTCGGTAGTGGGCGTGGGCATGCGCAACCATGCCGGCGTTGCCGCCTCGATGTTCAAGGCCCTTGCCGACAAGTCGATCAACATCCAGTTGATCACCACGTCGGAAATCAAGACCTCGGTCCTGATCGATGATGAATATGCCGAACTTGCGGTTCGGGCGCTCCATACGTATTACGGGTTGGACAATCAGGACGCCTGAGACGCCTAGACCCCGGTCACGGCGCCCCTGGCGATAGGGCGGCGCCGGGCCGCCGGGCGGGAATCATGGCCACAACGATCAGCGGGCCGCGCGTGCTCCTGAAGCAGTTGCGCGAAACCATGGCGGAGCCTTTGGCTTCGCAGGCTCGGCTCGACAAGATCGTGGGCCTCATCGCCCAGAACATGCACGCGGACGTCTGCTCGTTCTACGTGCTGCGCGACGATAACGCGCTCGAACTCTTCGCCAACCAGGGGTTCAAGCCCGAAGCGGTGCACACCACCACGCTGCGGTTGGGCGAAGGCCTTGTCGGCCTCATCGCCAAGCAGGCCGAGCCGCTCAGCCTCGACAATGCCACCGTGCATCCGGCCTTCGCCTATCGGCCGGAAACCGGCGAGGAGGCCTTCCTCGCCTTTCTCGGCGTGCCGGTGCTGCGCGCCGGCCAGACGCTTGGCGTGCTGGTCGTCCAGAATCGCGACGCGCATGTCTACGGCGAGGACGAGATCGAGGCGATGCTCACCACGGCGACGCTGCTCGCCGAGATGATGTCGACCGCCGATTTCGATGCGCTCATCAAGCCGGGCCAGGATATCGACCTGCGCCGGCCACGGCAGTTCGCCGGCAATGGCTTTTCGGACGGCGTGGCGCTCGGACAGGTGGTGCTGCACGATCCGCGTGTCGTCGTCACCAACTTCGTCGCCGAAGATACCGAGATCGAGCTGCAGCGCCTGCGCGAGGCGCTCGACCAGATGCGGCTCTCGATCGACCACATGCTCAGCCATGGCGACATGCAGAGCTTTTCGGATCATCGCGAGATCCTCGAGAGCTACCGCATGTTCGCCAACGATCGCGGCTGGGTGGACCGGCTGAACGAGGCGATCGACAACGGCCTTACTGCCGAGGCGGCGGTCGAGCGGGTGCAGAACGACACGCGTGCCCGGATGATGCGGTCGACCGATCCCTACATCAAGGATCGCCTGCACGACCTCGACGATCTCGCCAACCGGCTGCTGCGCGTCCTGACCGGCGACGGCGGCGCGGTGGGCAAGAAGGACCTGCCCGAGAACGCCATCCTCGTTGCCCGCAACATGGGCCCGGCGGACCTCCTGGAATACGACCGGACGCGGCTCCGCGCCGTGGTGCTCGAGGAAGGCGCCGCGATCAGCCATGTCGCGATCGTCGCCAAGTCGCTCGGGCTCGTCGCCGTCGGGCAGGCGGAGAACATCGTGTCGCTGTCGGAAAACGGCGACGACATTATCGTCGATGGCCAGGCCGGCACGGTCTATCTCCGGCCGACCCGCGACATGATCCAGGTCTATGTCGACAAGGTACGGCTCGGTGCGAAGCGCCGCGCGCACTATCTCGAGTTGAAGGACAAGCCAGCGGTCACCCGCGACGGCGTCGAGGTGACGCTGCTGCACAATTCCGGCATCGTCGCCGACCTGCCGATGCTGCAGGATACCGGGGCCGCGGGCGTCGGGCTGTTCCGCACGGAGCTGCAGTTCATGATCGCCTCGCGCCTGCCGCGGCTGCGCGAGCAGGTCGAGCTCTACACCGAGGCCATCCGGCTGACCGAGGGCAAGCCGATCGTCTTCCGCCTGCTCGATATCGGCGGCGACAAGGTCATCCCGTACCTGCGCTACGAGGCGGAAGAAAATCCCGCGATGGGGTTCAGGTCCTTGCGATTGGCTCTCGACCGGCAAGGCCTGTTGCGTATCCAGATCCGCGCCCTGCTGCAGGCCGCCGATGGCGGGCCGATGAAGATTCTCGTCCCCATGGTCACCGATGCCTGGGAGTTCCGGCAGACCCGCCTCGTGGTCAACAAGGAACTCGAGCGCATGAAGAATGCCGGCCAGAAGGTGCCGAGCAAGCTCGAGCTGGGCGCCATGATCGAGGTGCCGTCGCTGCTGTGGGAGCTCGACCAGGTGCTGCCCGAGGCCGATTTCGTCTCGATTGGCTCGAACGATCTCGTGATGTTCCTCACCGCTGCCGATCGCGGCAACAAGCGCGTCGCCAAGGCCTATGATCCGATCGCGCTGCCGCGCCTGCGCGCACTGAAGCACATCGTCGATATGGCCAGGCGCTACAACGTGCCGCTTACGATGTGCGGCGAACTCGCCGGCCGGACCATCGAAGCGCTGGCGCTGCTCGCCATCGGCATGACCAAGCTGTCGATGAGCCCGCCGTCGGTCGGACCGATCAAGGAAATGATCCTCGGGCTCGAACTCGGGCCCATCCGCAACTCTGTCTCCGCCGCCCTGCTGGAAGGCGCGAACGGCCCCAATATCCGCGACCTGCTGCTCGACTGGGCCGACCGGCAGGGGCTCGTGATCTAGGTTTACATGGCTACTCTTCCCGAGGACAAACTGGACGCGCTGACCAAGCGCTTCGACTATATCGAGGCGGCGATGTCGGCCGGCCCGGCGGCCGACGAGTTCGTCAGGCTCAGCAAGGAATATGCCGAGCTCGAGCCGCTGGTGCGGCCGATCCAGGCCTATCGCAAGCTCGTCGCCGATCTCGAATCGGCGCAGGAGCTGGTCAGTTCGGGCGACAAGGAAATGGCCGAGATGGCGTCGGCGGAAATTGCCGAGCTGAAGCCGAGGATCGAGCAGGCCATCGGCGAAATCCAGATCCTGCTGCTGCCCAAGGATGCCGCCGACGACAAGAGCGTCATCCTCGAAGTGCGCGCCGGAACCGGTGGCGACGAGGCGGCCCTGTTCGCGGGCGATCTCCTCCGTATGTACCAGCGCTACGCCGATCTCGAAGGCTGGAAGTTCAGCCTGATGGAGGAAACGCCGGGCGAAATGGGCGGCTACAAGGAAGTCGTCGCCAACATCACCGGCAAGGGCGCCTACGCCAAGCTGAAATACGAGAGCGGGGTTCACCGGGTGCAGCGCGTGCCGGCGACCGAGACGCAGGGCCGCATCCACACCTCCGCCGCGACGGTCGCGGTGCTGCCCGAGATCGAGGACATCGAGATCGACATCAAGCCCGAGGATATCCGCATCGATACGATGCGCTCGTCGGGCGCCGGCGGTCAGCACGTCAACACCACCGACTCGGCTGTGCGCATCACGCATATTCCCTCGGGGATCGTGGTGACGGCGTCGCAGAAGTCGCAGCATCAGAACCGGGCCACTGCCATGAAGGTGTTGCAGGCCCGGCTCTATGAAGAGCAGCGCCATGCGCGCGACACGGCCCGCTCCGAATCCCGCAAGGAACAGGTGGGCTCCGGCGACCGGTCCGAACGCATTCGCACGTACAATTTCCCTCAAGGAAGGGTAACCGATCATCGGATCAACCTGACGCTCTACAAGCTCGACAAGGTCGTGGCGGGCGATGCACTCAACGAACTGGTGTCGGCGCTGATCACCGAGAACCAGGCGGCGCAGCTGGCGGCCATGGAGGGGGTTTCCTGACACTCAGCGTCGGCGCAGCATGGCGGGGGGTACGCGACCTGTTCCGGCGGGCCGGCATCGACACGGCGGAACTGGACGCAAGGCTGTTCGCCGAGGCAGCGTTCGGGATGGACCGGCTTGAACTGGTCAACCGCGAGCGTGAAACCGTGCCGGCCGAGCAACTGCATGTCCTCGAAGGCTACGCGACGAGGCGCATCAAGGGCGAACCGGTGGTCCGCATCCTCGGCGAAAAGGAGTTCTGGGGGTTGAGCTTCAAGCTCAATGCCGCGACCCTCGTGCCTCGTCCCGAGACCGAGCTGATCGTCGAGCGCGGGCTCGAGATCATCGGGCCGCTCGACGGCGCCCGCGTCCTCGATCTCGGCACCGGCACCGGCTGCATCCCGATTTCGCTGCTGACCGAGTATTCCGACGTCACCGCCGTCGCCGTCGACCTTTCCGCCGAAGCGCTGGAGATGGCGCGGTTCAACGCCAACCGGCATGGGGTGGGCGACCGCTTCGAAACGCTCAAGGGCTCGTGGTTCGATCCGCTGGAGCCGGGGGCGCGCTTCGACCTCATCACCTCCAACCCGCCCTATATCGAAACCGCCGTCATCGCGACGCTGATGCCGGAGGTGCGCGAGCACGACCCGCGCCTCGCCCTCGATGGCGGGCCGGACGGGCTCGAGGCCTATCGCGCCATCGCTTCGGAGGCCGGTCTCTTCCTCAAGCCCGAGGGTGTGCTGGTGCTCGAGATCGGGTCGGCGCAGGCGAGCGCAGTGAGCGATATTCTCGTCGGCGCAGGCTTTGCGGAGGTCGAGGTGGCGCGGGATCTCGCCGGTCTCGACCGCGTCATCCTGGCGCGGGTGACTGTTGCCTCTTGAGCACTCGTTAGGGAGTGCCCATATTTTACACTTGGAATAACGGGGCGAACCATATAGGTTCCGCTTGCTGTCAGCGGTGTGAGTAGATCGCACCCAGGAGACGGCCACCCGCTCATCGGCGAAACTGCAATTGGCAGTGTTCGACACTCGGACGAGGAACCGAGGCGCGTTGATGGGCCGCAAGTGGCATAACCGCGATAGCTCTGGCACCGCGAGGAACTGACTGCTCACGCCATGCTCGGCGTCCGCGGCCCCCGGTGTCCGATGGCCAGATGTTGCCTTCAGTATTCTTTTCCAAGGCTTGAAAAGAGACGATGAGACCAAACCAACAGAACAACAAGAACCGCTCCCGCGGCCGGAACAACAATGGTGGCCGCAAGCACGGCAACCCGCTGAGCCGGAACTACGAGAGCAACGGACCGGACGTGAAGGTGCGCGGCAACGCCGCCCACGTCGCCGAGAAGTACCTGCAGCTCGCCCGCGACGCGCAGTCGAGCGGCGACAGCGTGATGGCGGAGAATTATCTCCAGCACGCCGAGCACTACTTCCGCATCATTTCCGCGGCCCAGCAGGCCCAGCAGGCGCAGTTCCGCGGCGAGACCGCGACCGAAGAGGACGATTTCGACGACGATTTCGCCCCGATCAACGATCGCTTCGCCTCGCCCGAGCCGCGCCAGCCGTTCCAGCAGAACGGCCAGCAGCAGGGCGGCGGCCAGCAGCACAACCAGCAGCCGCAGCAGCAGGTGGCGAGTGACGCACCGGCCGCCGAGGCAGGTGACGTCGACGGCAACACCGTTGCCGAAGCCGCACCGGCCGGCGAGGGCGAGACGCAGCAGGCCGATGGCGAAGGCCAGCGCCGGCGCGACCGCCGTCCGCGCCGTCGCTCGCGCGGCGGGCAGGGCGGTGGCGAAGGCGGCGATCCCGCCAATTCCCCGCAGCCCGAGGTCGGCGAACTGCCGGCCTTCCTCACCGCCGGCAACGCGCCGGCCGAGTGAGGTTTCTAGAGCCTTGGAAATTCGAGAGGCCGGGAGCGATCCCGGCCTTTTGTTTTTGAAACTGCTCCCCATATCAGCCTCGTAACCGGGGAGCGCCGCCGAGCGGGCCTCCGGACTGATCTGGCTCCGGCCCTGCCGGCTTGAGCCAAATCAACACTTCAGGCGTTGGACCCGTGCCTCATCGAGGGCGGACCGGCGTGCAAAGAGGAGAGTTGAATGAACATAGAGAAATACACCGAGCGCGCGCGCGGCTTCATCCAGAATGCCCAGCAGCTCGCCCTCGGCCAGGGCCACCAGCAGTTCGCGCCGATCCACCTCTTGAAGGTGCTGCTCGACGACGAAGAGGGCATGGCGGCGGGGCTGATCACCAAGGCCGGCGGCGACGCCAAGATCGCGCGCGCCGAGACCGAGGCGGCCCTCAACAAGATTCCAAAGGTCTCCGGCGACAACGGCCAGCTCTATCTCGGCCGCGAACTCGCACGCGTGTTCGACACCGCCGAGAGCGCCGCGCAGAAGGCCGGCGACTCGTTCGTCACGGTCGAGCGGCTGCTGCTGGCGCTGGCCATCGAGAAGGACACCGACGCGGGCAAGATCCTTGCCTCCGCCGGGGTGAAGCCGGCCGGCCTCAACGAGGCGATCAACGAGATCCGCAAGGGCCGCACCGCCGATTCCGCTTCGGCCGAGAACGCCTACGACGCGCTGAAGAAGTATGCGCGCGATCTCACCGAGGCCGCCCGCGAGGGCAAGATCGATCCGGTCATCGGCCGCGACGAGGAGATTCGCCGCACCATCCAGGTGCTGAGCCGCCGAACCAAGAACAATCCGGTGCTGATCGGCGAGCCCGGCGTCGGCAAGACCGCCATCGTCGAAGGCCTCGCCATGCGCATCGTCAATGGCGACGTGCCGGAATCGCTGAAGAACAAGTCGCTGCTGTCGCTCGACATGGGCGCACTCATCGCCGGCGCGAAATATCGCGGCGAGTTCGAGGAGCGGCTCAAGGCCGTGCTCAACGAGATTTCCTCGGCCGAGGGGCAGATCATCCTGTTCATCGACGAGATGCACACGCTCGTCGGGGCTGGCAAGACCGATGGCGCCATGGACGCCTCTAACCTCCTGAAGCCGGCGCTCGCCCGCGGTGAGCTCCACTGCGTCGGCGCGACGACGCTCGACGAGTACCGCAAGCATGTCGAGAAGGACGCAGCACTCGCCCGTCGCTTCCAGCCGGTGTTCGTTTCCGAGCCGACGGTCGAAGACACGATCTCGATCCTGCGCGGTTTGAAGGAGAAGTACGAGCTGCACCACGGCATCCGGATCTCGGATTCGGCCATCGTCGCGGCTTCGACGCTCTCGAACCGCTACATCGCCGACCGGTTCCTGCCCGACAAGGCCATCGACCTCATCGACGAGGCGGCGGCGCGCCTGCGCATGGCCGCCGAATCGAAGCCCGAGGAGCTCGACGAACTTGATCGCCGCATCATGCAGCTCAAGATCGAGCGCGAGGCGCTGAAGAAGGAATCGGACGAGGGGTCGAAGACCCGTCTCGGCCGGCTCGAGCAGGAACTCGCCGACCTCGAGGAGCAGGCCAATGCGCTCACCCAGCGCTGGCAGGCCGAGAAGGAGCGCATGCAGGGCGGCCAGAAGCTCAAGGAAGAGCTCGACAAGGCCCGCACCGAACTCGAGCTGGCGCAGCGCCAGGGCAATCTCGCCCGGGCGGGCGAGCTGGCCTATGGCGTCATTCCCGATCTCGAGCGGCGCATCAAGGCGGCCGACGATCCCGATGGCGACGGCAAGCCCGGCAATCCGATGGTCGAGGAAGTCGTCCAGCCCACCCATATCGCCCAGGTGGTGAGCCGGTGGACCGGCATCCCGGTCGATCGCATGCTCGAAGGCGAGCGCGAGAAGCTGCTCAACATGGAAGGCGAGCTAGGCAAGCGGGTCATCGGCCAGGCCGAAGCGGTGGAAGCCGTGGCGAAGGCCGTGCGGCGTGCCCGGGCTGGCCTCCAGGATCCGAACCGGCCGATTGGCTCGTTCATGTTCCTCGGCCCAACCGGCGTCGGCAAGACCGAGCTCACCAAGAGTCTCGCGCAGTTCCTGTTCGACGACGAGCACGCCATGGTCCGGCTCGACATGAGCGAGTTCATGGAAAAGCACTCGGTCGCCCGTCTGATCGGCGCCCCTCCGGGCTATGTCGGCTACGACGAGGGCGGGGTGCTGACCGAGGCGGTTCGCCGCCGGCCCTACCAGGTCGTGCTGTTCGACGAGATCGAGAAGGCGCATCCGGATGTGTTCAACATCCTGTTGCAGGTGCTCGACGACGGCCGGCTGACGGACGGGCAGGGGCGGACGGTCGATTTCCGCAACACGCTCATCATCATGACCTCGAACCTCGGTTCGGAGTACCTGGTGCAGCTCAAGGACGGCGAGTCGGTCGAACTGGTGCGCGGCAAGGTGCTGGACGTGGTGAAGGCCTCGTTCCGGCCCGAGTTCCTCAACCGGGTCGACGACATCATCGTCTTCCACCGGCTCGAGCGGCAGCACATGGGCGATATCGTCGATATCCAGCTCGGGCGGCTGCGGAACCTGCTCAGGGAGCGCGAGATCAACCTCGAGCTCACGCCCGCGGCCCGCGACTGGCTGGCGAACGAGGGCTACGATCCGGCCTATGGCGCGCGCCCGCTCAAGCGCGTCATCCAGCGCGAAGTGCAGGACCGGCTGGCGGAAGCGATTCTCGGCGGCACGGTCGGCGACGGCCAGACGGTGATCGTCGATGGCGGCGACAGCGGCCTGATCCTTCGCCCGGCCGAGCCGGGCGAACACGCGGAAGCGGCATAAGTGTCGAGTGGGCCGGTAGAAAGACCGGCCCTTTCTTCATGATCGATCGCGTCTCAGGCGCGCTTGTCTTTCGCGGCCTGTGACTTCTTGTTGGCCTGGGAGACGCTGCCGACCTTCTGCGGACTGACCTTGGTCCGTCCCCGCGTGCTGGCCTTCGCCTTCATCCCGGAACGCGCGGTCTGGCCCGGCGCCGGGTGAAGCGCGGCCTCGCCCGCCTTGCGCAGCGCAAGAGCCCGCTGGGCGCCGGCTGCCGTCGCCGCCCTTGCGGCGAGACGGTCGATGCGGCTGATTTCCTTGTTCACGCGCTGCAGGGCACTCGCGAACACCTGCTTGCGGTTGAGCGAGCGTTCGGCCGTTCCGGGAAAACTGCCTCCACGCGGCTCGGCCTTGCCGCGGACCTCGCGGCGCTTCTGCCAGGCCAGCGTCCGCTCCTTCTCGTACATCTGCCGCAGCCGTGGCCGCTGGGCTCGCAACTCGTCGGCGTCGAGCCCCAGGATGGCAGGGTGGTGGGTTGGCTTCACCACCTCAAGTTCATCGTGATTGAGCAGGGCTTGTTCTGATCGGCCGGAAATCGACATGCAAAGTTCCTCCGTAGACCGTCCGGAGCCTCCGCCAGTATTTCCTCGCTCCGCGAACGATCCGAAAACGCTATGCCCGATGGATGCCACGGTCAATTTCGACGGCCGAAGCAAACTAATCCCCCTCACCCCCGGCCCGTGCGATTCTCCGCCTCGTCCGCTGCACCGAAGCGAGATCATGACGAGTGGTTGGTGCGGTGGAGGTTGGGTGGGTCGGCCGTCGGGCTGGTCCAGGCCCAAAGCACGCGCGGCATGATCCGGTTCGCCGGATGAGCCGCTA